>NZ_BBWS01000057.1:0-147800 GCF_001463925.1 Aureimonas sp. N4 | reverse complement strand
AAGGCGCGCCGCGCCGCGCAGGATCAGGCGCTTTCGGTGCTCAACCCGCCGAAGGAGCTTTCTGCCGTCGAATCCAACTTCCGCTCGCTTCAAGGGGCCGCGCAGCAGTTGCTGCCGACCCTTCAGAAGCTTGGGATGAACGCGGCGGACGCCGCGCGGCGTATCGGCGAGGAACTGAACAGGGCCCTCGCCAAAATGGCCGCCGACTTCGTCGACGGGTTCGGCCGAAAGATCAACGATCTGACGGGAAAGGGCTATCTGAACGACGTGGCCGACCTCTTCACGGAGTTCGACACGGCGCTCTCGAACGCCTCGCTCCTCAATGTCGATCCGGCCATCGTCAATCGGTGGTTCTCGCTGTCGGCCCAGAAGATCGTTGACGGATCAGAACTGGCAGGTGATGCCTTCGCCGACCTCGTCAGTGTCTTCCCGCGCCTCTCAGGCGTGGTGACGGAAGCCGGGCGATCGATTTCCGCATCGGCATCTGAGATCGAAGCCGCGATCAGGGGCTACGAGGATCGTCTGTTCGACGCCCAGAACGCGGGCGACGAACTGGCGGCTTTCGAGCGCCGGGCGGCGAAGGAGCGGTTGGAAGCGGCGAAGTTCGGCGCGGATGCCGTTGCCAAGCTGGAAAAGGCATTGTCGGCCGAACGCGCCGCCACGGTCCTTTCGGCGGCTCGCAGCAATCTGGATCGCAGCTACCAACACGAAACGGATCGCATCAACGATCTGCTTTCGGCCCGCCGCAACGAGGCGAGCGAACTGGAGTCGACCGTCGGCAGCCTGAAGGACTTTGCGAGCAACATCGCGCAGTTCAGGAAGTCGCTGCTGGTCGATGACAGTCTCTCGACCCTCACCCCGGAAGCGCGGGTGGCGGAAGCCCGCCAGCAATTCCTCGACCTCGCCATGAAGGCGCAGGGCGGGGATGAGGACGCGCGGTCCAAGCTCACGGGTGCCGGCCAGGAATATCTGGCCGAAGCCCGGTCGTTTTATGCCAGTTCCGAGCGCTATCACGACGCCTTCGACGAGGTCCGCAGGATCCTCGACCAGAGCGAAACGGCGGCGCGCGGCCAGCTTTCGACTGCCGAAAGCCAGTTGGTGGCCCTCAAGCGCCAGATCGCGCTCGACGAAGCCCAGCTGGAGCAGAACAAGAAGGACTACGAAGCCCTCCTTGGCATCAACGACGGCATCAAGTCGCTCGCGGTGGCCATGAAGGACTATGCGGCAGCGGCAGCGGCAGCCCGTCAGCAGGGGATCACGGTTCCGGGGACCAACCCGGCGACCACGGAAACCCCGCGCAATGGCGGGTGGACTTACGAAAGCGCCGCCCCCTACCTCGCCAAGAACAAGGACGTCGCGGCGGCCATCGCGGCCGGCGAGACGTTCGGGCTGCCGAAGGGCTACTCGGCCGAGGTCTACGCCTCCGCGCACTACGGTCTCTTCGGCCAGGCGGAAGGCCGGGGCTGGGCGACCGGCGGCTACACGGGCGCCGGTGGCGTCCATGACGTCGCTGGCCTTGTCCATCGCGGCGAAGTGGTCTGGTCGCAGCGCGACGTCGCGTCGTGGGGCGGCCCGGCCGTGGTGGACACCATGCGCATGACGCGGGGTATGCCGACCCTCAACATGCAGGCCGCGCCCCGCGCGGTCATGACGGCCAACGACAACTCAGCCGTCGTTGCGGGTCTCTCTCGCCTGCAAGCTTCCTTCGAAAGCCGCTTTGCCACGCTCGCGAAGGCGACGGCACAGGGCGCGATCGAGGTGAAGGGATCGGTGGACGAAGGCAACCGTCTGACCGGGCGTCAGTCGGCTAGAGAGAAGCGAAAGGCGATGGCAGCATGATCTACCTGGTGGAGTTCGAAGCCTTCGACCCCCACCCGGAGGTCAATGCCGTCGTCGTAGAGCGCCTCGCGACCGACGGCTACACGACCGGAACGAACGACAACCCGCCCCATCGGCATTACGAGGGACGGGTCATCAACCCCGGCAACTTCGAGCAGTCGATCTTCGACGACGGGACAACCTCGGGCGAAGCGCGCGTCGGCTACGGCTTCATCGAGGTGGCGATCGGCGACGACGGCGCGGGGGAAAACCTTGACCGTCTGGCTCGCTACGCCGTCGATGGCCGGCGGGTGACGATCTGGGCATTGGAGGACGTGGACGCGCGCTTCACCTCGCGCGCCCTGGTGCTGACCGGCATCATGGAGCAGATCGAAGTGTCCTGGACCGTCGCCACGATCCGCATTCGCGACCGCCTCGATGACCTGCGCGTCCCGATCCAGACCGAGACCTACAAGGGCACGACGACGGACGGAACGAAGACAGACGCCGAAGGAACGCCCGAGGACCTGAAGGACAAGCCCAAGCCGCTGGCCTGGGGTGTCAACCGAAACGTTCCCGGCATCGTCTCCAATCGCTTCAAGCTGGTGTTCGACTTCGCTTCGAACGGCTGCGAGTTCGACGAGGTGCGGGATGACGGTGTGCCGCTGACGAAGGGGGCGAGCTACTCGACCTTCGCCGCGCTGATGGCCGCTACCATTCCGGAGCGCGCCTATGGGCGGTGTCCGTCCACGGGGCAGATCAGGATAGGCGATAATCCGAAAGGCGCGATCACGGCCGATATCACCGAGGGCGCACCGGGCGCGCGTTCGGTCGGTAAGGTCGCGCGCCGGATGCTCGACGCTTCGGGCTTCGACGCCGGGGCCGACTACAACGCTGATGAACTCGACGCCCTCCACGCGCTGAACGGCGCGGAAGTTGGCATCTGGATCGGTGCCGACACGCGAAACGTCCTGCCGGCCGTCACGGCCGTTCTGGCCTCTATGGGCGCTTGGATATGCCCCGACGCAACAGGCGTGTTCCGGTTCGGCCAAGTGGACGTTGCGGCCGGCGCAAGGGGGCCCGTGCTCGACCTCAGCGTGATCCTCGATCGCGGGCAGGGGATTGAGCGCATCGTCACGAACGACGCGCAGGCTGGCGTGCCGGCCTGGAAGGTGACGGTGACCTATGCGCCGGCCTGGCTCGTCCAATCGGAAGCCGATTTGAACAAGACGGCGGCCACGACGGCTTTGAAAGCGTTCGTCACCAAAGAATCTCGCTCGGTCTCAGTCGAGAACGAGCCGCTGAAGACCGTCCATCTGCGCGCATCGGAACTGACGTTTCCCTCGCTCTTCGCGAGCGAGGCGGCTGCCAAGGCGGAAGCCGGCCGGCAGCTCGCTCTTCGCGGTCAACGACGCCAGCGCTATCGCGTCCCGCTGAAGGACGAGGTGGCCATCGGCATTCGTCTCGGCAGCATCGTAACGCTTCAGCTGCCGCGCTTCGACCTCGACGCTGGCCGGCCGATGCTCGTGATCGGCAAGGAAGTCGTGTTGCCGCGCCGAAGCGGCGACAAGGTGGAGGCCGGCGTCATCACTCTCGACATTTACGGATGACGCATGGACTCGCGGATCACCCTCGGAAGCGAGAACTGGCTTGATACGCTGGACGCGAGCGCACTGTCAGGCGGCTCCTGGCAGCCGACGCTGCCGCTCTCGAACCTTCTCAGCCGGCAATACGCCAAGGTCGCGCGATCCGTGGGTCTTTCCCAGAGCGAGGCGACATTGACGATCAACTTCGGCAAGCCGCGCACGGTCAGCCTGATCTCGCCGATCAACCATGGCGGCACGCTGACCTCGCGCATGCTCGTCGAACTCAGCGAGAAGCCGGATTTCTCGACCTACCTTCATTACGACGTCTACGACCTCTGGCCGGGCCTGTTCTCGTCGCCCTGGAGCCTCGACACTCTGGAATGGGAAGACGACAGCTTCTGGCTAGGCGGCTTCACGGCCGAGGACATCGAAGGGTTCCGCACCTGTCCGGCTATCCTCCTTCCTACGCCCATCACGGCGCAATACATGCGTCTGACCTTCATCGATCCCGGCAACCCGGACCGCTTCTTCAAGCTCGGCCGGCTTTTCGTCGGGCCGACCATCCGCCCACGCATCAACTATAGCTGGGGCGATACGCTGACCTTCGAGTTCGCCACGGCGATCGAGACGGCGCTCAGCGGTGACGAGTTCTTCGACCCGCGCCGGCCGATCCGCGTCCATCGCTTCGGCCTGCAGCATCTCTCGGCAGACGAGGCCTATGGACAGTTCCTCAAGATGGTCCGCCGGCAGGGCGTCCACAGGGAAGTCTTCGTCATCCCCGACCCCACGGATCTCTTCAACGGGATCACACGGAATTTCGTGGGCCGCCTTCGCGCTCCCTCGCCCTTGGAACAGGTGCAGTGGGAGGGCGACGGGCCCGGCCTCTCCATGCCTTTCGAAATCAAGGAACTCTGATGGCGCTCCCGGCTCTCATCCAGGCGGCAATCACCCGCATCCGCGCCGCCAACAATGACCAGTGGGACGCCACGAAGAACCCGTCCGGTCTCGGGCAGGGTGGCCACCGTCAGAACCTTGTGAAGGACTTCAACGCGGTCGCCGATGTCGGCGAGTTCACGGCCGAGAATGCCGAGAGCACGGCCGCCGATGTCGTGAAGACCGCCGCCGATCGCGTGCAGACGGGCAAGGATGTCACGACGGCGGGCACCGCGCGGGATAAGGCAAAATCCTGGGCGAATGCGGCCGAGGGTGTGGAAGTCGAAGCGGGCCTTTTCTCGGCGCTTCATTCGGCGCTGAAGGCGGCGGCCTCGGCCGTGCTCGCCTCGCGCTGGTCCAACGAGGCAGAAGACAGCGAAGTCGCGTCCGGCAAGTTCTCGGCTTATCACTGGTCCCCAAAGGCTTTCGCACAGGCCGAGCGAGCGAAGGGTTTTGCGCAGGGGCTCAACATCCCCGCGCTGAACTCCAGCACGGCCTTACAGTTTCTGCGGTCCAACGCGGCCGGGACCGCTTATGAATTCGCTGCGGTTGATTTCTCTGCGGCCACTGATCTCAACCGGGACGCCCGCACGTCGAACACGGCTCTCACCAAGGCCGACAAGGGCAAGCTGATCGACATCACGGCGGGCACCTTCACGCAGACCTTCGAAGCGGCTGCTTCGCTGGGGAACGGGTGGTGGTGCCGCTACCGGAATGCCGGCACGGGCGACGTGACCTTTGATCCGATCGGCTCGGAGACGATCGACGGTCTTGCATCCTTCGTGTCCTATCCCGGCGAGACCCGAGTGCTCATCTGCGACGGCACGGCACTGCGGTCGTTCGTTCTGACGCCTGGGACGAAGACGTTCTTCGAATCCGGCAACCTGATCTGGCCGCCGGGTGTCAACGGCGCGATCGTGGATTGCTTCGGCGGCGGTGGCGGCGGTGCTCGAATGGAGCCCAACCAAGGCAACGGTGCTTTCGCGCATGGCGGAGGCGGCGGGGCGCGGACGACGGAAATCGTATCGGGTCAGACGCCGGGTCAGGCGATTTCGGCAACCGTGGGAGCCGGTGGAGCCGGCTCGGTGACTAAAGGGGGCAGCGGCCCTCCAGGGGGCGACACGACGCTGGGCAATCTGGTCTGCGCGCGCGGCGGAGGAAACTGGGGATTTGGCGGCACCGCTGGCTTCTTGTCCCTTACCAGCGCCGTCAACAGCCCCAGCGCCGGACATCTGGGAGCTTCCAACAGCTCCTCCATTCCCGCTGCCTGGAACACCGACATGGGAGGCGCCGCTGGCGCGAGCATGGCGGGATATTCCGGTGGTTCGTCCCTTTATGGCGGCGCAGCTGGCGGCGCGGGGGCACCGGGCTCTGACAGCAACCAAACTTCAGGCGGTAATTCTGGCGGAGCTGGGCCTCTTGGCGGCCAGCCGGGCGGTGCTGCAGCAACGTCTGACTCGACCAATGGCAGCGATGGCCGGAATGGAGAGGATGGCGCTTTCGGCCGCGCCGGCAGCGGAGGATCGGGCGGCGGCGGCTCGCGACTGGGGGTCGGAAAGAAAGGCGGGAAAGGCGGGAACGGTGGGTTCCCGAGCGGCGGCGGTGGCGGCGGCGGTGCGGGCAATGATCCCGGCAACGGCGGCAACGGAGGAAATGGCCTTCTGATCGTGAGGTTCTTCTGATGTCTGACCGTTACGCTCTCATCACGAATGGCGTCGTCTCCAATTCGATCGTCGCCGATGCGGACTTCGCCAAGGTGCAGGGGCTGGTTCTCCTGCCCGCCGGGGCTGGCATCGGCTGGCTTTACGACGGCAAGACGTTCTCCGCCCCGCCTGTGCCACCAGAGCCAGTGCCGTCGGCCGTCACCATGCGCCAAGCGCGGATCGCCCTTTCTCGCGCCGGGCTTCTCTCGAAAGCCGAAGCCGCCATCGCGCAGATGGCGGGGCAGGCGGGTGAAGAGGCCCGGATCGAATGGGAATATGCGGCCGAGCTGAAGCGCAATCATCCGCTGATCGCCGCGCTGGGGCAGGCCCTCGGGCTCTCGGCCGAGGCGATCGATGATCTCTTCCGCGAGGCTGCGACCATCTGAAAACAAATCGACCGCGCCACCCTGACACATGAGCCGGGTGGCGCGGTCGGTACATCGCCGGGGAGGAACGGCGCGTCTCGTGGCTGCAAACAGCCGTGAGGGCATTTCAGTTCCCGCCCCTTGCCTGAACCTGACTTCACTCAAGGCCGCCCTGTGCGGCCTTTTTCGTGTCCTGACTTAGGAGGCCCGTCATGGCCCGTACACCTGCGCGCATCAACGCCGCGAAACGCTCTCTGGCCGGCGCGATCGGTGCCGGCATCCTCGTGCCAGGTGGAGGCAAGCGCAACCGCTACATGCTTGCGTCGAACCGCTTCGGTCTGCCAACCGACTATGCCATCAACGACAGCGGTTACGCCTCCAGCGACACGTCTGGCCGATCGGGCGGCAACGGGACGTCCTTCGCCAAGTATCAGTACCGCTCTTGGGCCTTCTCGACCACGTTCGAAGCCCGAAAAGGTTCGTTCCTGTGGGCCAACGTGGTCAACACGATCTTCGGCGTTCGGCCGAACAACTTCCCAGTGACGATCCAGAGGGTGGACGTGCGCCGGTGGTCGGATGGCGCAGTCGTCGCGCAGGTGAAATGGGGCGGCTCAACGTCAAAAATTCTCGCGCCTGCGGAACGCGTCTGGAACGATCCCATGGCGACACTCCCGGCCAATGGTCTCTACTTCCTCGACGTCTATTGGGTCGCCGCCGAGCATGGTGCTTATCCGGCATTGCCGCCGATGTATCAGGCGGGTGAGAACGGCGCGGAAAGTCTGACGAACGACTTTTCGGTGACGGGCCGACCGACCGGATCGGGCACGGCGTCTGCGATCGGAGGCTCGTTCGGCCCTGTCATGTTCGCAGCAGAGGGATGGGAAGGTCAGGTCTGCCCGATCCTGTTTGCAGACAGCATCACGGATCAAACGACGGTCTCGGCCAAGCTTGCAGCCGGTCGCGGGGATGCGGGGTATCTCCAGCAGGCCCTCGGCGACGTCGCCAGCGGTCCCATGAACTGGATGACCACCGCCCGCTATTCGTCCAACTTTTTCGCGACGATGCGCGACGGCGTTAGCTCCGATGCGAACCCGACCGACGCCAAGGGCGTCATCGACTGGATTGCGGACGCCTGCGCCTTGCTCCAGCCCGAGCCCATGTTTGACGTCGCGATCTCGGCTCATGGACGCAATAACCTCGCGACCAACCAGACTTTCGCCGGGATGCAAACCCTGGTCGAAGAGTTCGCCGCCAAGCTGCAATCCCGCTATCCTGGTATGCCGCTGGTGCAGCTTGCGACGCCGCCATCGGTCACCGTTCCGGCGAATAGCTTCATCACCCCTGGCGTAACGCAAACTCCGTCAGGTGCTGGGAATTCGGCTGGCGGGACGATCGAGCGTTGGCGGAACTGGATCGTCGGCAACGGCGGCGGCAAGATCGAAAACACCACCCGCGATGCGCCGATCTTCATCGGCATCGATCCATGGTCGGACAGCCGCGACCCCTCCGACTTTGGGAAATGGGTCGTGGATTCCTGGCAGGCGACGCTCCTCGAGGCGGTCGCGGCCAACAGCACGAATGTCATCCACCTCTCCGACAAGCCGGACGTCGGCGACACCTTGGCCTTCGAGTCTGGGACGTCGAACTTCGAAACGGGCGCTCGCATTTTCACCGTCGCATCTGTCGTGGCACGTCAGGGCGGAGGATGGACGGTGACGGGTGTCGGCGGCGCACGAAACTCGCAGGCCGATGCAACGGCTCCGAATGTCAATGGTAGGCTCGCCAAGGCTCACGACGTTGGCGCGGTCGTCAACCGTGTCGCATCCGCGGACATTCCGGGGGCAGCTATTGTCCACCCCGCGCACAAATACCAGCAACTGGCGAAGACGCGGATCGTACCTTTCAAAGATGCCATCGCGGTCGCTGCTCGCACCTTTTTGCCGGCTGGCAGTTTCGGGCTCGGTCCGGCATCGGCGTCATTCGCGGCCAACTCCACCGCTGGTCTGCCGATCTCCGCCATCGACGGCTTGAACACTGGTGAGACTATCGCCACCATCGCGCCGAACGATGGGAGGCTGACCCTGGACGCTTCGCGCCGCACCCTACTGGTCGGTCTGACGGCCTCGGCCGTCGGCACGATCGCTGCGAGGCTGACGACAACTAGCGGACGCAAGCTCTCGATGTCGATCGCCGTTGCTGCCAGCGCCCCGATTACACTGGGCAACCTGTTCCAGACGGCGCAGGCCAACTCCTATTCCGTGTATGCGGACGAGGCTGAGAACACACCGCTGTTCCGCGTCGCACGACGCGCCATCGGCTCGACCCTTACGCTCACGGTTTCGGGCAACAAGCTGAAGCTCGTGGACGACGGGACGGACGCTTTTGTCGTGAAGGGGCCAGGATCTCTAACCCTCGGAGAATCCATCCCGATCACCGTCACCGAGACGCACCCCAACGCGACCAATAGCGGGTTGCAAAGTTCGTCGCAGGTCGGCGTGAATGCGAAGGGCAACTGGCCCGCCGTGCTCGCGGCTGGCTACAAGAACGTCGCGATGGCGGGGCAGGTGAACAATGCCTCTCGCGGCGCCTTCGGCACCCGCACTCGCACCTATGCGCGCAAGCCGATGAAGCTCGGCCGGCGCTCGCAGAAGTCGCTGTACGTTGGGTTCTCGACCGTTCGGATCGAGGCTTTGACCAGTTCGGAAGAGTTGGCGGGACCGGGGACGCCGATCGCGGCGGCATCGGTCGAAATCCCTGGCGCGCCCACGCCGGTCGTTCGCCTCCTCTTCGGCGGCTCGCAGACCTTCACCATTCCGGGTGGCTGTGACCTCTACTTCGCGGACGAGCTGACGCCTTCCATGTTCGGCCTGACGGAGTTCGAGGACTCGACGGAGGTCATCACGAATACCATCGTGGACATCCCCGATGGCGCGGTCGTCTACACCTGCGGCCAGACCCTCGGCACTTCCTACATTTACGATCCGACCGTGGACACTCGCGCCCCGGCTGATCTTGTGATGATCCAGGGCGGGATCGGCCAGCCTTCGGGCGGCGCCACGCTGCCCGGCCCGGCTCCGGTGATGATCGCCGGCCTTCCGGTTGATGGAAAGACGCAGGTGCCGTCGCTCTTCGTCGCTACCGACTCGATCGGCGACCGCCTGTCGGACGGTGGCGGTGTGGGCGACAATGGCGGCGGCTATGCCAAGCGGGCCGCCTTCGCGGCTGGTATCCCGTTCTTCTCGCACTCGCTCGGTGGCCGTCAGATTGGCCACTGGAATGCCAACAATTACTACAGCCGCGTCTACGCCCGTTTCTGCAGCATGGCCTACTGCAGCCTCGGGACCAACGATGTGGGCGGCGGGCAGACCGATACGCGCATCTGGTCGAGCCTTCAGAAGTTCTACGCCCAGATGCGCTCGCTCGGGCACACGCGGGTCACGCAGGGCACCCTTCCGCCTCGCGTCTCGACCGGCACGCGAAATGGTTCGATGGAGAACATCCTTACGAACTATCGATGCACTGACCTCGCCAACCAGTTCCCCTGGTACACGTCGGGCGTCGGCGGCATCGGCTACGAGCTCGGAGGCTACAAGGATCAGGTCAACACCCGCATTCGCAACGGGATCGGCGCGAGCGGCGGCCCTGACGCGCTTCTCGACCTCGCCGCGCTCTGTTCCGACGCGGACTCGGGTCCGTCGAAGTACAAGCTGCGCTCGTTCACGTCGTCGCTGACATCGGCTTCGGCCGTGGGAGCGACGACGCTGGTCATGGCCGACAAGCCCGATGTGGACGAGACGTTCGTGATTGAGCCCGGCACGGCCAATGTCGAGCCGGTCCCGACGCAGAACTTCCCCTTCAAGGTGGTCAGCGTGACGGGCTCCGGCCCCTACACGGTGACGATCACGGGCGGGACGTTGACGCTGGCGCATCCGGTCGGGTCGGTAATCCGGGCCACGAACTGCAACGACGAGACGCATCCGACGACGCCGATCCACAAGGAAGCGGCGGCGATCCTGCGTGATCAGCTGCTCGCGACATACCCGGCCTACAGCTTCACGAACTCGGAAGCCTCGGCCTATGTCGCGCGCATGACCTCGCCGCCGAGCGACAAGCGGCGCGCGCTGGTGGACAAGCTGTTCGGCGACCTGAAGACGGCGGGCGTTCTGTCCGTTCTGGACGAGTTGCATATCGTGGCGGCTCATACCCAGCAGGCCGCGAACGAGAACCTTGTCTCGTCTGCCTACACGCTGACCTCGACGGCCTTCCCGACCTGGACGAAGGATCGGGGCTACAAGGGCAACGGCTCCAACCAGTTCGCTTCGACCAACTTCAACCCGTCCACCGCGACGGGCGCGAAGCATCAGCAGGATAGCGCCCATATCGGCGTCTTCACGCTGATGGACGGCACCACGGGCGAGGACTACGGCTCGGCCAACGGCCGGACCAACGTCCATTCCCGCGCGTCGGGGCATGGTGGCCGCGTCAGTCAGACCACGGGCGGCCTCGGCGGCTCGGGCTCCACGGCCTCGCCACACCATGTCGTCGCCAACCGCACGGGCGCGAGCGCGTCCGAGCTTCTGGTCGACGGCGCTCAGGCCGCTACGCTGACCACGGCCTCGACCTCGCTCGCGACGGGCCTCGACCTCCTGCGCAACAACAGCTCCTATGGCGACGCGCAGGTGGCCGTGATCCACACGGGCGGCGCGCTCACGTCGACCGCGCAGAAGACCGGGCTTTACAACGCCCTGAAGTCCTACCTGCAGGGCGTCGGCGCGATCGCCGCCTGACCCAACTAGCCCGGCCATAGCGCCGGGCCCTCAACGGAGCGCGGGTGCACCGCGCTACCATCGACGCCGCTACTTAGCCGACTTCCCGCCGGCCAGAACGCCGCCCTTCAGGCTGGGGGCTGCAGCGATCGTCTTCTCGACCGCCTTCTTGGGCTTGCGGCCCTCTTTGGAGCCTTTGCGCTTCTCACCCATGTGCCGATCCTTTCGAGGTTGCCCGGCAGCCTCGCACGCTTCGGCGACTCCACCACCATCAATTCGTCAGCTTGTTTTCACGAGCCCACTTTACGCCCCGGAGACACCATGACCCTCGTCGCCAACTGGCGGGCGGTGATCAGGCGCGCCTGGTCGCTGCGCTTCATCGCGGCCGCCTTCCTCTTTTCCCTTCTCGAAGTCGCGCTGCCGGCCTTCGACGGCGCGCTGCCGATCCAGCCGCGCATCTTCGCGCTCATCTGCGCCTTCGCCTCGGCCGGCGCCTTCGTCGCCCGCATCGTCGCGCAGAACTCGCTGCCGGAGGATGACGATGCCCGTCCATAAGATCGTCGCCACCAAGCGCGGAAAAGCCGCTCTCGCGGGCGCGGCCGTGCTCGCCATCACCAGCGGCTGGACCACCTGGACTGCACGCACGCCGGCCGAAACGCCGGCCACGATCCGCGCCGCGATCGACAAGGGGCTGACCCCGCCGGCCGTCGCGCTGGCCGTCGATCGGCTGATCAAGCCGTGGGAGGGGCTCGCCCTGAAATCCCATTGGGACCGCTACGCCAAGATCTGGGACATCTGCTACGGCGAAACCCGGATCAACGGTCAGCCCGTGAAACCCGGCATGGGCTTCACGCCGGCCGAGTGCGAGGCGATGCTCCGGCGCCGCGTCGCGCGCGACTATTACCTGCCGCTCGTCGATGGGGTTCCGGGGTTTCTGGCCGCGCCGGTCAGCTTGCAGGCATCGATGACGTCGGGTGCCTATAACTTCGGCGCGCCGGCCATGATCCGATCCACGGCCGCCCGGCATCTGACAGCGCGGCGCTACCGGCCGGCCTGCGAAGCGCAGACGGCCTTCAACAAGGCGGGCGGGCAGATCGTCAATGGGCTTGTGAAGCGCCGCGAGATGGGCGACGCGCAGCGCCTCGGCGAGGCCGAGCTTTGCGTGTCGGGGCTCGAATGATGGGCGCGCGGGGTGTGCTGCGCTTCGGAGCGGACGGGCATCTCTTCCTTCAGTGCCCAGGGTGCAATCAACGGCACGGCATTCGGGTGGGAGAGGGGGCCGGGCCGCGCTGGACCTGGAACGGCGACTATGGCCGGCCGACCTTCCAGCCTTCCGTCCTGGTGCAGGGCGTGCAGCCTTTGACCGACGACGAGCATGGGCGTGTGATGGCCGGCGAAGCGATCGATCCCCGTCCGCTCGTCTGCCACTCCTTCATCAGGGACGGACACATCCAGTTTCTGGACGACTGTACCCACGCGCTGGCCGGGCAGACCGCCCCGCTCCTCCCGATCGGGGACGAAGGATGATGGGCCCGCTCGACAGGTTCAAACTCGCCGCGGCCTTCGTCGCCGGCCTCGCGGTCGGTTGCTGCACCGTCGGCGCCTACGGCGTCTTTGTCGCCTTGCCGGCCGCTCGCGAATACGGGCGCAAAGCCGAGAGCCTCGCCAACGCCGAACGGCAGATCGAAGCGACCCAAGCGGCGGCGGCCGACCGGGCCGCCCGGCAGACCAAAATCAACGCGATCGAGGCGGACTATGCCCGACGCACCGCCGAGCAGGAGGCCCGCCTCGTCTCCCTCGAGCAAGCCCTTCAGGAGAAACCCGATGACGCTCCTCCGGCCGGCGGCGCTGCTTGCCGCGTCCTTGTGCCTCGCCGCGTGTCGAACGAGCTCGACCGTATCGGTCGCGCCCCTGCCACTCCCGCCGCCTCGCATCCCGCCCAGCCTGACGCAGCCCTGCCGGCCCGTCGCTGACATTCCGCTGCGCGACCTGACGATGCCCGAGGCCGTGCGCCTTTGGGGGCGGGACCGCCAGTCGCTCGGAGAATGTGGGGCGCGGCACGACGCGCTGGCCGGCGCGGTCCGCGCGGCCGGCTCCTGATCGCGCTCGCCCGTCGACTCAGCCCCAACAGAAGGACGGGCAGCACATGGAATGGCTTTTCAGCGCCGACGCGCGGTTGGCGCTCGGCGGCGCGCTGGGCGGCGCCGTCGGTTGGATGACCCGGCGCGGCAGCTTGACGGATGGCGTCATCCAGGTCGCGGTCGGCGGGATCTGCGCCGTCTATCTCGCGCCCATCGCGATCCCGACGCTCACGGCTCAGCTGGGGCCGATCACCGGCACGACCGAGGAACTGGCTCGCCTGTCGGCCTTTGTCGTCGGCATCGGCGGCGTCTCGTTGAGCGGCTTCATCATCGACCTCTTCCACTTCTGGCGCGTTCGTCGCGGCCGCATCGCAAAGGACACCAGCGATGAATGAGCATCTGCAGGCATTGCGGCGCGCGGCGAAAAGGGCCGTCCTGACGATCGGCTGCGGCGTGGTGGCGCTCGTCGCCTACTTCTCCGCCCAGGGGCTTCGCTATGAGGCCGGCCGGCTCGAGGTGAGCTATGCCCCGGTCCTCGCGCCGGTCACCATCTGCGACGGGCGGGTCAATCCTGACACCGGAGAGTGCTCCGGCTCGGTCGTCGTGTTCGAGGCCTTTACGCAGACGAACGCCGTCTGCGACGGCCGCGACGCGCTGGTCTCGGGCGTCATGAGCAAGGTGCGCTCCGACGCGCGCTATATCGACGGCCGGCAGCAGATCTATTTCGGCGATCCGGCCGGCCGGTTCCGGCGCGCCATGTTCGAATTCGAGGATCAACAGGACGGGACGCCGACCAATCGCCCGCCGGGCGTTCAGGACTGGGGCCCGTGGCGCCTGCGTGGCGGATGCGTGACCGAATTCACGACCTGGTTCACGTCGGTGGAGCATCGGCCGTGGCACGGGTTCTGGCCGTTGCCGACCGTGACCGGGCCGTTTCCGTTGCCGCGTGCGACGATCGATCAGGGCGGCTCGTCCGAACGCCGATAGATCGCGATTTTCTTGATCCATTCGAGCTTCTTTTCAAGCGTCGGTCCGCGTCCATAGTCGGGGCGGTCGAACTTGTGGCCCATCAGTTCAGAATCAATCAGGTCCGGCGCATCGGCCGCTGTCAGCCGATCCTTGAAGGAATGGCGAAACGAATAGAGCGTCTGTCCCTTGACCGCATAGAGGTCGTGGGTCCGGAAAAACTTGCCGACAAGAGACGAGAGGGCGCCGCTTCTGTCTTTGTATTCGCCTGCCGTTTCATGAAGGAGCTTGGCACCTTCTAGGGACGGGCCCACCAATGGCAGATCTCGTTTGGAGAAGGGCGTTTTGAGCTTGCGCCCCTGATAGTCCACGATCGCGATGTGAGGAATTTCGGCCTCCAGACGGATGTCCGCTTTTCGCAATCCGGTGAGCTCACTCGGCCGCGCACCGGTGTTGACCATCGTCAGGATGACGCCTCGCACGGCAGGATTGAGGCGCTCCAGAAGGCCGGGCGCGAGGATGCGATCTCTGATCCATTCGGTCGCAAACGGTACGCGGCCCTCCTCGTCATCATCGGCGGAGAAGCGAAGACCCTGGAAACGTCTTGGAAGGTCGAGATCAAGCCGGTCCGAAAGAAGGGCGATCATCTTCCCGATGTGCGTCACGTCCTTATTCGCAGATTCTGCTTTCAGAACCCGCAAGACCTTCTCACCGTCTGGACCATCGACCAGCTTGCCCACGCTGATCCACTCGAACCATTGATCCCGAAACCTAATGGCATCAGCACGGGTCAGGGAGGTGACGGGCTTGTCGCCAATAACGTCGATCAGGTTGCGAACAGCGCGTGTCAGGGGCAGGCGCCACTTGTGCACCTGCGCGTCCGACATCTTCAAACGCTTGTCCTTGGAAGCCTTCTCGTATTCCTCAACGATGTTCGACAGCAGGATTGGGGGTTCTTCCGCGGTTCCCATAACGGCCGCAAATAGCTGCTGCTGGTCCGCTGCCGCAGCCTTGGTTGACAATTGCCCTTCCAGTCCCGCTGCAGCCCGCTCGAGACGCGCGAACCGTTCCTCTCGGGATACCCCCATGAGATCCTCGGCAGGCACATAGGAGAACCCCTCCAGTCGTGCCCGAGCGACCGTAGATCGGTAGCGCTCTTGAGCGTCAGGGCCGACGCTGTGCACCAGCGAGTGCCAATGCGCTTCGACGATCTTATTCAGCCGATCCCGCGCGATCATGGCTTGGGTCAGGTCGTCGGTCTCGCAGCTGAGGCGGACCATGAGACGCGGATCTAGATGCTTGTAGCGATCGGGAACGCGCCGTTGATAGTACCAGATGCCCTCTCGGAGGGTCAGCCATTTGAGCTTCGCCTTGGTCGCCATCGCGTCCGAATGTACCCCGATTTGTAACCCGGTTTGTGACCCGGTTCGGAGAACAGGGTGGCCGGAAACGCCGCATTTCTGGGGAAATCCCTGTCAGACAGGGGCGGGGAGCGCAAGAAAAGAGTCATAAATGGCGGAGAGGGAGGGATTTGAACCCCCGATACGGTTGCCCGTATGCCGCATTTCGAGTGCGGTGCATTCAACCACTCTGCCACCTCTCCGTTTGAGGTTGGCTCCGAAGAGCCGCAGGCGACGAGCGCCTTGTGTGGTCGACGCCATGTGGCGTTGGAGGCTGATTAATGAAATCGCGGGGGGATGGCAAGGGCCAAACGGCGCTCGTGTCGGAAATCTGTCATGGGTGGTCAGCTTGGCGCAAGCTGCGCCATGGAACTGCCGGACGCGAGGCTGGATGATGGGCGCGCCGTGCTGAAATTTTTTCGGTTGGCGGGCGCGCCGTGGTGGACGCGGGCGATCCTCGAAGCAGACGGAAAGGGGCTTTCCGGCGCATGGAAGGCATTCGCCGGAAGTCGTCCACCAAAAACCTTGCGGGTCGCGGATCGCCCAGCGGTCCGCTCCCTCAGGCGCGTGCTCGGTCAGGCGCGCGCTTCGCCAGCGCCGAGGCGCATGCCGTTGGCGCGGTCGAAGAGATGGCTGGTCTTGGGCTCGACGTGAACCGGCACGATCTCGCCCGGCCGCAAGGTCAAGCGCTCGCGGAAGAGGCAGGAGATCGACTGGTCGCCGAGCTTGCCGGCCACCATGACCTCCGAGCCCGTGGGCTCCACCACCTCGACGCGGATCGGCACGCCGCCTTCGCCGATGCGCACATGCTCGGGGCGCACGCCATAGGTCGCCTCGCCGGGAGGCACCGCGCCGAGCCCGGCGGGGAGGGGGAGGCGCAGGCCATCGCCGGTCACGAATCCGTCACCCTCGACGCGCCCTTGGACGAAATTCATCGACGGCGACCCGATGAAACCGGCGACGAAGGTGTTGGCCGGGCGGTCGTAGAGGTCGAGCGGGGCGCCGACCTGCTCCACACGCCCATCGCGCATGACGACGATCTTGTCGGCCATGGTCATGGCCTCGATCTGGTCATGCGTGACATAGACCGTGGTGGTGCCGAGCCGGCCATGGAGGTTCTTGATCTCGGCGCGCATGGAGACGCGCAGCTTGGCGTCGAGATTGGAGAGCGGCTCGTCGAACAGGAAGACCTGCGGATCGCGCACGATGGCGCGGCCCATCGCGACGCGCTGGCGCTGGCCGCCCGACAGCTGGCGCGGGAAGCGGTCGAGAAGGCTGGAGAGGCCGAGAATGTCGGCCGCCGGCTTCACGCGCTTCTCGATCTCGGCTTTCGGCACGCTCTTGAGCTTCAACGCGAAGGCCATGTTGTCGGCCACCGACATGTGCGGATAGAGCGCGTAGTTCTGGAACACCATGGCGATATCGCGTTCCTTGGCCGGCAGGTCGTTGACGACGCGCCCGCCGATCAGGATGTCGCCGCCCGAAATCTCCTCCAGCCCCGCGAGCATGCGCAGCAGCGTGGACTTGCCGCAGCCGGACGGGCCGACAAGGACGACGAACTCGCCGTCCGCGATGTCGATCGACACGCCATGGATCGTGGTGACGCTGCCGAAGCTCTTCTTCACGTTCCGGATGGTGACGGAGGCCATGAGCGGTTCCTTTTCGAACTGGGGACGAGACCCGCAGGCAAGGGAGAGGCGAGAGACGTTCGCGGTTTCAAACGGGTGCGAAGCTCAAGCGCGGCCTGCGGCGGGCCATGCATTCGTGACAAGGGCGAGGTGGAAAAGACCGGCCGATCCGGCCCGCGTCTTCTCCCCGCGTTTCGAGCTTATTTCACAGCGCCTGCCGTGAGGCCGGCGACGATCTGGCGCTGAGCCAGAAGGGTGAGAATGAGGACGGGCAGGGTGACGACGAGAGCGGCGGCGGCGAGCGGCCCCCAGCTCACCTGCTCGAAGGAAAGCATGTTGTAGACGGCGACGGGCAGGGTGCGCGTTTCGCGGTTGGCCAGCACGATGCCGAAGACGAAATTGTTCCAGGAGAAGATGACGGCGAGGATGAGCGAGACCACGATGCCGGGCCGGGCGATGGGCAGCGCGACCTTGGCGAAGACCTGCCAGGCGGAAGCGCCGTCGATGCGCGCGGCCTCTTCCAGCTCCAGCGGCGTCGTCTCGAAATAGCCGATCATGACCCAGATCACGATGGGCACGGTGACCACGAGGTGGATGATGATCTGCGGCCAGAGCGTGCCGAGCAGGCCGACATTCTGGAACAGGAGGAAGAGTGGAATGAGGAAGGAGAGGCCCGGCGTCATGCGCGCGATCATGATGACGATGGCGGCCTTATCGGCCTTCAGCCGGGCGATGCCGTAGCCGGCGGGCACGCCAACGAGAAGGGCGAGCAGCGTCGCCGTGCCGGTGACGAGAACCGAGTTCCAGAAATAAAGGAGGAAGTCGTTCTCCTGGAAGATCTTGGCGTAATTGCCCCAGGCGATGCGCTCGGGGATCAGGACCGGCGGATAGGCGCCGTTGTCGATCTCGAATTTGAGCGAAAGCGACAGCATCCAGACGAAGAAGAAGACGGCGGGCGAGACGAGGACGAGGCCGAGAAAGAAGAGGCCGATCCGATCGAACTGGCGGCGAAGCGTCATGAGGGTCCTCCGAGCGTCTATCACTACCTCCGGGCGGAGGGTGGTCGAGGGGTTTTCGTCAGTCGTTGCTGCGCGAAGCGCAGTGGATGCCGGGGGCAGGGCCAAGCATTCGGGACAGTCCGAAGGACGGGCGAGATATCAGGCTCGCCCTGGCTGGCGGAAAGACCCGACCAGCCGACACCGCGAGGTGTTGATCGGCGCTCTTAATCGTTCCACTTCGCGCGCTGCTTCAGATGAAGCATGACGAGCGACAGCGCGATGATGACGGCGAAGAAGACGACGGCGATGGCAGACCCGTAGCCGATGTCGTAATAGGAAAAGGCGACGTTGTAGAGATAGATGTTGATCGTCTCCGACGCCGTGCCCGGCCCGCCCTGGGTCATCGCATAGATGATGTCGAAGCTCTTCAGCGCGTCGATCGAGCGGATGATCACGGCGACCATCATGAAGGGCGCGATCAGCGGCAGGGTGATGTAGCGGAACTTCTGCCAGCCATTGGCCCCGTCGATCTCGGCGCCCTCATAGGGCTCGCGCGGCAAGGAGGCGAGGCCGCCCAGCACGATCAGCATGACGAGCGGCGTCCATTGCCAGGTTTCCACCAGCACCAGCGAGGGGATGACGGTGGACTGGTCGTAGATCCAGGACTGCTCGGGCAGGCCGACCACCGACAGGAGATAGTTGAGAACGCCGAGCGAAGGGTTGAACATCATGGTCCAGACCAGCGCGATGGCGACCGGGGTTGCCATCATCGGCATGACGAAGATGGCGCGCAGCACGCCGCGCAGCGGCATCTTGGAATCGAACAGGACGGCCGCGAAGGTGCCGAGCACCAGAGGCGCGACCACCGAGAGGATCGTGTAAAACAGGGTGTGCCCCATCGACTCCCAAAAGCGGGTGTCGGTGAGAAGGCGGCTATAGTTCTCCAGGCCCACGAAGGCGGTGTCGCCGCCGAGCCGCCAGGAATGGGCGCTCATCCAGGCCGTGAAGACCCACGGGAAGACGATCACCGCGCAGGTGACCGCGAGCGCGGGAATGACGAAGGGCCAGTAGAAGGGGCGAAGGCGCTTGGCCTTTCGCGGGGCGGCCGAAGCCGCCCCCGTCTCATCGGCTCGGGAGATCACGGCGCTCATCAGGCCTCGCTTCGCTCCAGAATGGGCTTGAACTGCTCGGTGGCTTTCTTCAACTCGGCCGCCGGATCGCCGCCGCCCAGGAGATTGGTGAGGGCGACGCCGTAGATGTCGCGGAACTCTGTGATCGGGATGATCACCGGCAGCGCGATCTGGCTGACCTTGGCGGAGGCGGCGATCGCGTCGGCCCATTCGGCCGGCATGGTGACGCCCTTGCGCACTTCCGGGTCTTCCACGATCGATGTGCGGAAAGGCACGCCCGCGCCGGCCTGGAACAGGCGCGCGCCCATTTCCTTCGAGACGGCCCATTGGCAATAGAGATAGGCCGCTTCCTTCTTGGTGGAGGCCTCCGTCACCGCGATACCGTCGCCGAGCGTCGGCGCGGCGGCTCCGGCCGGGCCGGCGGGCACGACATGATAGCCGACCTTGCCGACGACGCGGGAGAGTTCGGGGTTCTCCAGCGGCGCGGCGAAGCCGCAGCCGTCGAACCACATGCCGACCTTGCCCTGGAGGAAGGCGGACTGGCATTCGGCCCAGTTGAAGCCGGTGACGCCGCGCGGCGCGCATTGCGTCATGAGGTTCTGATAGAGCTTGGCGGCCTCGACGCCCTTTTCGTCGTCGGCCAGGATCTTGCCGTCCGGCCCGATCGCCTGCTGGCCGAAGCCGAGCATGAGCGAGGTCCAGACCGGTGTGTTGGCGTTCTTCATGCCGCGCGCGACGAAGCCCGATGTGCCGGCCGACTTGTCGGTGAGGGCTTTCGCCGCTTCCAGCATCGCCTCGAACGTCTCGGGGAAGGTGATGTTCTTCGCGCCGAAGAGTTCCTTGTTCCAGTAGACGATCCAGTAGTCCACGGAGAAGGGCAGGGCGCGGATGCGGCCTTCGCGGTCCTTGGCATAGGACAGACCGGCGGGGGCGAAGTCGCTTTCCTTCAGCGAGGCTTCGGTGAGCGTGGGGTCGGCCATGAAGGGCGAGAGATCGGCCAGCCAGCCGGCCTTCTCGTATTGCCGCTTCTGGGCGTGGAAGCTGATATGGATGACGTCGAAGCTCGGCTTGCCGGAGGTCAGCTCGATCACCGCCTTCTGGCGCTGCTGCTGCTCGGGCGTGGCTTCCGCGTTGACCTTGATGCCGGTCAGCGCCTCGAACTCGGCCTGATATTTGCGCAGAAGTTCGCCGCGCGGGTTCTTGGTGAGGTTCACTTCCAGCGTGGTGCCGGCGTGCTTCTTCCAGTCCACACCGGCGGCGAAGCTCGGGCGGACGCCGGCGAGCGCGAAGGCACCGGCGGCAGCGGTGCCGGCCAGGAACTGGCGGCGGGACAGGGCGATCGTGCGATGGGTCATGTGGTCTTCCTCCCCTTTGGTGGCTCCGGGCGGCGTCCTCCAACGACCTGTCCCGGTGCGCTCGTCCGTTTCAGACGGTGAGCGCCAATCGTCTGGCATTGTCGATATGGGCGGCGATCGCTTCCGTGGCGCGCGCCGGGTCGCGGCTTTCGATGGCCGCGATCACCTGGAGATGCTCGCGCATGACGGGCACGACGCGCCCGTCGATGCGATAGCGCTCCTGATGGATGAGGCGCAGTTTCACCGAGTTGACGCGGTAGGCCATGGCGATGATCGAATTGCCGAGCGCGTCGATGAACGTGTCGTGCAGCCGCCAGTCGATCGCCTGCGCCTTGGCCTCTTCCTCTTCCGTCAGCTTGCGCGACAGCGCCAGCGCCAGCATCGCCTCGTGTTCGGCACGCAGGGCGGCGATCGTGGCGTCGCTGGCCTGCGCCGTGAACACGCCGATCGCCTCCTTTTCCAGAAACAGGCGGAACTGAAAGGCCTCGCGGATGAGGTTCAGGTCCACATGGGCGATCTGGATGCCGCGCTGGGGCACAGTGACGAGAAGGCCTTCGGATTCGAGGCGCGGAATGATCTCGCGGATGGCGCCGAGCGGCAGGCCGGTGCGGGCGACGAGCTGGCGCTGCGAGACGAACTCGCCGGGCAAGAAATCCCGCGCCATCAGCTTTTCGATGATGCTCTCGTAAGCTCGCTCGCGCAGCTTGAGAGCATCCCCGCCTCGACCCTTTGCGACGTCGGCGTCCACGCGTCGGCGCTCCGTCAGGCCGCTTGGGACGCGTTGAGCGCGTCGTAAATCGCGCCAAGACGCGCCGCGCCCTCCGCAGGCGTCGAGACGAGCGGCGCGCGCACCCGCGCGAAGCCAGCCTCGCCCGTGCGATGGGCGACCAGCGCCTTGACCGCCGGCGTCACCGGGAAGGTCAGCACCGCGTCCACCAGCTCATGCACACCCTTGTCGTCGCGCCCTTCGCGGATCATCGGCAGAAGCCGCTCGGGCAGGAGATTGGCCATGCCGGAAATCGCGCCTTGTGCGCCGAGCCGCACGCCCGCCGCCAAGCTCCGCTCGTCGCCGATCAGGATGGCGATGTCCTTGTGCTCGGCCAGAAGCCGCTCGGTATAGGGCCAGTTGCCCGAGGAATCCTTGACGCCCGCGATGGCCTTCGGGAAGGCCGCACGAATGCGCCCGATCAGCGGCACGGAGAGTTCCACCGCCGTGACCGAGGGGATGTTGTAGAGGATGATGCCGCGCGCCTTGTCTCCCAGCGCGCCCAAGACCTCGGAGAACCAGGCGAAGACGCCGTCTTCCGACACGTTCTTGAAATAGGAGGGCGGGGCCAGAAGCACACCGCGCGCGCCGGCATCCAGAAGCTCGGCCGCCTGTTCGGTCGCGTCGCCGGCCGCATTGGCCATGACGCAGCCGATCGTCTGGGCGGGTGCGATGCCGGCCTCATGGAAGGCGCGGATGAGGCTGGTGCGCTCCGTGCGCGAGACCGACGAGCCCTCGCCCGTGGTGCCGAACAGCGTGACGCTGGAGCAGCCCTGATCGAGACACCAGCGCGCGTGACGCGCCATGGCGCCGCTGTCGATCGAACCGCTCTCGTCGAATACCGTCACCAGCGCCGCCGACAAACCAAACCCCTGATCGTCCACGAAATCCTCCCGCGTTTCCTAACTGCTAACTGACATGTCAGCATCATGTCAATCTGTGATCGGTCTGCAAATCCTAATTTCCTGTTTCACGTGAAACAGGGTTCGAGCGGATCGATCAGGCGGTGCGGGCGGGACGCCGGGCGGGCAGGGTCATCATCACGACGCTGGCGATGACGAAGACGAGCCCGACCCAGGCGCTCGGCTGCGGCACCTCGCCGAGAAACACCATGGCGATGCCGACGCCGATGGGAACGCGCAGGTAGGCCTGCGCCGTGGTGCCGATCGAGCCGATGCGCGACAGAAGATTGAAATAGAGAACGAAGGCGAGCGCGGTGGAGAAGACTGAGAGTGCCAAGAGTGCCAGGATGGAGCTTTGCGAGGGCGCGAGCGTCCACGGGTGGTCGAGCACGAGGCTGAAAGGCAGGAGCACGATCCCGCCCCAGAGGAGCGAGCCCGCCGCCGGCATCATCGGATCGAGATCCCGAAAGGTGCGTCCGAAGGTGACGGCCGCGCCATAGGCGACGGCGGCGAACACGATGGCGCCTTGCGCCAGCAGCGCCTCGTTCAGCCCGCCGAGCGCCGACGGGCCGATCACCAAACAGATGCCGAGAAGCCCCAACAGGACGCCGACGAGCTTCCGGCCCGTCACCGCCTCGTGCCGCGTGACGAGCGCGTTGATCAGAAAGGCGAAGACGGGCGTCAGCGAGTTCAGGATCGTGACGAGCCCGGCATCCACATATTGCGAGCCCCAGGCGACGAGCGTGAAGGGCACGACCGTGTTCAGCCCCGCCTGGATCAGAAAGCGCTTGGTGTTGCGCCGGTCGGT
This sequence comes from Aureimonas sp. N4, assembly GCF_001463925.1. Taxonomy (NCBI): domain Bacteria; kingdom Pseudomonadati; phylum Pseudomonadota; class Alphaproteobacteria; order Hyphomicrobiales; family Aurantimonadaceae; genus Aureimonas; species Aureimonas sp. N4. The sequence continues at coordinate 124,595 of NZ_BBWS01000057.1, read as the reverse complement.
CGGCAGGCGAAGGCCGCGAAGGTGCAGGATGGCCAGAAGCAGGCTGCCGGCGATCAGCGTGCGCACCGCGATCAGCGTCACCGGGGGAATGGTGGCGACGCCGAGCTTGATGAAGGAATAGGACGCGCCCCAGAGCGTCGCCAGCGACAGCAGCATCAGGAGGCTGACGAAAAGGCGAGGCTGGGTATCAGTCATATCGGGCTCTTTCGGGCATCGGGCGGGGGCGTGCGGGCGGGTCGATCCCGCGCGCCCCGCTCTTGGCCCGAAGGCCTTCGAAATAGCAAGCTTGCCCTATCGCTTCCGCCCGCGCGGCCTCACGCCTGCCCGTGGCCGAGGAAGCGCTGAAGCTCCGGCGTCTTGGGGGTGCCGAACAGCTCTTCCGGCGGGCCGATCTCGTGGACGCGGCCCTCATGCATGAAGACGACGCGCGAGGCGACTTCGCGGGCGAACTTCATCTCATGCGTGACCATCATCAGCGTCATGCCCTCGGCGCCGAGTTCGCGCACCACGGCCAGAACCTCGGCCACGAGTTCGGGGTCGAGCGCCGAGGTGATCTCGTCGCATAGGAGCGCGATCGGCTGCATGGCGAGCGCGCGGGCGATGGCGACGCGCTGCTGCTGGCCGCCCGAGAGTTCGTCCGGATAGGCGTCGAACTTATGCCCCAGCCCGACCCGCTCCAACTGCCGGCGCGCCATGGCCTCGGCTTCTGCCTTGGGCACCTTCTTCACCACGGTCTGGCTCAGCATCACGTTGCGCCCGGCGGTGAGGTGGGGAAACAGGTTGAACTGCTGGAAGATCATGCCGACCTTCAGCCGCAGCGCTTTCAGATGCGTTTCATCCGGCAGAAGCTGCGCGCCGGCCACCAGGATCGAGCCGCCGTCGATCGATTCCAGCCCGTTGATGCAGCGAAGCAAGGTGGACTTGCCCGAGCCGCTCTTGCCGATGATGGCGATGACCTCGCCGGGGGCGACGTCGAGATTGATGCCTTTCAGGACCTCGTTCGAGCCGAAGCGCTTTTTGACCTCAGTGACCGCGATGAGCGACATTGAGCTTCCTTTCGAGGATCTGCGAGGACTTGGACAGCGGCCAGCACAGCGCGAAATAGATGAGCGCGACGAGGCCATAGACGGTGAAGGGCTGGAACGTGGCGTTGGTGACCACCGTGCCGGCCTTGGAGAGTTCGGTGAAGCCGATGATGGAGGTGAGCGCCGTGCCCTTCACCACCTGCACCGAGAAGCCGACGGTGGGCGGCACGGCGACCCGCAGCGCCTGGGGCAGGATGACGTGGCGCATCTGCTGGAGCCGGCCCATGCCGAGGCTGGCGGAGGCCTCCCACTGGCCCTTGGAGACCGATTCCACGCAGCCGCGCCAGATTTCGGCCAGAAACGCCGCGCTCCACAGCGTCAGCGCCGTGCCGGCGGCGAGCCAGGCCGGCACGTCCACGCCGAACATTCCGAGCCCGAAGAAGATCAGAAAGAGCTGCATCAGGAGCGGCGTGCCCTGGAGAAGCTCGATATAGGCCTTGGCCGCGCGCTGGATGGCCTTGCGCGGCGAGATGCGCCCGAACAGGACGAGAAGGCCGACAAGGCCGCCGCCCGCGAAGGAGACGAGCGAGAGAACCACCGTCCAGCGCGCCGCCAGAAGCAGGTTGCGCAGGATGTCCCAGGTCGAGAACTCGATCATGCGGGCCTCCGCTTGGGGAAGAGGGCCGAGCCGAGAAGCCCCATGGCGCGGCGCACGAGAATGGCCAGCACGAGATAGATGAGGGTGGAGACGAGATAGGCCTCGAAGGCTCGGAAATTGCGCGACTGGATGAAATTGGCGACGAAGGTCAGATCCTCGACGGCGATCTGCGAGACCACGGCCGAGCCGAGCATCACGATCACGACCTGCGAGGAGAGCGCGGGCCAGATGCGCTGGAGCGAGGGCACGAGCACGACATGGCGGAACGTTTCCCAGCGCGTCATGGCGAGGCTCGCGCCCGCCTCGTACTGGCCCTTGGGCGTCGCCTCGATGCCGGCGCGGATGATCTCGCAGGCATAGGCGCCGAGATTGATCGTCATGGCGACGTAGGCCGCGCTCATCTCGTCCATCTGGATGCCGAGGCCCGGCAGGCCGAAGAAGATGAAGAAGAGCTGGATCAGGAAGGGCGTGTTGCGGATCATCTCGACATAGGCCGAGACCGGCCAGCGCAGCGCCTTGGGCCCGAGCGCGCGGACCCAGGCGCAGGCGATGCCGACCAGAATGCCCAGCGTGCCGCCCACCAGGATGAGCTGAAGCGTGACCCGCACGCCGTTGAGAAGCGCCGGCGCGTAAGGCGCCAGCCAGGAAAAGTCGAACTGATAGGGCATGAGGCCGGGCCTCTGGAAGCTGAACGAGACGGGAAGCTGAACGGGAACGGCAAAGGCGACCCGCCGCCGAGGCGGATCGCCTTTAGGGTCGGCGTCGGATTACAGACCGGCCGGCAGGTCGGTCTTCAGCCACTTCTGGGCGATGGCGTTCAGCGCGCCGTCCTTCTTGGCATCGGCGATGATGGCGTCCACCTTGGTCTTCAGCGCGTCGGCGCCCTTGGGCAGGCCGATATAGCAGGGCGAGTCCTTGATCAGGAATTTCAGCTCGGGGCGCTTGGGCGGGTTGCGCTCGATGATCGCGGCCGCGACCACGTTGCCCGTGGCGACCAGCGGCACCTGTCCCGACAGGAAGGCCGAGATCGTGCCGTTATTGTCCTCGTAGCGCTTGATGGTGGCGTCGGAGGGCGCGACCTTGGTCAGCTCCAGATCCTCGACCGAGCCGCGCGTGACGCCGATGGTCTTGCCGGCCAGTTCCGCTGCGTCCTTCACCTGGATGTCGGCCGGGCCGAACACGCCGTTGTAGAAGGGGGCGTAGGCGGTGGAGAAGTCGATCACCTTCTCGCGGTCCGGGTTCTTGCCGAGCGAGGAAATCACGAGATCGACCTTGCCCGTCTGGAGGAAGGGCACGCGATTGGCCGAGGTGACGGGCGTCAGCTCGAGCTTCACGCCCATCTTCTGCGCGATCAGCTTGGCCATGTCGATGTCGTAGCCCTGCGGGGTCATGTCAGTGCCGACCGAGCCGAAGGGCGGGAAGTCCTGCGGCACGGCGACCCGCAGCGTGCCTCGGCTCTCGATGTCGGAGAGGGCGTCGGCGCTAGCAGGCAGAGCGAGCGAGACGAGCCCGGCGAGCGCGAGGCCGGCGGCGAGAAGCGAGCGACGATGGATCATGAGGCAGGGTCCTTCAGAGTGTAGGAAAAGCGGGTGAGGCAAGGGCGCCCGTGGGGTCGAGCGAGCGCCGGAGATCGGCGAGAGGGTCGGCCGCCATGTCGAGATCGAGGCCGGCTTCCACCTCGTCGAGATGCCGGATGGCGAGGTCGGACGCGGCCAGCCGGTCGCCGCGCGCCAGCGCCTCGACGATGCGGCAATGGCCGAGATGCGATTCCTCGGCATGGGTCGTGGACTGGTAGAGCATGGAGATCAGGATCGTGCGGGCCGTCAGATCGCGCAGGATTTCGCTGAGCACGGGATTGGCCACGATATCGCCGAGCCGGATGTGGAAGTCGCCCATCAGACAGACGAGGCGGGGATGATCGCCCGCCGCCAGGGCGGCGCGCTCGTCACTCAGATGCGTCTGGAGCAGCGCCAGATGGTCCGGCTCCAGCGCCGGCATGATGCGCATCATGCCGGCTTCCACGGCCCGGCGTGCCTCGAAGACGCGCTTGGCCTCGGCCGACGAGGGCTCCACCACGAACCAGCCCCGGCGCGAGCGCACCTCCACGATATGGCGCGAGGCCAGCCGCATCAGCGCCTCGCGCACGAGGGTGCGCGACACGTTGAACAGGCTCGCCAGTTCCCCTTCGCCCAGCCGCGCGCCGGGGCGCAGACGGCGCGCCAGGATCGAGCGCAGAATCGCGGTGTCGATAGCGGCGGAGGGGGACGGGAGAGAAGGGCGATCTTGCATACAAGACTGAAGTGCAAGCGTCATGCCAAACACTCACGCCTTGCGGCACAGGAACTGTCCACCACGGATGGATGTTTGGCTGCCTATTTTGCAGGCTTTTTGTGCGCTGCATCATCACCTATTGCGGCCCAGCGAAGGGAGCGCGGCGACGCGAGCCCTTCTCAAACGGCGCACGCTGCATAGGATGCGCGCACGAAAGCGAGGGAGCATGGGCATGATGGACGGGACCGAAGGCGTCGAGGGTGAGGATGCCTTGCGGCCGGAGATCGCGGTGGAGGCGCGTGAAAGCCTCACCTACGCCTCGTTCCAGAATGCCGTGCCTCTTCTCTCAAGCCTCGCGCTCCACCATCCCGGCCCGGACGCGCTGGATGGCCTCCGGCTGGAGCTGTCCTCCGTGCCGCCCTTTCTCCGGCCCAAGAGCTGGGCGATCGATCGCCTCGGCGCTGGCGAGACGCTGACGCTCGTCGACCGGCGCGTCGAACTGGACGCCGCCTATCTCGCGGGGCTGAACGAGGCCGAGCGCGGCGAGCTTCGCTTTCGCTTAACGCGCGGCGATGAGATGCTGGCCGAGACGATCCGGCCCGTCCGGCTTCTGGCGCGCGACGAATGGGGCGGGGCGGGCGACATGGCCCAGCTTCTGCCCGCCTTCGTCATGCCGAACGATCCGGCCACCGCGAAGATCCTGCGCGCAGCGGCCGACATGCTGGTGGCGCACGGCCATTCCGGCGCGATGGACGGCTATCAAAGCGGCGATGTCAGGCGCGCCTATATGCTGGCCGCCGCGCTTTATACGAGCGTCGCCGGGCTTGGGCTGCATTATGCCGAACCGCCCGCGAGCTTCGAGCAGCGCGGGCAGAAGATCCGCCGCCCGGCGAGCGCCTTGAGCGACGGGCTCGCCACCTGCCTCGACACGAGTCTGCTTCTGGCCGCCGCGCTGGAGGCGGCGGGGCTGAACGCCGTGGTGGTCTTCGTTTCGGGCCATGCGGCCGCCGGCGTCTGGCTCTCCAAGCGCACCCTGCCGCGCGCGGTGGAGACGGACGCCATGGAACTGCGCAAGGCGCTGGCCGCGCGCGAGCTTCTGGTGTTCGAGACGACGGGGGTGACCTTCCGGCCGGCCATGGGCTTCGAGCAGGCCTGCCGCGACGGCGCGGCGCTTCTGGCGGAGGGCGCGCGCCGCGCCTTTGTCTGCGCGGTGGATGTGGCGCGTTCGCGCAGCGGCGGCATCCAGCCGCTCGCCTCGCACGACCCCGCCGCACCGGGCGAGGCGGAACCAAGCGCCGAGCCCGCCGCGCCGGCCCTGCCCGCCATGCCCGATTTCGGTGCGATGCCGGCGGAAAGCGTCGAGGACAAGCCGACGACGCCGGGCGGGCGCATCGATCGCTGGCAGCGCAAGCTGCTCGATCTCTCCTTGCGCAACAAGCTCCTGAATTTCAGCCAGACCGGCTCCACCGTGCCCTTCCTTTGCCCGGACGCCGCCGCGCTGGAGGATCGGCTGGCGGCGGGCGGGGCCATGCGCCTCGTCTCCATCCCCGAGCAGAATCCAGTGGGCGAGCGCGACGAGACGCTGTTTCGCGAAACGCGCGGCGAGGACTTGCAGGCGCGCTTTGCAGCCGACGCCTTGGCGCGCGGCGAACTCGCCTCCACCCTCGACGCGAAGACACTGGAAGCGCGCCTCACCGCGCTGTTTCGCCAGTCGCGTAGCGACATGGCCGAGGGCGGCACCAACACGCTCTATATCGCAGTCGGCTTCCTGCGCTGGAAGAAGAAGCCCGAGGACGAGCGCGTCTACCGCGCGCCGCTTCTGCTGCTGCCGGCCAAGCTGGAGCGCCGCAGCGCCTCCTCGCCCTTCCGCCTCGTGCACCACGAGGACGATATCCGCTTCAACGCCACGCTGCTCCAGTTTCTGGAGCGCGATTTCGGCCTGAAAGTGCCCTCCCTCCAAGGCGAGTTGCCCACTGATGAGACCGGCATCGACGTGGCGGACGTCCTGTCGCGGATGCGTCAGGCGGTGCGCGACGTGCCGGGCTTCGAGGTGGTGGACGAGACGGCGCTCGGCACCTTCTCCTTCGCCAAATATCTGATGTGGAAGGACCTGACGGAGCGCACCGACGCGCTGCGCCAGAACCGCGTCGTGCGCCATCTCATCGACACGCCCGAAGAGGCCTTCGCCGACCCCGTGCCCTTCCGCGAGGCGCGCGAGATCGACAGGGCCTATGCCCCGGCCGACATCGTGACGCCGCTGCCCGCCGATTCCTCGCAGATCGTCGCGACGCTGGCGGCGGCCGAGGGCAAGGATTTCGTGGTGATCGGCCCGCCGGGCACGGGCAAGAGCCAGACCATCGCCAATATGATCGCCCATTGCCTCGCGCATCGGCGCACGGTCCTCTTCGTCGCGGAAAAGACGGCTGCGCTCGATGTCGTCTATCGCCGCCTGCGCGAGCATGGGCTCGGCGAGCATTGTCTGGAGCTTCATTCCTCCAAGGCCGACCGGCGGCACTTCCTCAGCCAATTGCGCAGCGCCTGGGAAAGCGGCGCGGCGCGAAGCGGGGACTGGGTGGAGCTGAACGGCCGGCTCAAGGTGCAGCGCGACGCGTTGAACAGCTATGCCGAGGCGCTGCACCGCGAGGCGCGCTGCGGCTGGACGCCCTATCGCGCCATGGGGGTGACGCTGCGCGGGGCCGAGCAGCACGCGCCCGCACTTTCCTGGCCCGCCATGGACCAGCACGAGGCCGCCCATTACGCCGCGCTGGAAGACCTCGCCGAGGGGCTGGGCCGCACGGTCGCCGCCGTCGAGGCGCGCCCGAGCCTCGCGCTGGTGGATGTGGACGAATGGACCTCCGCCTGGGCCGAGCGCCTCCTGGCGCAGGCGCGCACCGCGCGCGAGGCGGCCGAGGCGCTGGCGCAGGCCGCCACGGCGTTTCGCGCCCATATCGGCATGGCCCCGGCCGGGTCTCTCAGCCTTCCCGTGACGCGCCGCCTCGCCGCGCTGGCGGCTGCTTTGAAGCCGGGCGAGGGCGCGCTCGCCTTCGACCCCGGCTTTGCGGAGCTGCGCGAGAACTTCGGCGCGCTGGAAGCCGCCGTCTCGGCCTTCCGCACGGAAGAATCGCGCCTCTCGGCCACCTATGAGCGCGAGGAGATGGCGCGCATTCCGGTGGAGGATCTCGACCGCCGTCTGCGCGAGGCCGAGGCGAGCTTTTGGCCCTTCTCCTGGTTCAAGCGGCGCGGCGTCGCCAAGCTCCTGCAAACCTATGCCCGCTCGGGCACGGCCGTTCCGGCGAGCGACCTGCCGATCCTGCGCCGGATGCAGGCCGTCGCGGCCCAAGTGCAGGCGAGCCCGCTCGCCGGGCGGCTCAAGGGCTTTGCCGGGATCGACAGCGATCTTCCGCGCCTGTCCGCCAGCCTCGTCTCGGCCGAGCAACTGCGCGCCGCCGTGATGCGCCTGGGCGAGCCGACGGGGGAAACGGGTGCCATCGTCGCCGCGCTCCTGCGCGCGCTGCCGGAGCTGACCGAGACGAGCCCGCTCAGCGAGGCCGCCCGCGCCGTTGAAGAGGCCCAAGCCGGCTGGCTGGAGGCCGAGCGCCAATGGCGCGAGGTCAGCGGCGGCGTGCCGCTCGGGGCGGCACAAGGCGAGACCTTGGACAGCGTGTCCGCCGCGCTCGCCGATCTCCATGCCAGCGCGGGCCTCCTGCGCGACTGGACCTCCTGGTGCGCCATTCGCCGCCGCGCGCTGGCTGAAGGTCTGGCTCCATTCGTGGCCGATTTGGAAACCGGCGCGGTGCGGCCGGGCGAAGCGCGCGCCGCCTTCGCGCTCGCCTATGCCCGCTGGTGGCTGCCGCTCGCCATCGACGCCGACGCGCGCCTTCGCGATTTCCGCCGCTTCAGCCACGAGCACGCGATCGACGATTTCCGCAAGCTGGACGATCTCGTGCGCAAGGCGGCCTCGCAGCGCATCCGCGAGGCGCTGACCCATGGCCTGCCCGATCCGCAATCGGTGCCGCGCAAATCCGAACTCGGCCTCCTGCGCCATCAGATGGAGCTGAAGCGCCCCAGCCGCTCGATCCGCGAGATGATCGGCGCCATGCCCGAGAGCTTCGCGCGCCTTGCGCCTTGCGTTCTCATGTCGCCACTCTCGATCGCGCAATATCTGCCGCCCGATCAGGCGCTGTTCGATGTCGTGATCTTCGACGAGGCCTCGCAGATCACGACATGGGACGCGGTCGGCGCGGTGGCGCGCGGCCGGCAGACCATCATCGTGGGCGATCCCAAGCAGCTGCCGCCGACCAATTTCTTCGGCCGCACCGAGACGGAGGACGAAGCGCCTGAGTTCGAGCGCGATCTGGAAAGCATTCTGGACGAGGCCAAGGCCTCCGGCCTGCCGGTGCACGATCTTCGCTGGCACTATCGCTCGCGCCACGAATCGCTGATCGCCTTCTCCAACCATCATTATTACGACAACCGGCTGATCACCTTCCCTTCGCCGGTGACGCAGGACCGCGCCGTGTCGCTGCGCCACCTCCCCGACGCCGTCTACGACCGGGGTAAGAGCCGCACCAATCCGACTGAAGCGCGCGCCATCGCGAAGGATGTAGCGAACCGTCTGCGCGCCGCGCTCGATCTGCCGGAGGCCCAGCGGCCGACGCTCGGAATCATCACCTTCAACAGCCAGCAGCAGGGCCTGATCCAGGACCTGCTCGACGAGGAGCGGCGCGACGATCCGGCGCTCGAATGGTTCTTCGAGGACGAGCGGCTGGAGCCTGTCTTCGTCAAGAATCTGGAGAACGTGCAGGGCGACGAGCGCGACGTGATCCTCTTCTCCATGACCTTCGGCAAGGACGCGGCCGGTAAGCTCGCCATGGATTTCGGCGCGCTGAACCGCGAGGGCGGCGAGCGGCGCTTGAACGTGGCGGTGACGCGCGCCCGGCAGGAATTGCAGATCGTCTCCTCTCTCAAGGCCGAGTCGATCGACCTGTCGCGCTCCAAGGCGGCGGGCGTGCGCCATCTCAAGACATTCCTCGACTATGCCGACCGGGGCGCGGTGGCGCTGCCCGCCACGGATCAGGGCTCGCTCGGCGGCGTAGATTCGCCCTTCGAGGCGGCCGTGGCCGAGGCGCTCTCGCGGCGCGGCTGGCAGGTGGTGACGCAGGTCGGCGTGTCCGGCTTCCGCGTCGATCTCGCCATCCGCCATCCCGACCATGCCGGCGCATTCCTGGCTGGAGTCGAATGCGATGGGGCGACCTATCACCGCTCAGCCACGGCCCGCGACCGCGACAAGGTGCGCGAGCAGGTGCTGCGGGGCCTGGGCTGGAATATCCTGCGCGTCTGGTCCACCGACTGGTGGTTCGACCCGATGGGCGCGACCGTGCGGCTCGATCAAGCGCTGAAGGGGCTGGTGGCCGAAAGCCGCGCGCGGGACACGGCGGAGCGGGAGGCGAGCAAGGCGGAGGCGGCCGGCGCGCCCGCTTGAGCGGGGCCTCTCGCAGGAGCCGCCTGTGGAGGGCAACGGCTTATCTCGCCCGCCGCGCTCCGATCGAGAGGGACGTCGTCGCCCTTCTCGCGCCTGTTCCTCGGGCGAATGCGCTTGAGGCGCGAACGCAGGGACAGGCGCGCCCCTCGCGCGTCGGGTCTCGCCGCTCGAAGAGAGCCACGTCGTCGGCTGCGAAGCCTCCCGTCTGAAGGGCAGCGGCCGGTGGCTTCGTAAGGCCAACCTGCAATTTGCCGACGAAATCGGTTGCCGGCTCCGGGCTGTCGCCTAGCTCTGTGTTTCCCCGTGGCTGCGGCCACGCTTTTCAGGGAGTCGTCATGCGAGTTCGCGTCCTTACCGTCTGCCTTGCCGCCACGATCGGAACCATGGGCACGGCTTTTGCCGCCGAAACGCTGCCCATGCGCAAGGCCGGCCTGTGGGAAACCAAGACCCAGTCGCCGGATGGCAACGTCACCGTCCGCCAATGCATCGACGAGAAGACCGACCAACTGGCGCAGGGCGCGTTCGGCGCGTCGCAGAACTGCTCCAAGCGCTCGCTGGTGAAGACGGATACGGGCTACGAGTCCGAGAGCGAGTGCAAGATCGGCACGATCTCGGCCACGGGCAAAGCCCTCATCTCCGGGGATTTCGACAGCAAGATTCACATGAAGGTGGACACGACGCTGACCGGTGTGCCCGACATGAAGGAGCCGGTTCGCCGCCAGATGGAGATCGACGCCACCTATGTCGGCCCCTGCATCGCCGGCCAGAGCCCCGGCGACATCATCATGCCCGACGGCAAGATCGTGAAAATGCCGACCGCGCCCAAGCCATAAAAGGCGCGCGCTCCGGCCCACCTCATCAAACGCGTGGATCAATGCCCGGCCGTGGCGTGTGCCGCGTCGCCGGGCGTCCGTCGTCTTATGCCTCGAACTCGTGCGCGGCCGCGCGAGCCATCTCCGCGAAGTTCATGGCGAGGCGCGAGGGGCGTTGCCGGGGATAGGCGACGGCGAGTTCCACATGCGGCACGGGGGCTTTCAGGTCGCGATAGGCGACGCCCGCGATGCTGAGCTGGCGCAGCGCATCCGGCACCAGCGAGAAGCCGAGTTCGGCCGAGACGAGCGACAGGACGGAGGCGATCTGCGGCGCGGACTGGCCGATACCAGGCTCGAAGCCCGCCGCGCGGCAGGCCTCGATCGCCGCATCGTGCAGGCTGGTGCCGACGCGGCGCGGGGTGAGGAGAAGCGGCTCCTCGCGCAGAAGGCGCAAATCCAGCGGGGTGCTGCCGCTCGCGGCCGGATGGCCCGCCGGCACGGCGGCCACCAAATGCTCGCGCACCAACGCGAAGGCCTGGATGGTGCTCGCCTCCGACAGGGAGGGCCGCAGGATCGCGGCATCCAGTCGGTCCTCCTCCAGCCCACCCAGAAGCACGGCGGAATTGGCCTCCTCCAGGGTCAGTTCGACATCGGGAAAGCGCCGGCGAAAGGCGCGGATGCTGGCGCCGAGCACGGGATGAAGAACCGAGGTGCCGGTGAAGCCGAGCCGCAGCACGCCGGTTTCGCCCCGCTCGGCCCTTCGCGCGGCCTCCGCCGCCTCCAGCGCGCGCTGGGGGATCGGGCGCACCCGCTCAAGGAAGGCTCGGCCCGCCTCCGTCAACTCGGCTCCATGCGGCACCCGGTGAAACAGGCGCGCGCCGATCTCCGTCTCCAGGTCCCGGATCTGAAGGCTGAGCGGCGGCTGGCCGATGCCGAGCCGCGCGGCGGCGCGGGTGAAGTTGCCTTCTTCGGCGACGGCCAAGAAGTAGCGGATGTGGCGAAGCTCCATGCCATTTGCATAAGCTATCGCATTCGCCATTTCCATATATTGGACCGATGGGGAGGGGGAGCCGTATATGCCGGGCATTCCCAGACGAGGTTCGCCCTTCATGGCTTCATCACTCGCCGCCTCAGGCTTTGCCGACCTGACCGCGCCCTCCGGTTTCGTCAGCCATGGCACGCCGGAATATCGAAAGGCGGGCGCGGCGCTCTTTCTTTTGGGGTTTGCCAGCTTCTCGCTGATCTATTGCGTCCAGCCGCTGCTGCCGGCCTTCGCCGAGAGCTTCGGCCTGACACCCGCCGAGAGCGCGCTCGCCCTGTCGCTGACGACGGGCTTTCTCGCGATCTCGATTCTTCTGGCGGGAGCCTTCTCGCAGGCACTCGGCCGGCGCGGGCTCATGTTCGTGTCCATGGCCTTGGCTGCCGTCCTGAACCTTGCCGCTGCGCTCAGTCCCAACTGGCACGGGCTGCTGCTGGCTCGCGCGGCGGAAGGCTTCGTGCTCGGCGGCGTTCCGGCCGTCGCCATGGCCTGGCTCGCGGAAGAGATCGACCCACGCCATCTCGGTCGCACCATGGGCCTCTATGTCGCCGGCACGGCCTTCGGCGCGATGATCGGCCGGGTGGGGCTGGGTGTCGCCACCGAGTTCGTGTCCTGGCGCCTCGCCATGGGCGTTCTCGGCGCGCTGTGTCTTATGGCGGCACTCGGCTTTCTCGCGCTTCTGCCGCCCTCGCGCCATTTCGAGGCCCGGCGCGGCGTCAATGCGCGCTTTCATCTGGCGGCCTGGGGCCGGCATCTCGCCAATCCCGGCTTGCTGCGCATCTATGCGATCGGTTTTCTCCTCACGAGCATCTTCGTCACGCTCTTCAACTACTCGACCTTCCGCCTGATGGGCGCGCCCTATGGGCTGGGGCAGACCGAGGTCAGCCTGATCTTTTTGGCCTACGGGTTCGGCATCGTCTCGTCCTCGCTGGCGGGCCGGCTGTCGGATCGCTTCGGGCGCGGGCCGCTGCTTCTCGCGGGTTTCCTCCTGATGCTGGCCGGCGTCGCGCTGACGCTGCTCGCCTCACTCGTCGCGATCGGGCTCGGTATCGCGCTGGTCACGACCGGCTTCTTCATCGGCCATTCCGTCGCCAGCGGATCGGTCGGCGCGCTGGCGCGGGGCGACAAGGGCCATGCGACCTCGCTCTATCTCCTCATCTATTATCTGGGCGCCAGCGTCACCGGCTGGGCCGGCGGCTGGGTCTGGCAGCATGGCGGCTGGCCCGCCATCGGCGCGATGACGGCGGGTTTCGCCCTGGCCGGCGCACTCCTGGCTGCGACCTTTCTCCGGCGGCGGAGCGCCTAACGGCTTGGGATCGCAAGGGGACTCGCCTTTTGCTCGGTCTGCGATATGATTTCGCCCGTCAGGACATGCCCAGCTCGCAAAACACCTGTTTGGCGAGGCGTCTTCGATTTTTTCATAAAAGCGACATGAGCCTCTTTGCAAAGCCGAAAAGGCCGTCTATATCACCACTCACCGACGGCGACACGCCGACGGGACATGGCGCGGGGTGGAGCAGCCCGGTAGCTCGTCAGGCTCATAACCTGAAGGTCGCAAGTTCAAATCTTGCCCCCGCAACCATTGTATAGAACGGATAGCCGGAGGCTTTGGCCGAAGGTCTTGGCGCGGGGTGGAGCAGCCCGGTAGCTCGTCAGGCTCATAACCTGAAGGTCGCAAGTTCAAATCTTGCCCCCGCAACCAATCCGAGAACACGATACCAGATCACGAGCATCAGCCGCCCAGACCAGGCGGCTTTCTTATGTTCGCAAGTCTTGGTCAATGCGCCCCCGCAACCATCTCGACTTGCGATCGGCCCACCCCTCTGGCAGGCCTTTTGCTTTCGAGCGATACCGCAAGGACACCCGTCAGATCGCCGCGCACGTCGATCTGAAGCTCGCCATTCTCCGGTGTCAGGATGATCTCGCGCCCCAGCGAGCGCAGCACGTCGGCCGCCACCATCCACTTGGCTTCCAAATCCTTCTGAAGCGCCGCGTAGAGTTCGTCGATCTGGATGTGCTGACGGGGCATGTTCGGGTGCGGGAGGGAAGGCGACTCCTTGGCCTCTTGCAGGATTGCCTTCAGGTTCTTCTGACGCCGTTCCAGCCCAACCATCGTCTCATGGAAACGTTCGGCAGCGCCGCCTCCCAGAACGAGATTGAGATGCGTGTCCTGATCTCGGTCGATCTTCTTGATCTCCGCCTCGGCCGCATCGATCGACCCTCCATGAGCAGCCGGTTCATCTCGCGCGTGAACTCGTCGCAAAACTCCTTGCACAGCGCAGGGTCCATCAGCTGATGGCGCAGCGCGTTCAGCACCCGTGCTTCGAGTTGGTCGCGGCGGATCTTCTTTCAGTTGTCTCTGATGCCGTTGTTGCGTGCCATCGAGCAGGCGACCAGATCGGCCGAGATCATCGAATAACCGCCACCGCGGCAGCCGAACCTGGTCAGGCCCGAGAAGAGGATTGGGGACGCCGGCGTTCCCTGACATGGTTCGTGGTGTCGCCGTCGTCGCCGCGATTCCGTTTGGCCGCGCGCTGGCGTTCCTTCGCCATGGCCAGAGGGCGCCATCGAGGATGCGCAGTTCGGGAACGTCCTGCGTGATCCATTCCGGTTCCGGATTCATCCGCCCCTGGCGCTTGCCGGTGTCCCACTTCGGATTGCCGTTGAAGGTGCTGGAGCCCCAGTCACCGCGACCCGGTGTGAGGGTGCCGTCCTTGTTCAGTTCAAAGCGGCTTGCCGGGTTGGTTCTTTGGACGGTGCGGCTCCAACACCGCCCATGCCTCGTCCGATAGCCGAAACAAATCACGCATGATCGCCTCCTATCCGGAAACTCAATTCCGGACGGGATCAATCGGTCTCGGCGATATCTTGGATGCGTCTCGTACCTGTGTCGCCGACCCCACTCGGTCGATCCATTCACCGCGCGAGATGCCGGCTTCCATTGAAGGAGATCGGACGCGCCGAGCCTTGAACCACGCGTCCTGATGCAAAGACCGAACAAGGCAGGAGGTTTCCTCCGAGACCGTCACCCCCCGATCATGGCCTTAGCCCGTCAGCGGCGCGCTGGTCCGTCGCCGTCGAGCGAATGCACACCGCCCGCAAATCGCGCGGCGAGCGCGCCGAAGCGGCGCGCCAGAACGCCGGCCAAACGCCCCATATGCTGAGCCTGCATGCCACGCGCCTCGGCCATGATGTCGGCCTCCCGGCGAAAACTCGACGCTTCAAAGCTCTCACGCATCTCGGTCTCTTTGTACATTCTATTTCTGCTGCGATGCAGCATAGACCTCTCGCCTCCGGGCATCGAGAGGCGAGGCCGCTGTATTTTTACATAGCTGTCATTCGCACAGCGCCAGCTTGGTTTGGCCATCCCATGGGACCCGTCCGTAACTTGTAGGAACGAATGAATCAAATGCATCGATGGTCGAAAAAATCGCGTTTGTCAGATGCATCGGCTCATTGGAGACTGACCGCACATCACGGAGGATTGATGTGTCTTTTCCGCGCCAGATTGCCCTCGTGGCGGGCGTTGCAAGCCTGCCAAATGCTGGTTTTCGCGTAGTCCCTCAGCTCGCCAACCAAGCCGCGCGCGCCGGGGTCGCCGACCTCGACGCCCAAAAAACCGGCGAGTCTCCCGCAAGGTACAAGGGCGACGCCGATATCCGGCTCGTCATCGACGGCTGCTGCCAAGAGATGGGCGATGCCTTTCCGGGGCCAGCCGAGGGCGCGCCGGTGCCGGGGCGTCTGGCGCTTTCCAACTCGGCCTCGCTCACGCGATGGGTCGCAGCATGAGCCCGGCCGAGACGACGATCGGCTTCGTCGGATTGGGCGCCATGGGGCGTCCGATGGCGGCTCATCTTATCGAAAATGGCTTCGTGGTGCAGGGCTTCGACATAAGCCAGGCGGCGCGCGACGCGCTCGAAACGGCAGGTGGCACGCCCGTCTCTTCGGCCGCCGAGGCCGCGACAGGTGCCGACGCGCTCGTCCTGATGGTGGTCAACGCGGATCAAGCCCGCGCTATCTTGTTCGAGGCGGGCGCGCTGGATGCGTTGCGACCGGGCGGCACCGTGGTTCTGATGGCGACGTGCCCGCCCGGTGCCGTCGAATCCATGGCGGAGCGTGTCGTGGCGACAGGCCGCGGTTTCATCGATGCGCCCGTGTCCGGCGGCGTCGCAGGCGCGACGGCGGCAACGCTCACCATCATGGCGGCGGCACCCGCCGACACGCTCGCCGCACTCCGACCCATGTTCGATGCGCTTGGTGGCAAGGTCGTGCATGTAGGAACCCGGCCAGGCCAAGGCGCGCTTGTCAAAGCCGTGAATCAGCTCTTGTGCGGGGTTCATATCGCGGCCGCTGCCGAGGCCTTGGCGCTGGCCGGCAAGGTCGGCGTTGATAGGGCCGTGATGCTCGACATCGTGTGTGGCTCGGCCGCGTCAAGCTGGATGCTGAAGGATCGCGGCCCGCGGATGCTGGAAGCGCAGCCTGTTACGACCAGCGCGGTCGATATCTTCGTCAAGGATCTGGGCATCGTGATCGAGGCCGGGCGGGACGCCAAGGCGGCCGTGCCGCTGGCCGCACTCGCCCATCAGCTATTCCTGGCGACCTCCGGTCAAGGGCACGGGAAGGCCGACGATAGCCAGATCATCAGAACCTATGACGGCTTGAACGGCACCTGAGAGCGCCACGGCCGGCTTCAATCGACAACGGGAGGAATGATACATTGACGACGAAAACACCGAAGGCGGGGCTGAACCGCCGCGCGTTTCTGGCAGGCGCGGCCGCCCTGCCCATGATCACGGTGATCACGAGCCGGAGCTTTGCGGCGGAATTCAGCTACAAGTTCGCGACAGGCCAAGACCCGAGCCATCCCGTCAATGTCAGAGCCGGCGAAGCCTTGAATCGCATTCGGGAGGCCTCAGGTGGTCGACTCGATATCAAGATGTTCCCTGCCAACCAACTGGGCTCCGACACAGACCTTCTGAGCCAGGTACGTTCGGGCGGCGTCGAATTCTTCAATCTCGCGACATCCATCCTCAATACGCTGGTGCCGGCAGCTGGCCTCGTCAACATCGGCTTTGCCTTCAAGGACTATGCCGATGTCTGGAAAGCGGTGGATGGTCCGCTTGGCCAGTACATAGCCGCGCAGATTGCAAAGGTCGGCCTCGTTTCGGTCGTACCGCTCTGGAATAACGGCTTCCGCCAGATCACCTCGTCGACGCGGGATATCATTGCGCCCGCCGACCTTGCGGGGTTCAAAATCCGCGTACCGCCGGCGCCCATTCTGACCTCGCTGTTTCAGGCGCTCGGCGCGTCGCCGACGCCGATCAACTTCAACGAGCTTTATTCCTCCCTGCAGACCAAGATCGTCGAGGGGCAGGAAAATCCCCTGGCCATCATTGCCACGACCAAGCTCTACGAGGTCCAAAAATCCATCAGCATGACGAGCCATGTCTGGGACGGCTACCAGATTCTCGGCAACCGCCGCGCTTGGGAAAGGCTGCCGGCTGATCTCAAGGAGATCGTGCAGCGCGAGCTCGCTCAATCGGGGCAGCAGGAACGCCAGGACATCGTCAAGCTCAGCGAAACGCTGCGCCAGGATCTGACTTCCAAAGGTATGGTATTCCACGACGTCGATCGCGCCAAGTTCCAGGATATGCTCAAGACCACGAGCTATTATAAGGACTGGAAGGCCAAGTTCGGCGATGAGGCCTGGAAGGTGCTGGAGAGCACGGCGGGGAGCCTCACCTGATGGCGGGGATACCCGTCGCGGCAGCGCCCCTTGAGGGGCGCTCGTTCGCATCGGAAGCCGAACGCCTGCTCTTGCGTGCGATGGAGGCACTGGCGGCGATTCTGGTGGTGGCCGAGACGATCATCCTTCTGATGGGCGTCGTGTCGCGATTCGTCTTCGACAATCCCTTGATCTGGAGCGACGAACTTGCGTCGCTCCTGTTCCTGTGGCTCGCCATGGTGGGTTCCGCGATCGCTCTCGCGCGTGGTGCCCATATGCGCCTTTCAACCGTGACCGCCATCATGTCGCCGGTCTGGCAGAGGCGACTGGAGGCTCTTGCGACCATCGTGCCGTTGATTGTCCTGATATTCCTGTTCCAGCCGGCGCAAGACTATGTCGAGGACCAGAGCTTCATCGAGACGCCGGCCCTCGGTTGGCCGGGTTCGGTGCGCGCCTATGCCATGCTGGTCGGTATCGGGTTGATGTTGGCCGTTGCCGCGCTGCGGCTCCTCAAACTGGGGTGGCGCGATGTGGCCCTGTCGGTTCTGGCGCTCGGCGTTCTGGCCGTCGGGCTCTATGCCGCGGCGCCAGTCCTGACGGCGATCGGCAACTGGAACCTCCTTTTTTTCTTCGTCCTGCTTGTGGGCGGCGCGGTTCTTCTCGGGGTTCCGATCGCCTTCGCCTTCGGCCTTGCCACCATAGCCTACCTGTTGACCACCTCCTCGACGCCTCTCTCCGTCGTAGTGGGACGGCTGGACGAAGGGATGAGCTCGCTGATCCTGCTCGCGGTCCCGCTCTTCGTTCTGCTCGGGCAACTCGTGGAGGCGACCGGCATGGCTCGCGCCATGGTGGCCTTTCTGGCCGCTTTGATCGGTCACGTGCGGGGCGGGCTGTCCTATGTGTTGCTTGGCGGTATGCTGCTTGTCTCCGGCATTTCGGGTTCGAAGGCGGCGGATATGGCTGCCGTCGCTCCCGTGCTCTTCCCGGAGATGAAGCGCCGCGGCCTCGACGAGGGCGAGATGGTGTCGCTTCTGGCAAGTTCGGGCGCCATGGCGGAAACGATCCCACCCTCCTTGGTGCTGATCGCCATCGCCTCGGTGACAGGAGTCTCGATCTCAGCGCTCTTCATCGGCGGCCTCCTGCCGGGTGTGGTGCTCGCGGTTGCTCTCGCGATCCTGGCCCGTCATCGCACCATAGAGGCACCCACCGCGCGGGCGCCGCTTGCGGTCGTCGGCAAGACCTTCCTGATCGGCCTGCCGGCGCTGATCCTGCCGGTGCTCGTCCGCACCGCCGTGGTCGAGGGCGTCGCCACCGCCACCGAAGTCTCGACCATCGGCATCGCCTACTGCCTTATCGTGGGCGTTCTCGTCTATCGGCAGTTCGATTGGCGGCGCGCCTATCCCATGCTGATCGACACCGCGACGCTGTCCGGCGCCATTCTGTTCATCATCGGAGCAGCGACGGGTATGGCTTGGGCGCTGACGCAGTCAGGCTTCTCGCACGCTCTAGCGCAGGTCATGGCCAGCGTACCCGGCGAGCAATGGGGCTTCCTCGCGGTGTCCATCCTGGCTTTCATCATGCTGGGGAGCGTGCTCGAAGGCATCCCGGCCATGGTGTTGTTCGGCCCCCTCCTGTTCCCGATCGCGCGAGAGATGGGTGTCAACGAGGTGCATTATGCTGTGGTGATCATCCTCGCCATGGGCATCGGTCTCTTCGCGCCGCCCTTCGGTCTCGGCTACTACACGGCCTGCACGATCGGGAAAGTGAATCCGGATGTCGCCATGCGGAAAATCTGGCCTTATCTCGGCGTTCTCGTACTGAGCCTTCTGCTGCTGGCGGCGGTGCCATGGTTCTCGACGGGGTTCCTGCCGTGACATCTCCGACCACACAGGTCCGGGCGGCTCTTCTCCGTTCGGCCTGTTGAGGTCAAGCGCTCCTGGGCTGGAGATCGGTCTTCAGCTCGGGAATAAGGTGCCGAAGCCTCGCAGGCACGCCAAGCTGCGGGACCACCGGGGGAGGGCCGCGACCCATGCGAACCGGACGTGGGCGACATCGTCCACGACCAACCCGCGACCAGTTGCGACCCTGCGCATCCTGACGGTCATCGACACGTTCTCGCGCGTCCCACCCGCTATCACCCGCGCTTCAGCTACCGTGGCGTGCCGATCATCACCTCCATCATCTCGTCGTCCTGCGGTCGGCCTCGCCTGGCTTCCCAATCGAGGGCGCTGACGATGGAATTTCGCTCCGACAGTTCAACGGCGAATCGCGCCGTTCCCCACCTGTCGTTCAAAGCCGGAATGGCCGGATCGGCCCGCTGCGTTTCTTCTCACCGGCATCGGCTCTGCCGACCCTTCTTTCCGGGGTTCCGTCGCCGTCGCGCCGTCCGGCCGCCGAAGGCGCGATCGAGGCTTCGGCAGCCCAAACCGCTCGCTGGGCTGGGAGCGGCATCCGGAGGCGCAACGCCGGCGATTGGCCATCTCACCAAACTTTAAGGGAATCGTGCCATAATGGATCGTGATGGGCTTGGCGGCACTCTTCCGAAGTGGGTTGAGCGTGCCTGTGTGAACGTCGTCAAGCCAGCCATGACGTGACAGGGATTCAAGCGGGCGTTCAGCCGATGTCGTCGAAGCCGATCGCGAAGTCTCCGGAACCGGATCCGAACGGCGCGACCGCGTCAATGCGCGAGATCGCGCGCCCGGTGTCGCTCTGCGAGCGAAGCCCTCATGATCTCACGGTTCTCAACGCTGCGTTCGCCACCGTGAAGATGGGCGTTTGGGAATGCAGTCTGCCCGACCAGACCCTGATCTGGAGTGATGGGGTCTATGATCTGTTCGATCTCCCCCGTGGCATTCGCCCCGACCGACATTTGATCCTCCAGCAATACGATTCCGAAACGCGCGAGCGGCTGATCGCGCTCCGCGCTCAAGCCATACGAACGGGCTCGGGCTTCGAGTGCGACGCAAGGATCCGGACCGGCACGGGGGCGGAACGCTGGATCCGGATCACCGCCACGGTCGAAATGCGCGATGGCGTTCCCGCTCGCATTTTCGGGGTGAAGCGCGATGTCACGGATGAACTGGCCCTTCTGGAGCGTATGCGCCACCTCGCCGAACACGACGAGATAACCCAGCTTGCCAACCGCCATTCCTTCAATCATCGCCTGCAGGCTCTGTGCGAAGCGGCGGTACGCTGTTCCTCACGCGCCACGCTTCTGCTGCTCGATCTCGACGGATTCAAGCTCATCAACGATCGGCTCGGCCATAGCGCGGGGGACGAGGTCCTGCGCATCGTGGGACAAAGGCTCGCTGACTGCGCCGACGGTCTGGCATTTCCGGCGCGGATCGGAGGAGACGAGTTCGCCTTGTTGACCGACGCCGCGAGCGCCAGGGTCGAGGCCCTGGCCATGCGCGCGATCAGCGAAATCTCGCGGGATATGCGGGTCGAGGGGAGGCTGGCCAAGGTTGGCGCCTCCATCGGCATCGCCACGCGCGGGGATGGTAACGCCATCCAACTCTACCGAGAAGCGGACGCTGCCCTGTATCAAGCCAAAAACGCGGGACGCGGCGTTTATCGGATATTCTCCGGCGTTGCTTCCGCTCGCTGAGAGCATCTGAATCCCCTGGGGTGGAGGGTGGAGGGTGGACGAGGGAATCCCATCAGTCCACGCGAAGCGAAGAGCCATGGATGCGAGGGGCGAGGGCCGAGCATTCGCAGGGCGAATGAGGGATCCTATCTCGACCGGACGATGACCTCCGTTACCCCCGCGGATCCAATTCAGAACCACGAACGCCCCATCCGTCGAACGGCACCAACACGGTCCTTGCGATAAGGGATCCGGGGCACCGCACAATCGAGCAATGTAATAAATATATCAAACAATATACCTTCATCCCTTAGTATTTGCATTTAATCTCAAGTAAATTTCTCGATATAGCTACACGCATAAAGATTTCTTTAATGCAAAGCGCGCTAATTTAGTCTATAGCCACCTATCGATTCAGGCCATCTATCGAACGGTTTCCAAGAGCGAAGTATGTTGGAGTTCCGCGACAGACACCGAGATCGTGCCGCGCGTCGACGCTTTGTGCGAGACAGGCGGGGAGCAACCGCGATCGAGTTCGCCATTCTGGCAGTGCCGTTTTTCCTTCTCATCTTCGCCGTCCTGGAAACTGCAGCGGTTTTCATTGGGGAAATGACGTTGGAGAACGCGACCGCTCAAGTCGGCCGTCAGGTCCGCACGGGCGAGGTCGCGGATGCTCAGGTCTCGGCCCCAGACCTGCGACAGAGGATCTGCGCCACCATGGCCATCCCGATCGACTGCGAGAAATTGCAGATCGATCTGCGCGAGTACGAGCGCTATTCGGACATCTCGTCGGCCGCCCCGGTGAAGAATAACGTGATCGACGTCGACGGCTTGGCTTACGACGAGGGCGAGCCAGGTCGGATCATGGCGTTACGCGCGTTCTACGAATGGCCCATTCACACGGACATCATTCGCCGTTTCCTGTCCAACACACCAAGCGGCAACCACATGCTCGTCGCGGTCGATGTGTTCAAGACCGAGCCGTTTCAATGAAGCCGTTTCGAAGGTTTGCTTGGCAGTTCTCCCAAGCCCCGCTCCTGACAGGTCGTAACGTCGCGAACAGGTCTGGCGTCGCCGCGATCGAGTTCGCGATCATCGCGCCGATCCTGCTCCTGATCTATATCGGCAATATCGAGCTGACGCTGGCCCTGACATGCGACCAAAAGTTGAAGCATGCCACGTCGGTCGTTGGAGATTTGATCAGCC
This sequence comes from Aureimonas sp. N4, assembly GCF_001463925.1. Taxonomy (NCBI): domain Bacteria; kingdom Pseudomonadati; phylum Pseudomonadota; class Alphaproteobacteria; order Hyphomicrobiales; family Aurantimonadaceae; genus Aureimonas; species Aureimonas sp. N4. The sequence goes on along the minus strand of NZ_BBWS01000057.1, from coordinate 102,791 downwards.
AATCCTCCACTCTCACCTCCGACGACGTTCTGCAAATCTTCACGGCCGCGAACGCCGTGCTCCAGCCCTATTCTCCTAATCCGCTGAAACTCCGGGTTTCCGTTCTATCACCCAAACCGGACGGACAGTCGAAGGTAATGTGGTCCGTAGGGCAGAATATGGATAGAAGAAGCCCGGGAAGCATTTATCAAACTCCGCCCAATCTTTGGACCGACGAGCAGAAGTCTCTCGTCGTGACTGAAACACTTTACGATTACGAGCCTGTGACCAGCGACATTTTCGAGAAGTCGGTCGAGCTCTCCAAAGTCACGTATTCCCGCCCTAGAGGAATGTGGACCATAACCTGTACGGACTGTTGATAGAGCTTTGGGGATCAGCGAGATGCTTTCGAATTTCTCGAGCGATCGGTCTGGAACCTTCGCAATTCTGACGGCGATCATCGTCATTCCGCTGATCTTGATTGTCGGCTTCGCAATCGATGGTACGCGATACTACTCCGCGCGAAGCCAACTCCAAAACGCAACCGATACGGCCGCTCTCGCGCTTGCCGCCTCCATGGAACAGGATCAGCAAAAACTTGAGGCTCTAGCCAAATCCTATCTTCTGGCCAACATGACGGACGCGTCTGTCATAGATCTGAAACTCGACGCCCTCGAAGCAACTTCGAAGGACATCGAACTCACAACATCGGCCGTCCTGCCTTTGACGCTCATGCAGATCGCCAATTTTCACGATCTGGGTCTTCAGACGGCCGCCAAGGCGATACGCGCGCCCGTGCGGAAAGTGGAACTCGCTCTCGTGCTCGACAACACCTGGTCCATGTCAGAAAAGGATCGCAGCGGCATCTCCAAGATCGACACGCTGAAACAGGCTTCTCGCGAACTCGTCGATCAGTTGATTACTGGCGATGACAGTCCGATCCGAATCGGGATCGTGCCCTATGCCGATTACATCAATGTCGGGACGAAGTACCGCAACGAACCCTGGATCGACGTCGGCCGAGACTACACCGAAGCGGCGAAAGACAAAGTCTGCGAAACCAAGACCCAGAAAAAGATCTGTCTTCAGAAGACCCCGGAATATTCTTGCAAGAAATTTGTCGACGGCGTGCCGGAACAATCCACCTGCGGTGGAGACTGTACTGCGTCGGAAATCAGGACGGTCGCGCCTTACGAAGACTGCTCGGGAGGCGGAAAAGGTAAAACCTATAAATGGTTCGGGTGCATCGGTTCGAGAAGGCCGGGAACCTATCGCCTGAACGACCTCGCCAGCACCATTCCCTATCCCGGCTATCTCGAAACGAGCCAGCATTGCCTGAGCCCGATCGTCCCCTTGAGCAACGACAAACCCACCTTGCTCGCTGCGATTCACAACCTCGTCATCAATATAGGAGATAAATACAAGCCCTACACTTATATCCCGGCAGGGATGATTTGGGGCCAGAACGTCCTTTCCGCTACCGAGCCTCTCAGTGAAGCGGCGGACTATGACAAGGACAATATCGATCCGAAGAAGATCTTGGTTCTGATGACCGATGGTGACAATACGCTGCGGTTCGACCCGAATGACGGTCGTCACGTTTCGTTGAGTTCGAAGGCAGACAAGGCCGCGATCGAGGTGAACCAGACAAACAACGATACGTTGTCGATCTGCAGCTACGCGAAGAACAAGAAGATCGAAGTCTACACCATCGCTTTCATGGTGGACAACGCCACCGCCAAGGACATGCTGCGGCGATGCGCGACGGATGCGAAGCATTATTTCGACGCATCGGATCGGAACCGCTTGCTGAGTGCGTTTTCGGGCATCGCGAAGGCCATCAACCAGGTGCGTCTGGCCCAGTAACGTGGAAGGCCGAACCCGAAACGAGTTGAGCGGTTTCAGCGGGCTGTGATTGCATCTGGTTGCGAGGCTTCGTGGCGCCGATCATGCCTTGGACTGAAGCCGCCCGGCGCGATCCGGCGCGTCGAGGGTGGTACTTCAGGTGATCTTCGCGACCGGGAACGGGCGCTGATCTCGCCCCTACCTCAAAGACCGCTCGCCGAACCGACGCCGCTTTTTTGGGTTTCGCGGAGGCGTCGGGTCGTTGAGCGAACGTTCGCGACGGTCCGAAGGACAGGCGAGACATGTGGCCCGCTCTTGGATGGCGAGAAGACCCGACCAGCCGGCCCCGCGAGTTATTGTTGGGTGCTCTTATACCCAGCCCCTGATCTGCTCGGCGATCTTCCCGACGGAGATTCCGTATAGGTCATGAAGCGTCGGCAGGGCACCAGCCTCCAGGAATTCGTCCGGTAGGCCGATCATGCGGAAGGTCGGCGTGACGCCGGCGCGTAGCAGCGTGCCGGCGACGGACTCGCCGAGTCCGCCGACCACCGAGTGGTTCTCGGCGGTGACAACCAGCCGCCCGCCTCGGCCTGCCTCCCGCAAGATCGTCTCCGTGTCGAGCGGTTTGATGGTGGGTGAGTGGAGGACGGCGACGTCGATCCCATCCTTGGCAAGCTGCTCGGCCGCGTCCAGAGCGCGCATCGTCATGAAGCCCGACGAGATCACGAGGACCTGCTTGCCTTCACGGATCACCTGCGCCTTACCAATGGCGAACTGATAGTCCGGCTTCCAGCGGGTCAGCACGGCCGGCACCTTGCCGCGCAGCAGGCGAGAATAGATCGGTCCGGGATGGGCCGCCATGGCTGGCACGGACTGGCGGATGTCCACCGCGTCGCAGGGGTCGATGATCGTCATGTTCGGCAGGCCCCGAAAGATCGCCAGATCCTCGGTCGCCTGATGGCTCGGGCCGTAGCCGGTGGTCAGGCCCGGCAGGGCGCAGACGATCTTGACGGGAAGATTCTCCTCCGCAATCGCCATGGCGATGAAGTCATAGGCGCGGCGGGAGGCGAAAACGGCATAGGTGGTGGCGAAGGGCAGGAAGCCCTCGCGCGCCAGACCTGCCGCCGCCGAGACCATGACCTGCTCGGCCATGCCCATCTGGTAGAAGCGGTCCGGCATCGCTTGGGCGAGGATGTGAAGGTCGGTGTATTTAGCAAGATCCGCCGACAGGCCGACGATCCGTTCGTCCGCCTTCGCCAGTTCCACCAGCGCGTGGCCGAAGGGCGCGTTCTCCGTCTCGTAGCCCTCGGCCGCGAGAGAGGCGATCATGGCGGAGGTCGCCACTCGCTCGCCTTCGGGAGCCGCACGGCGCGGCTGGTACTTGCGGGCCATGGATGCATGGGTCATGCGGGCTTTCCTTCTTCCAGAACGGCCAGGGCCTTCGCCCATTCCTCCTTTTCGACCCGGACGAAATGCGTGATCTCGCGCGTTTCCAGAAACGGCACGCCCTTGCACATCAACGTGTCGAAGATGATCACGCGAGGCTGATCGCCTTGATGCGACCGCGCGGCATCGAGCGCGGCGACGACGGCGTCGAGGTCGTTGCCGTCGACACGCTGGGCATGCCACCCGAAGGCCGTCCACTTGTCGAGAAGCGGTTCGGCCGAGAGCATCTGCGTCGACTTGCCGTCCGCCTGCTGGTCGTTGAAGTCGATCAGGCAGACGAGGTTGTCGAGCTTGTGGTGAGCGCCGGCCATCGCCGCTTCCCAGGTCGAGCCCTCGCCGAGTTCCCCATCCGACATCAGATTGAAGACGAAGCGGTCGCTTGCCTTGCGCTTCAGCCCCATGGCCATGCCGACGGCGATGCCGAGTCCGTGGCCGAGCGAGCCGCCGGTGATCTCCATGCCAGGGGTATAGGAGGCCATGCCGGACATCGGCATGCGACTGTCGTCCATACCGTAGGTCTCGAGTTCATCCTCGGGTAGGATGCCGGCTTCCATCAGAACGGCATAGAGCGCTATCGCATAATGGCCGATCGACAGGAGGAAGCGGTCGCGCCCCTCCCATTCGGGGTCCGTCGGATCATAGCGCAGGGCGTGGAAATAGGAGGCGGCGAGGACATCGGCGATTCCGAGCGCCTGCCCGATATAGCCCTGGCCCTGCACCTCACCCATCAGGAGCGCCTTGCGCCGGATGTTCCAGGCGCGGCGCGCCAGCGAGACGTTGGAAAGGGCGGAAGGGGGGCGGTTGTCATGCTGCATGTGGTCTCCTGTCAGGATGAAGGCCGCGCCGGACACAGCCTCAGCGCAGCGGTGTCATTGGTCGAAACGACCGCCGCAGTTCACTCGACCTTCATCGTCAGACGGCGAGAGCCGTCCGCACGGTGGCGAGGGATCGGGCCACCACCTTCTCTATCTCGGGCAGGGGGACGCGTTCCGCGCGCCGCACCGGCTGTGCATCCGGGCCGCGGTGAAGGCGCAAGGGCAACTCGATACTGACCGGCATCGCGGCAAGGGCAGCCTTGAGGATGCGCTCGCAGCCGATCGTGCCCTCACCGATGGCGGTGAAGTGCCAGCCGGTTTCGCGGCGCACGAGATCCTTGACGTGGATGTGGACGCATGCCGGCATGGCGGCGATCGCGTCGTCGGCGAAGTCCTGCAACTCCGGGCGGTGCGAGGCGGTGTTGGCCGCGTCGTAATTGAGGCCGAGGTGATCGGAGCCGATCCGGCGCACCAGCGCCAATCCGTCTTCGGCGGTGTTCAAGAGATTGTCGCTGCCGTCGCCGGGATTCTCCAGCGCGATCACCACGCCTAAATCCTCTGCCCGACGCAGCAAGAGATCCATATGGGCGAAGAAGGCGTCTTGCCGAACACGGGCTGCGGCGTTGGTGGCGATGATGCGCGCGCCGATCGCGGCGGCAAAGCGCATCCGCCCGGTGAAGACCTCGACGGCCGTGGAGAGGCCTAGATCGATATGCGAAGACATTGCGACGCAACCCAGGCCCTGTTCCTCGATCAGCCGGCGATAGACCCTCGCCCGATCCGGCGCGAAGGCGCTTTCGTCGAACGGCTCCGTGTAGCCCACGATGAACGCGGGCTCGACATGGGTCGCGCCGATCCTCGCCAGGCTCTCGAAGGCCTCGGCCGGACTGTAGCCGTCATAGGGCGCGGCGGACACGGAGACGATTCGTCCACGCGCCCCCGCATCGTTCTGCCCCGGCTCCTTGGTCTCCATCCCCGAACTCCGCACGCTTTGCGGCGTCCATCGCCGCAAACGGGGGTGACGCCTTGACGGCGTCCGGCCCCGTTCTCCCTAGCGCGCAGGATGGGACGGTGGAGCACGCTTCAGCAAACGCGAAGTTCTAAACGTTCGTTGAATGGCATTCATGGATCGCGTCGGCCAGCGGTGCGGGCGTGCCGAGTTCTGCCTGCAACCATTCGACGAAGACACCGACGAGGCGACGTTGCGAGCCGGACTTCGGGTAGCAGAGATAATGGCCGATGTAGCGGAGATCGCGCGTGCGCCCGGCAAGGGGCGCGACGAGCTTTCCCGACAGGATTTCACGCTGGGCAAGGCGGGTCGATTCCAGCGCGACGCCGAGCCCGTCGGCCGCCGCCGCGATGGCGAGAAACGAGCGGTCGAAGCTCATGGCTTGGGTGGCGGGCGCGGTCAGCCCATTGGCGGCGAACCAGTCCGGCCACCGCACGCGCTTGTTGTCGCTGCGGATCAGGATGCGCGTCAGGAGATCGGCCGGCACGCTGATCCCTTCGGCGACCTTGGGCGTGCAGAGCGGCGTGACGATCTCCTCGCCGAGCGGCTCGATCACGAGGTGGTCTCCCTGCGGCTTGCCGTAGACGACGTCGGCGTCGAACTCGCCATCGACGAAGCGGACATATTCGGTGGAGGCGGCGATGCGCACTTCCAGATTCGGATGGGCGGCAAGGAAGGTCGGCAGGCGTGGCGACAGGAACTGGGCGGCGAAGCTTGGCGCGCTGTGCAGCCTCAGAAGGCGGGAACGCCGCGCCGACACGCTTTCGACGCCAATTCGCAGTTCCTCGAAGGCCGCCGATACGTGCCGCATCAAGACCTCGCCGTCGCTCGTCAAGCGGATCGTACGCGCCGAGCGATCGAACAGGGGCTTGCCGAGCTCTCGCTCGAGTTTCACGATCGCGTGACTGACGGCGCTGGGGGACAGGTTCAGTTCGCTGGCGGCGGCCCGGAACGTGCCGTGACGCGCAGCGGCCTCGAAGGTTCGGATGGCGGAAAGCGAGATACCGTTCAACATGCCAATGTTGAACCAGATTCATTCAGGCGTGTAAACTTCGCGTTTGCGGCGCGAATGCAGGCATCTTCTACTCCTCCCCGGAGGCCCCGAACGGCAGGACCGGAACCAGGGGCGGGGAGACGAAGTGCACGGTTGATAGCGGAGGGGGATGGAGCCCTTCCGGCCGGGCCTTACGGTGAGGATGGAAGACGTATGTTGTTGAACGGTAAAACCGCCGTCATCTCGGGTGCGGCCAGCCAGCGTGGCATCGGCCGGGCCACGGCTCAGCTTTTCGCCGAGCACGGCGCGCGTGTGGCGATCCTCGATCTCGACGCCGGGGCGAGCGCCGATGCCGCAAAGGCTTTGCCAGGCGACGGCCATGTCGGCATCGCCTGCGACGTGACGGACAAGTCTTCCTGCGATGCGGCGGCGAAGGCCGCGATCGACGCGTTCGGCCGGGTCGATGTCCTCGTCAACAATGCCGGCATCACCCAGCCGCTGAAGACGCTCGACATCTCACTCGAGAACTGGAGCAAGGTGATCGACGTCAATCTGACGGGCGTGCTGCTGCTCAGCCAGGCCTTCGTGCCGCACATGAAGGAGAAGGGCGGCGGCTCGATCGCCTGCATGTCGTCGGTCTCGGCGCAGCGAGGCGGCGGCATCTTCGGGGGGCCGCACTATTCGGCAGCCAAGGCAGGCGTGCTCGGCCTCGCCAAGGCGATGGCGCGCGAGTTCGGCCCGGCAGGCATTCGTGTCAACTCCGTCACCCCCGGCCTCATCCAGACCGACATCACCGGCGGCAAGCTCACCGACGAGATGCGCACCGACATCCTGAAGGGAATTCCGCTCAACCGCCTGGGCGATGCGGCGGATGTGGCAAAGATCTATCTCTTCCTCGCCTCCGATCTCTCGTCCTACGTCACGGGCGCGACGATCGACGTCAACGGCGGCATGCTGATCCACTAATCAGAACGGAGCCCCGCAGGGGCCCAACCCATCAGATCGCAGGGCCCGGACAGAATGGGAGCCGTCCGGCCCAGACTGCGACTTAGGCTAACGGGAGGATTTCCATGACCATTCACATCACGCGCCGTACGCTCATGGCGGGACTGGGCGCGACGCTTTCCGCACCGGCTCTGCTGAGTCTTCCGACGCGCGCCAGTGCCGCGACGGTTCTGACGCTTGGCCACGGGGCTGCGCCCGGCAATCCGAGAACGCTGGCCGCCGCAAGATTCGCCGAACTCGTGAAGGAAAAGACGAACGGGCGGATCACCATCAATGTCGCCGGCTCCGAGACGTTGGGGTCCGACGCTGCCATGCTCACCAGCCTTCGCACCGGGGCGCTTGACATGACGGCCAACAGCCAGGGCCCCGTCTCGGCGATCGTTCCCGAGATCGCCGTCCTCGGCCTGCCGTTCCTGTTCGAGACCACCGACAAGGCGATCGCAATCCTGAACGGTCCCGTCGGAGAGGCTCTCGCGGCCAAGTTCAAGTCGGTCGGCATCGTGCCGCTCGGCTATTGGAACAACGGCATCCGGCACCTGACGAATTCCAAGCGCGAGGTCACGAAGCCTGGCGACGTCTCGGGCCTGAAAATCCGCACGCCCGCCGATCCGATGACGATCGACATCTTCCAAGCTCTCGGCGCCTCGACCGAGCAGATCGCCTTCGGAGAACTCTATGTCGCGCTCCAGCAGGGCGTTGTGGACGGGCAGGAGAACCCGCTCGTCAACATCGCCAGCTCCAAGCTCTACGAGGTCAACAAGTTCATCGCGCTGACCGCGCACAAGTGGGAATCGACACCATTCCTGATGTCGCAGATCGCAATGGCCCGCATTGGTGGCGACCTCGACGCGGTGCAGGCCGCCGCTGCGGAAGCGGGGAAAATGCAGATCGAACTGTCGGAGAAGGCCGCGAGCGAAGCACTTATCAAATTCAAGGCCGACAAGGCGCTTGTCGTGACCGAAGTCGATCGGGCTGCCTTCGTCGAGGCGACGAAATCGGTCGTGGACATCTGGAAGAAGAAAGACTTCGGCGCTTTCGTCAGTCAGGTAGAGGAGGCGGCGCGCGGATGACCTCCCCCCCGGATCCGGCCGCCCACCCGAGCGGGCCTTTGCGCCCGCTCGGGGTCTCTTTTGTGCTCGCCAACGGGATCGACGCGCTCGTCGGTCAGTTCTCCAAAGCCGTCGTGATCGGGTCGGGTGTGCTGCTGACGGCCATCATGACGGCGAATGTCGTGGCGCGCTACGTCCTTTCGTCTGGTGGATTCCGCTGGGCGCAGGAATTGCCCACCCTCATCTTTCCCTTCTTCATCGTCGCGGGGATCATACTTGCCGCGCAAGGCGGGCTCCATATGGCCGTGGAGTGGCTTTACGACCGCTTCGCAGCGCGCGGTAAGGCGATGCTGTTCGTCTTCAGCCACGTCTGCGTCATCGCGAGCTTCCTGACGCTCGCCTGGCAGGCGCGCGTCGTCGCTGCGATCGCGGGCGTCGAGCGTAGCCCCATCCTCGGCCTGCCCAACAGCATCGGCTATTATGTCGTCTCGGTCGGCGCACTGCTCGTCGCCGTGGTGACGGCCACCGCCACGTTTCGCGTGGCCCGCCTCGGCTGGGACGCTCGTCCGCAGACCAGCGCGGAGGAACTGCCGCTATGACACTCGTCATGATCGGAGTGTTCCTTGTCACCATGCTGCTGGCCATTCCGGTCGGCTACGGCCTCATCATTGCGGCGGGCGCGGCCATTCTCTCGCACGGCTATCTGCCGCTGTCGCTCGTCGCGCAACAGGTCTACGATCAGACCCAATCCTTCCCGATGTTGGCCCTGCCTTTCTTCATGCTGGCCGGCACGCTGATGCTCGGCGGCAAACTCGGGAACCAGCTTCTCGAACTTGCCAGTCACGTCATGCAGCGCTGGCGGGGCGGGGCGCTTTCGACCACGGTCGTCTCCTCCGTCGTCTTCGGCGGTGTATCGGGCTCGGCTGTCGCCAACGCCTCGGCGCTCGGCTCCGTTCTGATTCCCTGGCAGAAGCGGCAGGGCTACCCGGCGCCGCTCTGCGCCGCCAACAACGCGACCTCGGCGGTGATCGACGTCCTGATCCCGCCCTCGATCCCGATGATCCTCTACGCCCTGGTCAGCGGCGTGTCGGTCGCCGACCTCTTTGTCGCCGGCATCCTGCCAGGCATCCTGATGGCGGCCGGTTTCATCGGCGTGTGCTGGTATGTCTCCTGGAGGCGCGGCTACGCGGTCGAGAAGAGCAGCATTCGAAAGCGCGAGCTGGCGCGGCTCGGCCTCAAGAGCTTTCCTGCTATTCTGCTGCCGATCCTCATCATTCTCGGCCTGCGCTTCGGCTTCGCGACGCCAACGGAAGTCGCGGTGCTTTCGGTGGTCTATTCGCTGGTCCTCAGCCTCCTGTTCTACCGCGACCTTACCCTGAAGCGCTTCTGCGACAACATGGTGGAAGCGGGGGTGGCGACCGGCGTTGTGATGCTGGTCATCATGGGCTCGGCCGCCGTCGGCTGGATCTTGACCTTCGATCAGGTGCCGCAGACCTTCGCGGCCTGGGTGTCGGCCAACGTTTCCAACCCGATTCTGATCATCTTGATGATGAACGTCCTGATGCTGATCGTCGGCATGCCACTCGATCTGCCACCGTCGATCCTGCTTCTGGGACCGATCTTCGTACCACTGGCCATGACCATCGGGCTGGATCCGGTACAACTCGGCCTGATGATGGTGATCAATCTCGGCATCGGCCTCTACACACCGCCGATCGGGACGACGCTCTTCATCTCGTCTTCGATAGCCAAGGCACCGCTGGGCGCGACGACAAGGGAGCTTTGGCCGTTCTTCGCCATGGCCATGCTGCTGCTCTTTGCCGTCAGCTACATCCCGGCGCTCACCCTCTATTAAAGAACCCGGCGGACATGCCGCCCCGATTCCGCGACGGTTCCATCGATCCTTCGGGACCGCCGCTTCCGGTTGCCCAGAGAGACCCCATGCAGAGATTCATCAACGATCCCGACAATGTCGTGAACGACACCGTTCGTGGCTTCGTGAAGGCCCATTGCGACATCGTGCGTCTGTCGGAGGCAAACCCGCGCGTCGTGGTCTCGACGCACGCACCGCAGACGGGGCGGGTCGGCGTCGTCACCGGTGGTGGTTCGGGCCACGAGCCGGCCTTCGTGGGGTATACCGGCATCGGGATGGTCGATGCGGTAGCGGTGGGCGAGCTTTTCTCCTCGCCGACCGCCAAGAGCTTCCATGACGCGATCAAGGAAGCCAACGGCGGCGCCGGCGTCATCTGCCTCTACGGCAACTATGCCGGCGACAACATGAACGTGAAGATGGCGCAGAAACTGGCGTCGAAGGATGGTATCGAGGTTGCCGTCGTTGTGGCCAACGACGACGTCTGCTCGGCTTCGGCCACCGAGCGCGAGAAGCGTCGGGGCGTGGCGGGCGAAATCTTCATGTGGAAGATCGGCGGGGCGAAGGCGGCCGAAGGCGCAAGCCTCGAAGAGGTGCGCGCCACCGCACAAAAGGCGATCGACAACTGTCGTTCGATCGGCGTCGGCCTCGGCCCTTGCACGCTGCCGGCTGTCGGCCATCCGAATTTCCAGATCGAGGCCGGCACGATGGAAGTCGGCATCGGCCACCACGGCGAGCCCGGCATTCGGGTGGAGCCGCTGAAGACCGCCGCCGAGGTGGCCCGCGACATGGCGACGATCGTGCTGGACGACCATGCGCTCCCCTCGGGCACGGAGGTTGCGGTTCTCGTTTCGGGCCTCGGCGCGACGCCGCTGAACGAACTCTATATTCTGAACGACACGATCGAGACGGAGATCGCCGCGCGCGGGCTCTCCGTTTATCGCACCTATATCGGCAATTACTTCACGTCGCTGGAAATGGTCGGCGCGACCTTGACCGTCCTCGCGCTCGACGACGAACTGAAACGCCTTCTCGACGCGAAGGCGCGCGCGCCCGGCTTCCAGGCATGACGGAGACCAATGCGATGCAGAGCTTTCCCAACGCGCGCGGTGGGGTGATCGTCGAGGCGATGGCGGCCAGGATCATCGAGAACCGCGACTATCTCTCCGAGATCGACGGCAAGATCGGCGACGGCGATCACGGTGTGAACATGGCAAAGGGCTTCGGCATGGCCGCCGAGCGCCTGAAGAGACGGGACGCTTCGCTTTCCGAAGCCTTCGCGCTGTTGGGCGGAGTTCTGATGGGCGAAATCGGCGGCTCGATGGGGCCGCTCTATGGCATGACCTTCACGGAGTTCGCGGAGGCGATCGAGGGTCGGGAGCGCATCGACGCCAAACTCTTTTCGATCATGCTGCACAAAGGGTTGGAGGGGGTTCAGTCGATCGGTTCGGCGAAGGTCGGCGACAAAACGCTCCTCGACAGTTTCGTTCCTGCGGTGCAGGCCTTCGACGGGGCGACCGCGAAAGGCCAATCGTTTGCCGATGCGCTGAACGCATTGTCGACGGCTGCGGACAAGGGGCGCGACTCGACGATCGACCTCGTTGCAAAGATCGGCCGCGCCAGCCGGCTGGGCGAGCGCTCGCGCGGTGTGCTCGACGCCGGGGCCACCTCCTGCGCCATGATCCTCGGCATCTTGGCGGATGGTGCGAAGGCACGTCTCACCTGATACCGACGAGCGGCGAGTGAGACTCGTATGGGCCTCCCAAGCTGGCGCTGGCGGGCGCAGGGATCTCATGCGGTGGATCTTCCAGGAGTTCTCCATTTCACTGTCGGCGCGCCCGCGTCCTTATGCGCAGAACAAGTTCGAGGTGGAGGCTTTCAAAAAAGTCTCCCCGCCGAATAGAGGTAGAATTTGCCTTTGGCCGTTTGGACTTCGGCGGTGTCTATGTGGACGCAGCCAATCGCACAGTGCTTGAACGTGGAACGCAGGGCCTGTCGGCTTGGACATCAGGCTGGCGGGAGCTGCCGTGGCGTCGAAGACAACGGTGCAACGATGACTCTATCCGGCTCTGACGAGAATGAGGGCAGGGCCAAGGCCACCGCCGTCTGCTTGAGCGATCCGGTCTAGTTCATCTCCACCACGATCTTGCCGAAGGGGCCGCGCTGGAGATGGTCGAGCGCCGCCGGGAGATCGGCCAAACCATAGCGTCGGTCGATGACAGGCTTCAGTCCGGTCTCGTCCACTGACCGCACCAGATCCTCCAAGGCGCGGCGGTGGCCGACGCGGATGCCTTGGATCGTGGCGTTCTTCGTCAGCAGCAGACCTGCGCTTCCCGAGATGTCGAACCCCTCGAACACGCCGATGACGGAAATCCGTCCGCCCACCGCGACGGCCTCCAGCGAGCGGCCGAGATGCGGCCCGCCCACGAGTTCCAGAATATGGTCGATCCCGCGATCGTTTGTGAGGCGGTGAACCGCCTCCACCCAGTCCTCCTGCGTGCGGTCGATGCCATCATCCGCGCCGAGCGCCAATGCTCGTTCCAGCTTGTCGGGGCTGCCGGAGGTCACGACAACGCGTGCGCCGCGCGCCTTGGCGATCTGGAGCGCGAACAGGGCGACGCCGCCCGTGCCCTGCACCAGAACCGTGTCGCCGGCCTCCAGCGATCCGGCTTCCGTCAGCGCGAACCAGGCGGTGAGGCCGGCGCAGGGGAGCGTGCTGGCCTCGCCGAGGTCCAGACTGCCCGGCGCGGCCACCAGCCAGTCGGCCGGCAGGGCGATATACTCCGTCAGCACGCCGGGATAGGAACCGCCGAGCGCGCGCCCGTCCAGCACTTTCGCATTGCCCGGCGCGCGCCCGTCGATCCAGCCCGGAAAGAATGTGGACAGAACGCGGTCGCCCTTGCCAAACCGCGTGACGCCCGCGCCCAGACCCACCACCGTGCCCGCGAGATCGGAGCCCGGCACCAGCGGAAAGGCGAGCGGCATCCCCATGCCGTTCTCGACGATGAGCGTGTCGCGATAGTTCAGCGACGCGGCCTCGACCTGCACCAGAACCTCGCCCGGCCCCGGCTGCGGGCGCTCCACCTCCACTAGGCGAAGGGCCTCGCGGCCATAGCCCGTCATCTCCCAGCGCTTCATTGTCATAACGTCGTCTCCAAAGGGTTCGAGATCGCGCGAAGCTAGCGTTGAACTCGTGTCTTCGGTGGCGATAGATCGGCGCAGGATCGGTGCTTGAGAGGCGACAATGATCGAGCAAGGCGAGATGCTGGCGGACATTCCGCTTTTCGTCGCGGCGGTGGAAGCCGGTGGCTTCGCGCCGGCGGCGGCCCGGCTCAACCTGTCGCGCTCGGCCGTTGGCAAGGCGGTGGCACGCCTCGAAGCACGGCTGGGCGCGAAGCTCCTGCATCGCACGACGCGCACGATCGCTCTGACCGAGGATGGCCAGATCTTTTTCGATCATTGCCGACGTGGGCTGGGCGAGTTGCAGGCCGGCCGCGCCATGCTGGATGCCGGGCGACAGGAGGTGTCCGGTCGCCTGCGCGTGTCGATGCCGGTGCTTTTCGGGCGTCAATGCGTGGCGCCGGTGCTGATACGCCTCGCCAGCGCGCATCCCCGGCTGGAGCTCGATCTGAACTTCAGCGACCGGCTGGTCGATCTTCTGGAGGACGGTTTCGATCTCGTGCTGCGCAACGGGCCGCTTCAGCCCTGGCCCGGCCTCATGGTGCGCCGGGTGGCGCATCAGCATATGCGGGTCTGCGCCGCGCCCTCCTATCTCGACGCGATGGGTGCGCCGAGGGTTCTGGCCGACCTGGAGCGGCATCAGGCCATTCTCTATGGGCGCGCGGGCCGTGTTCTCGGCTGGCGTTTTCCAGGCGAAGCTAGGTCGGCGACCGAGGCCACCCCGCCGAGCCGCCTGCGCTTCGACGATCTCGGCGTGATCCGGGATGCGGCGGTGGCCGGGCATGGGCTGGCCTGGCTGCCCTGCTGGCTGATCCGGCAGGAGCTTCTGGCGGGCCGGCTCGTCACCGTGCTGGAAGACCTGCCCTCGCATGTCTTCGACACGCACGCCCTTTGGCCGCAGACGGCACATCTGCCGCTGCGCGTTCGCTTGGCGCTCGACGCGCTGGCCTCCGAACTCCCCGAGGCGACATCGCCCGTAAGCCTTTGCGGCGATGCGCCCGAGCCGGGTCGGCGCGCTGATCGCGGAGCCGCGCCGGAGGTCTTATCCTAAAGCCTCAGTTGGTGCCCGTCTCCAGATAGGCCGCGAGGTTGCGCTGGATGCGCTCCAGCGGAACTTCTGTCGCATCGGGCAAAACGAACGTCTGGCCGGTGATGATCTCGTAGGCCTGGATATAGACGGCCGCCGCTTCCAGAACGACATCGGCCGGAATTTCCGGGATCGAATCGCGATAGGGGTCGCAGCGCGCCACCACCCAGTTGCGGATGAAGTCCTTGTCGAAGCTTTCGGGCGCTGCCCCTGCCGCAAAGCGCTCGGCATAGCTTTGCGCGAACCAGTAGCGGCTCGAATCCGGCGTATGAACCTCGTCGGCCAAAACAATGTGCCCGTCCGCATCGCGGCCGAATTCGTATTTCGTATCCGCCAGGATTAGGCCCCGTTCGGCCGCCACAGCCTGCCCCCTCGCGAAGAGCGCCAGCGCGGCTTGCGAAACCGTACGCCAATCCTCGGCGGACAGGATGCCGCCCTCGATGATCTCCGCCTCGCTCAAGGGCTCGTCATGGCCGCCATCCATCGCCTTGGTGGTCGGGGTGATGATGGGCTGGGGCAGCTTTTCGTTGGGGCGCAGGCCCTCGGGCAGGCGGTGCCCGTACATCTCGCGGTCGCCGGCGCGGTAGCGCGTCAGGATCGAAGTCGAGGTCGTGCCCGCGAGATAGCCGCGCACCACGATCTCCACCGGCAGAATGTCGAGGCGACGGCCAACCACGACATTGGGGTCGGGATAGGCGAGAACGTGGTTGGGGCAGATCGACGCCGTCTGCTCGAACCAGTAGCGGGCGATCTGCGTCAGCACCTGTCCCTTGAAGGGAATGCTGGCCAGCGGCCGATCGAAGGCGCTGATCCGGTCGGTGGTGATGAGAATGCGCCTGTTGTCCGGCAGGTCGTAATTGTCGCGTACCTTGCCCCGGTAGCGATTCGGCAGGCCGGCGATCTCGGCTTCGGAGAGAACCTGATGGGCATGAGGGGCGAGGGTGGCGGCGTCCATCGGCAATGTTCCGGCTTGCGATTCAAAGGCGAGGCCATCAGCCCCGGATTGCCGGGCAATTGCAATGATTTTTGGTGAGGGCGCGCGTTCTGCGGCGGGCGTTTGGGACCCGGCCTTGAGCCGCCTGTGGTTCGGGAGGTCTCGTCTACGGAATGGAAGGCTACCTGCGCGCCGGCCTTCGCGGCGAGCCGCGCCCTAAAAGGCCAACACCCTGATCGGGCGTCGCGCCATTCACGACCACCATCCGCGAAAAATCTACGCCCCGCCAGAGACGCGTGGAGTCGGGCGTAATGGCATGGCGCACCGCGCCGTCATCACGCAACATACGAACCACGGAGATTGCGTTTTGTCTGATCAGTATGATTTGAATTTGAAGAGACTGGAGCGGGCGATGGGATTCGAACCCACGACCCCAACCTTGGCAAGGTTGTGCTCTACCCCTGAGCTACGCCCGCCCGCTCTGTCGTTCCGTCGCTGCCCGGTGGGCTGCTGCGGATGAGCGGCTTATGAAGGATGGCCCTCGGTTTGGCAAGGAGAAAATTGCAGAAGCGTCGCAATGCTTGAAAACGCGTTCGCGGACAGGGACTTGCGACGGGAGGTGGTCCCCCTGCTCGGCGTGGCTCGCTGTTCGACCGCGCTGGGAAGGGTCGAATCGACTGCCCGGTTTGCGTCGGACATGTCCCGCCTTCGCGAGGCCCGGCGGCTTGACGGGGCACGACCGGCGGTGGCACCAGCGAAGGAGAGGACGAGACGGCACGGAGAGCATCCATGGTCGGGCAGGCGGGTGAGGGGCAGGGCGCGGCGAGCGCGGATTTTCCCGAGCGGGACGATATCCTGCAGGAGCTTGCGCCCGAGTTGGCGGAGCGTTTCGAGGCGCTGGGCCTGCGCTCGCGCACGGTGGCGCACGAGCCGGTCTATACGGTGGACGAATCGCAGGCGCTGCGCGGCACGATCCCCGGCGCTCACACCAAGAACCTGTTCCTGAAAGACAAGAAGAGTCGCCTGTTTCTGGTGGTCGCGCAGGAGGACACGAATGTGGACCTCAAGACGCTGCACACACGCATCGGCGCGCAGGGGCGGCTGTCCTTCGGTTCGCCCGAGCAGATGGGCGAGCGGCTCGGCGTCGAGCCCGGCTCGGTGACGGCCTTCGGCATTGCCAATGACGGGGAAGGCGTGGTCACGCTCGTCCTTGATGAGCGCCTGATGGCGCACGATATTCTGAACTGCCACCCCCTGACGAACCGCGGGACGACCTCTATCTCGCGGGAACATCTCTTCGCCCTGTTCGCGGCGGTGCGGCACGATCCCTTGATCGTGCGCCTTGAAGCGGACGCGGCCGACCTTGCGAGCGGACAGACCTCATGAGCGACAATCCCTACGCTTCGGGACTTATGGGCTTCGGCCGTCAAAGCGTTTCGCCGCGCTCCGCCGCCGGCGCCGCACCGGCCCCGGGCGGTGCTCCGGCCGGTGGCGACCTCGTGAAGGACACGACGACGGCGAATTTCTCGGCCGACGTCATTCGCGAGTCGCGCAACCAGCCGGTTCTCGTGGATTTCTGGGCGCCCTGGTGCGGCCCCTGCAAGCAGCTCACGCCCGTCATCGAGCGCGTGGTTCAGGCGGCCAAGGGCCGGGTGAAGCTCGTGAAGATGAATATCGACGAGCATCCCTCGATCGCCGGGCAACTCGGCGTGCAATCCATCCCGGCGGTCTTTGCCTTCGTCAACGGCCAGCCGGTGGACGGCTTCATGGGCGCGCTACCCGAAAGCGAGGTGAAGGCCTTCGTGGATCGGCTGGTGAAGATGGGCGGGCCGGGTGCGGAGGGCGATCCGCTGGAAGAGGCGATCACGCAGGGCACCGAGCTTCTGGCGGCGGGCGATGCGGGCAATGCCGCGCAGATCTTCTCGGCCGTGCTCCAGCACGATCCCGAAAACGCCAAGGCGGCGGCCGGGCTTGCCGAGTGCTACATCGCGGCGGGCCATCCCGACCGGGCGCAGGCCGTGGTCGATCAGCTGCCGCCGGAGGTCCTGAACGACCCCGCCTTCGCTTCCGTCAAGACCAAGCTGAAGCTTGCCGAGGAACTCGCGGGGCTCGGCGATCAGGCCGAGCTTCAGGCGCGGCTCGAAGGCAATCCGGACGATCATCAGGCCCGCTTCGATCTGGCGCTGATCGCACAGGCCAAAGGCCAGCGGGATGTCGCGGCCGGCCATCTTCTGGAGATCATCAAGCGCGACCGCACCTTCGCGGACGATGGCGCGCGGCGCAAGCTCCTCGAATTCTTCGACGCCTGGGGCCCGATGGACCCGGCGACGAAGGAAGGCCGTCGGCGTCTGTCCTCGCTTCTCTTCCGCTGAGGCGGACGGCGAGGCCGCACGCCGACGGGTGAGGCCGTCGCATGGACCTTGAGTTTGCGCCCCACTGCGCCAATTGCGCGGGATCAACCGGAGAAGAACCTTGGTGCAAGCCGGCAACGTGACCTATAGCTCGGATGCCGATCTGCCGGAAACGGTGGCGGTGTTTCCCTTGTCGGGCGCGCTTCTGCTGCCGGGCGGGCAGATGCCGCTCAACATTTTCGAACCGCGCTATCTCGCGCTGATCGACGATGCCATGTCCGGCGCGCGCGTCATCGGCATGATTCAGCCGCGCCTCGACGGCGCGGTTCAAGAGTCCGGCGAGCCCGAGCTTTGCGCCGTGGGCTGCTTCGGGCGCATCACCTCGCTGACCGAAACGGGCGACGGGCGCTATCTCCTCAACCTTCAGGGCATCGCGCGCTTCCGCGTTCTGGAAGAGCTGGAAAGCGACGAGCCCTATCGCCTTTGCCGCGTCTGCCCCTTCACCGCCGATCTCTCGCCGGGCGAGGGCGAGGAGGTGGTGGACCGCGACGCGCTTCTGAAGGCGTTCCGCTCCTATCTCGAAGCCAACCAGCTGGAAGCCGATTGGGAGAGCGTGTCCAAGGCTTCCAACGAGACATTGGTGAACGCGCTGTCGATGATGTCGCCCTATGGTGCGGCGGAAAAGCAGGCGCTTCTGGAAGCACCCGATCTCAAGACCCGCGCCGAAACGCTGGTCGCCATCACCGAGATCTCGCTGGCGCGCGAGAACAGCGACGATGGCAACGGAACGCCCATCCTCCAATAGCGCACGCCGGACACGGCGGGAGGATGGGGCCTTTCTTGGCAGGGCGTGCGCAGAGGTCTATTCAGCGGGAGACGGGCCGGCTTTGGACTGCCCTGACTTACACGCGGCGCGCAGCCGACATGAAAAGAGATCCGCATGGTCGATGATACCGAGCGCAAGGGCCGCCCCGATCCCAAGCTTCTGGAACTCCTGGTCTGCCCTCTGACCAAGACGGTCCTGAGCTACGACGCGGAGCGCAACGAGCTGGTCTCGCGCGCCGCGCGCCTCGCCTATCCCATCCGCAACGGCATTCCGATCATGCTGCCATCGGAAGCGCGCGAACTCGATTAAGCCGGACACAATCCACAATCGGGTGGGGCGGTCGGAGCGATCCGTAAGGCCTTCCCGGAGGTCTCAGCAGACGTTCCTACGCTTCCATCGGCCAACCAGAGGCCGATCGTTTTGGAAAGGTCCGTGCATGTCCCGTCCGCCCCTGCCTCCGTTCAGCTTCGACGACGCCGTCCAGAAGGCGCGCCTGGCGGAGGATGCCTGGAACAGCCGCGATCCCGAGCGGGTGTCCCTGGCCTATACGATCGACAGCCATTGGCGGAACCGCGCCGAATTCATCACCGGACGCGAAGCGATCGTCGCTTTCCTGACTCGCAAATGGCATCGCGAACTGGATTATCGGCTGATCAAAGAGGTGTGGGCTCAGGCGGATGCGCGTATCGCCGTGCGCTTCGTCTATGAATGGCGCGACGACAGCGATCAGTGGTACCGCTCGCATGGCAACGAAAACTGGCAGTTCGACGCGGCGGGGCTGATGTCGCATCGCCATGCCTCGATCAATGATGTGCGGATCGCAGCCGGGGAGCGCAAGTTCCATTGGCCGCTCGGGCGACGACCGGACGATCATCCCGGGCTGAGCGCGCTGGGTCTTTAGGCAGACCCAAGCCTTTCCGGGAGTTTTCGGGCCTCAACGTCACCTTAAGGCGGAGGCAGCACCGAACTCCGTGCCGCCCCCAATGTCAGATCACGCCGCCGAGCACGACGGCGGCGCAGAGGAGAAACGAGGCGGCGAGCATCGCCGCCTCCAGGATCGGGCGCGGGCGACGCCAAGCGGCGACGCGCTCGGCGCGGGCGCGAAGGGCCGGCGTTTCGCAGGGCGCGTCCGCGCAGGTCGGGCAGGCCGCGCGCATCAGATGCCCTCGCCGTCGCGCACGGTGCTGGGGTCCACCACCACCACTTCGGTTTCGGCCGGCACCATGAGCCGGCGCAGAAGCGGGCGCAGCGCGAAGTCGAGCGCGCCGAGGATGATCGCCTTCCACAGCGCCAAGCCCAAGAGCAGCGCGATGAGACCGATCAGGATGGCCGCCATGGCGCGGAAGATCGTGACGCCTCGAGCCCGCTCCAGGTCGGCGCTGAGCGCGGGGCCGAGCCATTCCGCCTTCACCTGCTCGAAGCGCGTGCGCGGCGCGGCCGGCGCGGCTGCGGCCGGTGCGGACGCCGCGCCCGGGCGCGACGCACTCGCGGCCGGAGCTTCGCCTTCGCGCGGCAGGCCGGTCACGATGCCGAGCGCCACCGTTTCGTTGGTGAGCGGATCGATCAGGATGAAGGCGCCCAGCTCGCGGCTTTCCGAATAGAGCGTTGCCACCGGTGGCTTGTCGAACTGCAGCGTGACGCGGCCGATCTCGTTCATGAGAAGGGCGTTGGCATGGCGCGGCTGGTAGGAATGGATGTCCACCGCCTCGTCCAGCGAGCTCACGTTCACCGGCGTCTGCGCGGTTGAAAGCTTGGCGACGAAGCGCCCGCCCGCAATCAGCGGACGGTCCACCATCCACAAAATCTCAGCGTGGAGAATGCGGTGCGCGGCGATCGGGTCGCCGACCTTGACCAGCACGTCGCCGCGCGAGGCGTCGATCTCGTCGGCCAGCGTCAGTGTGATCGCCTCGCCGTCCTCGGCGCTTTCGACCTGCCCGTTCGGCCCATAGACGGCCTTGACGGTCGAGCGCTTGCGGCTTGGCAGCGACAGGACGGCGTCGCCCTGCGAAATGCGCCCGCCCGCCACCGTGCCGCAAAAGCCGCGGAAGTCAAGATTGGGGCGGTTCACCCATTGCACCGGCAGGCGGAAATGCGGCGAGCCGGCCGCGAAGGTTTGCGGCTCCACGACTTCCAGCGTTTCGAGCAGCGTCGGCCCCTTGTACCAGGGCGTATGGGCGGAGCGCTCGGCGAGATTGTCGCCGTTCTTGGCCGAGAGCGGGATGTAGCGCACATCCGTGAAGCCGAGATGGGGCAGGAGCGCCTGATAGCCCTTGACGATCTCGTTGAAGACGCTCTCGTCGAACTCCACGAGGTCCATCTTGTTCACCGCCACGATGACGGACTTGATGCCGACCATGGAAGTGATGAAGGAGTGACGCCGCGTCTGGGGCAGGATGCCCTTGCGCGCGTCCACGAGGATGATGGCGAGTTCGGCCTGGCTCGCGCCGGTCGCCATGTTGCGGGTGTACTGCTCATGCCCCGGCGTGTCGGCGATGATGAAGGCGCGGTTCTTGGTGTTGAAATAGCGATAGGCGACGTCGATCGTGATGCCCTGCTCGCGCTCGGCCGAAAGCCCGTCCACCAGAAGCGCGAAGTCGAGATCGCTGCCCGTGGTGCCGAACTTCTTGGAGTCGCGCTGAAGCGCTTCCATCTGGTCGTCGAAGACGGAATTGGTGTCGAACAGAAGTCGGCCGATCAGCGTGGACTTGCCGTCATCCACCGAGCCGCAGGTGATGAAGCGCAGAAGCGAGGCCTTGGCCCCGGCAGCGGCCACGGCGGCGGCCTGCGCGCGCAGGTCGGCCTGCTTCACCGCGCCGAGCGTCGGGTCGAGAGGGGCCTCGTCGGGCGCTGGGCCGGCAAAGGTCTGGTCTTCAGTCCGCGCCGCGCCGTTGGTGGCGCTGTCGAGGGCTGCGTCGGCTTCTGCGGAGGAAGGGCGTGCGATGGACATCAGAAATACCCTTCCTGCTTCTTTTCTTCCATGGAGGCGCCGCCGTCGCGGTCGATCACGCGGCCCTCGCGCTCGGACGAGCGGGAGGCGCGCATCTCGGCGATGATCTCGGGCAGCGTGGTGGCGGTGGAGCGCACCGCGCCCGTCAGCGGATAGCAGCCGAGCGTGCGGAAGCGCACCAGCTCGTCCGATGTCGCCTCGCCCTCATTCAGCTTCATGCGCTCGTCATCGCGCATGATCAGCGTGCCGTCGCGCGAGACCACGGGACGATGCTTGGCGAAGTAGAGCGGCACGACGGGAATATCTTCCAGCGCGATATAGTCCCAGACATCCGCCTCCGTCCAATTGGACAGGGGGAAGACGCGGAAGCTTTCGCCCTGGCGTTTGCGGGTGTTGAAGAGGTGCCAGGGCTCAGGGCGCTGGTTCTTTGGCTCCCAGCGATGCTCGGCCGAGCGCAGCGAGAAGACGCGCTCCTTGGCGCGGCTCTTCTCTTCGTCGCGCCGCGCGCCGCCGAAGGCCGCATCGAACTTGTACTTGCCGAGCGCCTGCTTCAGCCCTTCGGTCTTCATCACGTCGGTGTGGAGGCGCGAGCCGGAATCGAACGGGTTGATGCCGGCCTTCAGACCCTCTTCGTTCGTATGGACGAGGAGGTCGAGGTCCCATTCGCGCGCGATACGGTCGCGAAACTCGATCATCTCGCGGAACTTCCAAGTCGTGTCGACATGGAGCAGCGGGAAGGGCAGCTTGCCCGGCGCGAAGGCCTTGCGCGCCAGATGCAGCATGACCATCGAGTCCTTGCCGATGGAGAAGAGCATCACCGGGTTCTCGGCCGTCGCCGCCACTTCGCGGATGATGTAGATCGACTCCGCCTCGAGGCTCTGGAGATGGGTCATGT
This sequence comes from Aureimonas sp. N4, assembly GCF_001463925.1. Lineage (NCBI taxonomy): Bacteria > Pseudomonadati > Pseudomonadota > Alphaproteobacteria > Hyphomicrobiales > Aurantimonadaceae > Aureimonas > Aureimonas sp. N4. Next base: position 80,559 of record NZ_BBWS01000057.1, on the reverse strand, counting down.
GCTTCATGGCAGGGGACCTTTGACGCCCGGCAAGCGCGGGCGCGGCTGAGAAGGGGAATAGGTCGGCGCGGTCCAGTCAGGCAGGGCCTGTCAGACGCGGCCGATTAGGACGGGCCGATCAGGAGGGAATCGTCTCGAAGGCGCTGTCGCCGGGGGCGGGGCGGCCATCCTCGGCGCGCACGGGCTGGCCGACCTCGTCCACATGCAGGCCGCATTCGCGCTTGGTTTCCTCTTCCCACCACCAGCGGCCCGCCCGCTCGACCTCGCCGGGGCGGATGGCGCGGGTGCAAGGGGCGCATCCGATGGACAGGAAGCCCTGATCGTGCAGCGGGTTCACCGGAACGGCGTTGTCCACGGTGAAGACGCGGATTTCCTCGCGCGTCCAGTCGAAGAGCGGGTTGGCCTTGATCAGGCCGCGCGCGCCGTCGAAGGACACGAAGTCGAGCCGCTCGCGATTGGCCGACTGGTCGCGGCGCAGGCCCGTGATCCAGCCCGACGCGCCTGCCAAGGCGCGGCCGAGCGGCTCCACCTTGCGCGCGCCGCAGCAGGCTTTGCGCATTTCGGGCGCGAAATAGAAGCCGTTGATGCCCTGATCGTCGATCAGCGCTTCGAGGGCCTGCGCCTGCGGATACTTGGCCTTGATGCGCCGGCCATAGGTCTCTTCCGTCTGCTGCCAGAGAGCGTAGGTCTCGGGAAACAGGCGGCCCGTGTCGAGCGTCACCACGTCGATCGCCAGCTTCTCGCGGAAGATCAGATGGGTGAGCATCTGGTCTTCGATGCCGAGCGAGGTGGTGAAGACGATGCGGCCGGGCAGGCGCTCCGTCAAAAGGCGCAGCCGCTCGGCGGGCTTGAGGCCCGCAAAGCTGTCGTTGAGGTCCTGCGCGAGCTCGGCGCTCATGCGGCCTCTCCCGCGCGGGCGGCGAGGCGCTTCTGCAGGATGCTCTGATCCTCGCCATAGCCGGTTTGGTAATGGTCGCGGACGATGTCCTTGGCCTTCATCCACTGGTCAACAGGCTGGCGCTCGGCCATCTGGTCCGGCAGCCAGACTTCATCGAAGCCGCAGGCCAGCGCCTCGGCGAACTGATCGGCGATCAGCGGGCCGCTGGCGCGCAGCGTGCCGGAAAAGCCCGCGCGGCGCAGGCGCTTGGCCAGCGAGAAGCCGCGCCCGTCCGAGAAGGACGGAAAGCGAACCGAGATCAGCTCCACCTGCCCGAAATAGGGCTCGACGGCGCAGACCGGCGTGTCGCCCGCGACCGCCAGACCCAGCGGCGCGTTGCGCCGGTCGGCGATGGCCTGATCGACGACGGTGAGCGGCACGAGAACCGCGCCTTCGCTCAAGGACAGATCGGCCATGTCCTCGATAACAGTGAACTCGTCGGTCTTCTCTCCGGCGGGGGTGACGAGAAGGCTCATGCGTGCGCTCCTTCCGCCGAAGCGTTGGCCGCGTTGCTGCCCGCGACATAGGCGGTGAAGCCCTGCTTGAAGGGCTCCAGCCCGGCGCGCTTCACCGTGTCGATGAAGGTTTCGCCGGCCTGCCGTTCGCTCATGTAGACGCCGACCAACGCCTCGATCGCGCCCGGCACCTGCTCGGCGTCGATGCCCGGCCCCACGCGCTCACCCAGCGCCGCGTGTTCGGAGGCGTCGCCGCCCACCGTGATCTGGTAGTTCTCGCGGCCCGACTTTTCGAGGCCGAGAATGCCGATATGGCCGACATGGTGATGGCCGCAGGCGTTGATGCAGCCCGAGATCTTGATCTGGAGCGGACCCACGTCCTTCTGCTTGGCCTCGTCGGCATAGAGATTTGAAATGTCCTGCGCGATCGGGATCGAGCGGGCGGTCGCCAGCGCGCAATAGTCGAGGCCGGGGCAGGCGATGATGTCGGTGACGAGACCGGCATTGGCGGTGGCGAGCCCCGCCGCCTTCAGCGCGGCGTAGACCGCCGGCACGTCATCCTTCTTCACATGCGGCAGAACGAGGTTCTGCACATGCGTGACGCGGAATTCGTCGAACGAGTAGCGCTCGGCAATGTCGGCGAAGGCGCGCATTTCCTTGTCGCTCATGTCGCCCGGCACGCCGCCGATCGGCTTCAGCGAAACCGTCAGCGCGATATAGCCGGGCTGGCGATGGGCAAAGCCGTTCTGCTCCACGAAACGGTCGAGTTCGAGGTCGGCCGCGCGGGCGGCCTCCAGCACCGAAGAGGTCTCGGGCAGCGTCTCGTAGGCGGGGGCCGCGAAATAGCGCGCGATGCGCTCCACCTCTTCGGCCGGCGCATTGATCGTCGGGCCGTTGAGCTGAGCATATTCTGCTTCGACGCGGGCCTTGAACTCGTCCGTGCCGATCTCGTGGACGAGGATCTTGACGCGCGCCTTGTACTTGTTGTCGCGCCGGCCTTCCGCGTTGTAGACGCGCATGATCGCCTCGAGATAGGCGAGCAGTTCGGGCTTGGGCAGGAAGTCGCGGATCACCTTGCCGACCATTGGCGTGCGGCCGAGACCGCCGCCCACGACGACTTCGTAGCCGATCTCGTTCGTCTCCGGGTGGCGCAGAATGCGCAGGCCGATATCATGAACCTTGATCGCGGCGCGGTCATGCTCGGCGCCGGTCACGGCGATCTTGAACTTGCGCGGCAGCCAGGAGAATTCCGGGTGCAGGCTCGACCATTGGCGGATCAACTCGCCGGTCGGGCGCGGATCTTCCACCTCGTCGGCCGCGACGCCGGCGAACTGGTCCGCCGTGACGTTGCGGATGCAATTGCCCGAGGTCTGGATGCAGTGCATCTCGACATCGGCCAGAAGGTCCATGATGTCGGGGACATCGCGCAGCTTCGGCCAGTTGTACTGAAGGTTCTGGCGCGTGGTGAAATGCGCGTAGCCCTTGTCGTATTTCTCGGCGATCAGGGCCAGCTGGCGCATCTGCTTGGAGTTCAGCGTGCCATAGGGCACGGCGACGCGCAGCATATAGGCGTGAAGCTGGAGATAGAGGCCGTTCTTGAGGCGCAGCGGCTTGAACTCGTCGTCCGAGAGCGAGCCGTCGAGCCGGCGCTCCACCTGATGGCGAAACTGCTGGACGCGCTCGCGCACGAAGCGCTCATCGAATTCGTCGTACCGATACATGCCTGTCGTCCTCGATCGGTTCCGGCGCTCTTGCGGGCGCCCGGTGGGTGGCGGAAGCGCTCAGAGGCTCCCCATCCCGAAACGCTTAAAATTCAGCCTGCTTGCCGTATTGCGGCAGAATGCTCGGACCTTTCTGGCGGATCGCCTCGCGAAAATGCGTGGCGAGCGGCAGCCCGTTCGGGTCGAGCGTGACCTCAACCAGATAGGGATCGACGACCCGGTTGTTCTTGAAGCCCTTGGCGCCCTCTTCTTCCATAAAGGCGACCGTCTCGGCATCGTTTGCGACCAGCGCGGCCTTGGGGTCGAGGCTCCAGCCCTCGCGGGTCAGGAATACGACGTCGCCGTCCAAGAGGTCGTTGGCGCTCATGATGACGGGGAGCTTGGGCCCCTTGGTCTTCGCACCCGCCTTGACGTCGCTCGCCATTCCCGATGGTCCTTTTCTGCCGGTCTTCCCGGCCACCGGTTGCGCGGCAGCCACGAAGACACCTCCCGACACCCGAAGAGGTGTCGCGGCTCGCTTGTTATCGTTCTAAATAATCCAATGCCAGCCACGTTGCGCCGAAGAGGATTTCCTTCGGTGCGGTTCAAGCGGATGTTTTTGCTCTTCCGGCACAGGGATGCGCAATGAATGCGCTCTGCGTCCGGCCGAACCCGTCAGACGGGCTCGCCGCGCAGGAGGCGGGGCGTCGAGGCGCTGAGGCCGGACGCCTGCTCGATGAAATAGCGCTTGGCGAAGGGCGCGCGGTCCACCAGCGACAGGCCGAAGGAGCGGGCGGCCCGCAGCATCGGATTGTCGTTGGAAAAGAGCCGGTTCAGAACATCGGTCGTGACGCCCATCTGCACCGTGTCGAAGCGGCGCCAGCGCTCGTAGCGCTGCAACGTGTCGAGCGCGCCGATGTCGAGCCCGAGGCGCGCGGCCTCCACCACCGTCTCGACGAGCGCCGCCACGTCCTTGAAGCCGAGATTGAGCCCCTGGCCGGCGATGGGGTGAATGCCGTGCGCGGCGTCTCCCGCCAGCGCGATGCGCGGCTTCACGAAATCGCGCGCCAGCGTCAGTCCCAGCGGAAAGGCGCGAGGCTTACCCTCGACGGTGAGCGCGCCGAGCTTCAGGCCGAAGCGCTGCTCCAGCTCCAGCTCGAACACCATCTCGTCGGCACGCAGCAGGCGCTCGGCCTCGGCCGTGGATTCGGTCCAGACCAGCGAGGAGCGGTTGTTCTTGAGCGGCAGAATGGCGAAGGGGCCGGCGGGCAGGAAGTGCTCCTCGGCGCGGCCCTCGTGCGGGCGCTCGTGCTGGACGGTCACGACGATGCCGCTCTGGCCATAGTCGGTGTGGACGGTGCGAATGCCCGCCATGTCGCGGATGGCCGAGCGTACGCCGTCGGCGGCGACCAGAAGCCGCGCCTCGATCGCGCCCGCGCCGGTCTCCACCATGACGCTGGAGGGGCCGACCTGAAGTCCGGTGACGGCCGCGCCGGAGCGAATGGGAATGCCGAGTTCCGCCGCGCGGGCGCGCAGGGCGCCGTTCAACGCGACATTGGGCACCATATGGGCAAAGGGCTCGCCCGGCTCGGCCTCGCCGCCGAAGGTGAGAAAGACCGGGCGCACGGGATCGTTGGTGCGCGAATCCGTGACGATCATCTCGCGGATCGCTTCGGCTTCCGGCCGGATCGCGTCCCAGACGCCGAGGCGCGTCAACATGCGGATGGCGGCGGCCGCGATGGCCGAGGCGCGTCCGTCCCGCTCCCAGACGCCTTCGGGCGCGGCGTCCACCAGCACCACCGAAAGCTCGGGCGCGGCCTGGCGAATCGCGACCGCGGTTCCGAGCCCGACATAGCCCGCACCGGCCACCACGATGTCGGCGCGCTCGGGCAGGGTCTCACGGCGAGGGTCGGACATGGCTCGGGCTCCGGTTCGGGGCGGGACCGACCCTTCGTGGCGGCAGGTCCCTTGCGCGCTGATCTAGAGCGTCACGCGGCATGGGGACAAGGGTGGTGTGACGCCTTGCGCGTTCAAGGCGGCGTTCCGTTATCCGTCGCGAAGCCCCCGAAAGAACGTGCCGAAGACAGAAAGCCATCTCTTCGTTGTTTTCGGAAGAATGAGGCAGGCGGGATGCGGAACGTCCGGGATCATCCCTTGCACTCGTTCCCTGAAGAAGATTTCAACGTATCCGAGTGAAAAATTTCATCGACGAACGAAGCTTGTATCGCCGGCTACGGAAATATCCATTATTCTGGGTGATATAGGGGCGGCATATCGTCGCTCTTCCAGGATCAGATTTCGCTATGACCCAGCAAGCTTTTCAGATGGCTGTGACTGCGAACGGCAAGAAAGGTAGCATGACCTTGCGGAAATCTGGACGATCCGATCACCATGTATCGGGTCGGTATATCGGGTGTTCGAGCCCTTGGCATCGGCGTCCGGCTCCAAGGTCGCATCTTTCATGGGTTGCGCAACTCAAGGTTACATATCGGAGTCTTGGCACCCATCGGGCTGCCGTTTTGGGGAGGCGAGTTTGACGGCGGGTTCCGAACCCATTCGCGCTCGCAGGCTCTTCCAGCAGGAGATGGACGAAACCTACAAGACGCTCGTATCCGGGTTGGCTTTCAGCCTTTTACCCAGCGCTATCATGGGGGCGACGATCGTCGCTGTCGGCATTTTCGCCTATCTTCAAGTGGGCTCTCCAGCCATTCTGGGCGCAGCGCTCGTCGGCATGGCCGCATCCCTGGCCAAGCTCGTCGTGCTCGTGGCGCATCAGCTCCGGCTGCGGCAGGCCGTTCCGAGCGTGGAGGAGGCACGCCTATGGGAGCTGGTCCATACCGTGACGACCTGCCTCGTCGCCTCATCGGTCGGCGGCCTGTCGGCAGGGCTTTTCGCGCGCCTCGATGCGGGACTTCACGTACTGGGAACGGCTCTCGTCTTCGGCTATTGCTCGGGCGTCGCCATGCGGCTTTTCATCCGGCCGCGTCTGGCCATCGCCGCCGTGGTGATCGCTGCCCTTCCACCCGCCATTTCCACGCTCGTCTTCGGCAGTGGGGCCGACAGGCTGTTGGGTCTGATCCTTCTTGTCTTCCTGTGCGGCAGCTTCGAAAGCATCCGGCATATCTACGACGTGTCCGTGCAGGAGATCGAATCGCGCATCACCATGACGCGCCTGGCGCGAACCGACGCGCTGACCGGCCTCGGCAATCGCCTCGCGCTTCAGGACCTGCGCACGCTCCCACCCGGCAGGGCCGAAGGGTGGATGGCCGTGCATTGTTTCGACTTGGACGAGTTCAAGTCGATCAACGACCGGTTCGGCCATGACACGGGCGACGCGCTTCTGCGGGCCTTGGCGGGGCGCGTCAAACGCCTGATCGGAGAGTACGACATCGCCGTGCGCCTGGGCGGGGACGAGTTTGCCATCATCCAGACCGGGCTCGGCGGCGCCGATGAGGCGGAGTGCTTCGCCATGCGCCTGACCGACCATCTGATGCAGCCCTACGATCTGACCGGGCGCACCGTCACGATGCGCGTGAGCCACGGTTATGCCGCCGCCCCCGCCGCCAGCGTGCGGCTGGACGATATGTTGCGCAGGGCGGACGCGGCCTCCTACCGCGCCAAGTCGCGCGGCGGCGGCGTGGAAGCCGCGCTCGGTTGAGGATCGGGGATAGGCCCCGCCCGGTTTTCCCTTCGCCCAAGTCTGCTACATCTCCCCCGCCGCACCGGTTCATGGGTGGCGAGACGGTGCGCTAGGAAGGGAGGTTCCATGAACGATCTGGTGGCCAAGCTGGTGGAAACGCTGGACCTCGAAACGCTGGAGGAGAACCTGTTTCGCGGCATCAGCCCCGCCAATGGCTGGCAGCGCATCTTCGGGGGCCAAGTCATTGCGCAGGCGCTGGTCGCGGCCCAGCGCACCGCGCCGGCCGAGCGGCAGGTCCACTCGCTGCATGGCTACTTCATGCGCCCGGGCGATCCGCGTGTGCCCGTGATCTACGAGGTGGATCGCCTGCGCGATGGCGGCTCCTTCTCCACCCGCCTCGTCACAGCGATCCAGCATGGGCAGGCTATCTTCACGCTTTCGGCCTCGTTCCAGGTGAAGGAAGAGGGGCTCGATCATCAGATTCCCATGCCCGCGCTGCCGGGGCCGGAAGACCTGCCGTCGGGCGAGAGTCTGGGTGAGGACATTCTGGCCCGCGCGCCCGAGCCGGTGCGGCGCTACTGGATGCGGCCGCGCGCGGTGGAGTTTCGCCCCGTCTCGACCGATCACTATTTCAAGCGCGAGAAACTGCCGCCCGAGCAGCACATCTGGGTGCGGGTGACGGCCGATATCGGCAACGACCCGGCCCTGAACGCCGCCGTCATGGCCTATCTCTCCGATATGACGCTGCTCGACACCTCGCTCTTCGCTCACGGGCTCTCGATCTTCGACGAGCGTATCCAAGCCGCCAGCCTCGACCATGCCATGTGGTTTCACCGCCCGCTGCGGGTCAGCGACTGGCATCTCTACACGCAGGACAGTCCGTCCTCGTCGGGCGGGCGCGGGCTGACGCGCGGCTCGCTCTTTTCGCGCGATGGCATACTCGTCGCCTCGGTGGCCCAGGAAGGGCTGATCCGTCCGCGTCGAATGGATTAAAGAATACTCACATGTCTAAAAAATCGGCGGCGTTCCGAATTCTTCAACGCTACCGCTGACCATCCGAAGGGCAGAAAGCGCTTTCGCACCGCACAAATGCGGCCGAAATCGATCTGTCGCTCAATTGGCACGCATCTTGAATAGGGAGAACTCGTCCCCATCCGGCTCTCGTCGGCATGGGCCGTGTTTCAAGGTCGAACGTGTCGTCCGGCGCGTTCGTTCCCTCCAGGTTCGAGGTGCTCATGAAAATCGTGATGGCGATCATCAAGCCATTCAAGCTGGACGAGGTGCGCGAAGCGCTCACCGCCGTCGGCATCCAGGGTCTGACCGTTACCGAGGTGAAGGGCTATGGCCGCCAGAAGGGCCATACCGAAATCTATCGCGGCACCGAATATGCCGTGAGCTTCCTGCCGAAGCTGAAGATCGAAGTCGCCGTTCCCTCCGACATGGTGGATCGCGCCGTGGATGTCATCGCCTCGGCCGCCAAGACCGGCCAGATCGGCGACGGCAAGATTTTCGTCTACGGCATCGAGCAGGCGGTCCGCATCCGCACCGGCGAAACCGACTCGAACGCGCTCTGAGGGGATACGGTACGAACATGCGTTTTCTGAAGACCTCCCTGGCGACCCTGGCCCTGTCGGGCCTCTCGACGGTCGCAGCCTTCGCGCAGGACACCGGCGTCGCGCCCGCGCCTGAACAGGTGCCGGCGGCTGCCGCCGCCGTTGCGGCCGAAGTCATGGACAAGGGCGACGTCGCCTGGATGATGATATCCACCGTCCTCGTTCTGTTCATGATCCTGCCGGGCCTCGGCCTGTTCTACGGCGGCCTCGTGCGCGCCAAGAACATGCTCTCGGTCTTGATGCAGACCGTGACGATCGCCGCGGTCGTCATGATCATCTACGTCACCTACGGCTATTCCTTCGCCTTCGGCGGCTCCACCAGCGCCTTCTGGGGCGGCACGGGCAAGCTCCTCCTCGCCGGGATCACCAAGGACACGATGTCGGCGACCTTCACCAAGGGCATCGTGATCCCCGAATACGTGTTCATCGCCTTCCAGATGACCTTCGCCTGCATCACGCCGGCGCTGATCGTCGGCGCCTTCGCCGAGCGCATCAAGTTCGGCGCGGTCGTGCTTTTCTCGATTCTCTGGGTCACGATCGTCTACTTCCCGATCGCTCACATGGTCTGGGACGCCAACGGTCTGATCTTCCTTGGCAAGCATGCCGGCGGCGTCGCCGCGCTCGACTTCGCGGGCGGCACGGTGGTTCACATCAATGCCGGCATCGCGGCGCTGGTCGGCGCCTTCATCGTGGGCAAGCGCACGGGCCTCGGCCGTGACAACATGGCTCCGCATTCGATGACGCTGACCATGGTCGGCGCCTCGATCCTCTTCGTCGGCTGGTTCGGCTTCAACGCCGGCTCCAACCTCGAAGCCAATGGCGGCGCGGCGCTCGCCATGATCAACACCTTCACCGCAACCGCCGGCGCGACGGTCGCCTGGGTGCTGATCGAAGCCCTCCTGCGCGGCAAGGCCTCGATGCTCGGCGCCGTGTCGGGCATCATCGCCGGCCTCGTCGCCGTGACGCCGGCAGCGGGTGCGGTCGGCCCGATCGGCGCTATCTTCCTCGGCGCGATCGCCTCGGCCCTCTGCTACTTCTTCGTGGCCGTGGTGAAGCCGAAGTTCGGCTATGACGACTCGCTCGACGTCTTCGGCATCCATGGCGTGGGCGGCATCGTGGGCGCCATCGGCACCGGCATCTTCGCCTCCACCTCGCTCGGCGGCGGCGGCTACCTCGAGGGCGTCACCATGGGCTCCCAGGTCTACAGCCAGATCGTCGCGGTGCTCATCACCGTGGTCTATGGCGGCATCGTCTCCGCGATCCTCTACAAGATCGTCGATGTCGTCATCGGCCTGCGTCCGACCGTGGAAGCCGAGCGCGAGGGCCTCGACCTCACCTCGCATGGCGAGGCGGCCTACCACGCCTAAAAACGGCCGGGTCTCCCGCTCCGAATTCTCGACACGAAGGGCAGGCGGAGCGATCCGCCTGCCTTTTTTCATGCGCTGTCAGATGCGTCCGAAGGGCTTGTCCTCACGCGTGGCGACATCGCCGTAGCGCTCAGGGTGGCGCTGGAACAGCGAGCGGACATAGGAGCAGGCCGGCACCACGCTCATGCCCTGTTCGCGGGCATAGGCGACGGCATGGTCCACCAGCTTCTCGGCGATGCCCTGACCCCGCAGATGCTCGGGAACATAGGTGTGGTCGAACACCAGCGAATTCTGGATGCCGGCCGGCGAATAGGTCAGCTCGGCCCGGTCGTCTCCTTCGCCCGCCGCGAACAGGCCGCCCCGGCCGCGATCCTCGTGCCTGATCTCCATGATCTCTCGCTCCTTTTTCGCGTCTTCATCGCGCCGCTCGGCGCGCCTGCCTTCTTATGTCGCGCGTGCCCCTCGCGGTTCCATCACGCTGGCGGCAGAGGCGGGGGCAAGGCGCTCGGCAGAGAGACTGATGATCCGTCGAATGAGGGTTAAATGCGCTTTAACCAGCTTTCTTTACCTTGGCGCAAAAGGCTGCGTCTTCGACGGCGGGCCGCTTCCCGCCTGTGCGAGAGGGCAGGGCGGGGCGGCCCTTCGAGGCGTGGCACGGGGCACATGCGGGAGCTTTCCCGCCGACTTCAGGGCTCAAGGGCATGGCGATGGCATCGATCGAAGCACGGGAAGAGGGCGCTGGCCGGCTGGGCCGCCCGGCGCAGGTGATGTTGGGCTTGGCGCTGGTCGCCGCGTCCATCTGGCTTGCCCTGTCCTTCGCGAGCTGGACGGTGGACGACCCGTCGCTGAGCTATTCCAACGACCACGCGGTGCAGAATCTCGCGGGCCGCTCCGGCGCGATGATCGCCGATCTCGGGATGCAGCTTTTCGGCCTCGCCGCCGTGCTCTTGCCGGTGCTTCTGACCGCGCGGGGCGTGCTGCTGCTGCTCGGCCGCCGGGTCGGGCGCTCGGGCGCGCGCGCTTGGTGGGCGCTGGCGGGCATGGCGCTGGCCAGCGCCGCGCTGGGCAGCCTTCCCTCGCCCGCGAGCTGGCCGCTGCCGATCGGTCTCGGCGGTGTGGTCGGTGATCTCGTTCTGAAAATCCCGGCGCTCGCCACGGGCACCTATCCGCAGGGCTCGCTCGGCATCGTGCTGGCTGTCGTCTTCGCGCTGCCGGCCGTCTGGTGCGTGTTGAACGGCGCGGGTCTCGTGGCGCGCCAGTCCGACGAGTACGAAGCCGAGATGCATCCGCGTGGCCATGGCGTGGCGCGCGGCCGCCACGACGACGAGCGCGAAGGCGCGATGCAGCTTCTGGCGGGCGCGGCCGGCCACTGGCTTTATTCCGCCCGCTCGGCGCTCGGCCGCAAGATCGGCGACATCGCCGAGGCACGCCGCCTGCGCGACGATCCCTTCGCCCATCGCGACTGGGACCGCGACGCGCCCCTGATGCCGCCCGCGCCCGAAGCGCGGCTGCGCGAGGCGCTGCGCGCGGCCGAGGAAGCCGAAGCCGGCCGCGCGCCGGCCTCGCGCGGCCCGCGCATCGTACAGCCGCCGCGCTTCGACGAGGCGGTGGAGTTCGAGCCCGACGAAACCGAGATGGGCTTCGTGCCCGAGCCCGCCGCCCGGCCCGCGCCGGCCGCACAGCCCCGCGCGGCCGCGCCTGCTCGCCCGCAAGCGCCGGCTCCCGCGCCCGCTGCCCGCGCCCCGGCCCCGACGGTTGCCGCGCCCGAGATGCCGGCGCGCCGCACGGTGGACACGAGCAAGGCCACGGTGCGCCACGGCCGCTCCGACTGGAACGGCTCCTACAAGATGGCCCAGCGCGAAGCGGCGCTGCTGGCGGCGGCAGAAGCCGCGCGCGCGGCCGAACTCGGCCTGCCGGCCCCGGACACGGAGGGCGACTACGACCCCGCGCAGGACTATCACGAGAGCGCCCATGACGAGGCGCATCACGAGCCCCGCTTCGAGACCGAGCGTTACGAGGAAGACGAATTCGAGGACGCGCCGTTCGAGCTGGAAACCCATGCTCATCTCGGTGACGAATCGCGCCCGACCCTGGAAGAGCGCATCGCCGCCGAGGAAGAGGACGAGGACCGCTTCCACGACGAGCCCTATGGCGTCGAGGCCGAGATGCGCCGTGAGCCCGAGCCCGAGGAGCAGGGCGGCTGGCGCGGTTTCATCGCCAACAATATCGTGGCCTTCCCAGGCCTGAAGCGCGCACAGCGCCCCGAGCCGGAGCCTGCGCGCCCCGCGCCCGTCGCCCCGCGTCCCGCCCCGCAGGCCGGTGTCGCCGCGCGCGGCGCCATGGCGGCCGACCCGCGCCCGGTTCGCGTCCAGATGCAGCCCTCCATGGACATGCACGCGCACCAGTCCTCTCGCGCGCGCCTCGCCGAGTTCGGCCATCCCGATCTCAACGAGGAGTTCATCCTGCCGCCGATCGAGCTTCTGGCCCCGCCCAAGCCGCGCAACCGCGACAATTCGCTGACGCCCGAAATCCTGCAGGAGAACGCGCGGCTGCTCGAAGGCGTGCTCGATGATTTCGGCGTGAAGGGCGAGATCATCGAAGTGCGCCCCGGCCCGGTCGTGACGCTCTATGAGCTGGAGCCCGCGCCCGGCATCAAGTCGAGCCGCGTCATCGGCCTCGCCGACGACATTGCCCGCTCCATGTCGGCCATCGCCGCGCGCGTCGCCGTCATCCCCGGCAAGAACGCGATCGGCATTGAACTGCCGAACCAGCGCCGCGAGACCGTCTATTTCCGCGAGATGATCGGCTCAGACACGTTCGCCGGCTCTAAGGCCAAGCTGCCGCTGGCGCTGGGTAAGACGATCGGCGGCGAGGCCGTCATCGCCGATCTCGCCAAGATGCCGCATCTGCTCGTCGCCGGCACCACCGGCTCGGGCAAGTCGGTGTCGATCAACACGATGATCCTGTCGCTGCTCTACCGGATGAGCCCGGCCGAGTGCCGCATGATCATGATCGACCCGAAGATGCTCGAACTCTCGATCTATGACGGCATCCCGCATCTTCTGGCCCCGGTCGTCACCGACCCGAAGAAGGCCGTGGTGGCGCTGAAATGGACGGTCCGCGAGATGGAGGACCGCTACCGCAAGATGTCGAAGGTGGGCGTTCGCAATATCGACGGCTTCAACGCCCGCGTCGCCTCCGCGATCGAGCGCGGCGAGTCGATCTCGCGCACGGTGCAGACGGGCTTCGACCGCGAGACCGGCGAGCCGATCTTCGAGTCGGAGGAGTTCGACCTCCAGCCGCTGCCCTATATCGTCGTGATCATCGACGAGATGGCCGACCTCATGATGGTGGCCGGCAAGGACATCGAAGGCACGGTCCAGCGCCTCGCGCAGATGGCCCGCGCCGCCGGCATCCATGTCATCATGGCGACGCAGCGCCCCTCGGTCGACGTCATCACCGGCACGATCAAGGCCAACTTCCCGACGCGCATCTCCTTCCAGGTGACCTCGAAGATCGATTCGCGCACCATTCTGCAAGAGCAGGGCGCCGAGCAGCTGCTCGGCATGGGCGACATGCTCTTCATGGCCGGCGGCGGTCGCATCCAGCGCGTGCACGGCCCGTTCGTCGGCGACGACGAGGTGGAGGAGATCGTGAAGCACCTGAAGACGCAAGGCGTGCCGGAATATCTGGACGCTATTCTGGAGGACGAGGACGAGGAGGCCCCGGCCGCAGCCGCCGGTGGTTCCACGGCCGGCATGGAAGAAAGCGCCGATCTCTACGATCAGGCGGTGGCGATCGTGCTGCGCGACGGCAAGGCCTCCACCTCCTACGTCCAGCGCCGCCTCCAGATCGGCTACAACCGCGCCGCGTCGATCATCGAGCGCATGGAGCGCGAAGGCATCGTCGGCCCGGCCAACCATGCCGGCAAGCGCGAGATTCTGGTGCCAACCGACAACGCCTGAGCGCGAATAAGGCGCGCGCCGGATAAGGGCGCGTGCTTCGATGGGAGATGATCAGGCGGGCGCGAGCGATCGCGCCCGTCGTCGTATTTCGACCTATTGTCGCCGTCTAGCGACCCCTCGTAGTATCCCCAAAACTGGACATTCGGCGCGATTTGCTTCCGCATGTCTGCGCGCTCCTGCACAGTCGTCCAATGGTAGTGGAGAAATCTGCAGGGGATGTTGGAGACGAGAAATGAAACCGCCACTCAGGCAATCTAGGTTCGATAAAGCTGGCAATGAAGTTGTTCAGGTGTCGCTCTACGTCGCCGCAACGTCTCCACTTACATTGGTGACATTCGACAAGGGAGACGAGCCTTCGTTCACGCTCGATCAGATAAATGGACGGACTTATGATCGACTGAAACTATGTCGAACAACAACTGGTCTGGACCCCACGTTGTCGGCAATGGATGGAATGGCGGTGATAGTGTCGTATACCGGCGCGCTACTGTTCCCTCGGATGCCAGGTGTTCGCGAGGGGGAGGTGTTAGCTTCCGCAAATCGCCTACTGCTGAAACTTACATTTGGAGGCATCGACTTCGACGCACTGGCCCCAAATGACTTGGGCTTTGGTCTTATGTACGGCACGGGATATTTTCTCGCGGCTGGGGGTGCTTGGGGGCCGAACTTCAACACACTCATGGCGCTGCAACATCAAGATGCGGGCAGCTCCGACACAATGAAATTGCTTCATCCAAGAGTGAAGACCGCTTCCGAGATCCATACTGCTGCCCGCGCAGGCACCGCTGTTGTTGACGGCATTCCGGAGATGAGTCCAACCCTGTTCCTCAACGGCCTAACATACTTCCGACAAGGCCAACTGGAGCCAGCACTTGTATTTCTCTGGTCGACGTGCGAGTCGCTAATTGGACGCCTTTGGGATAATCATGTTGTGCCCAAGGGAGCAGGCATTCTCGGCCGTAAACGCTTCTTAGAAGGCAATGGTTGGCAGGCTGCCCATATGGTGGAAGTCCTGTTTCAGATGAGCCTCATTGGGAGTGGCCTCTACACGCATTTGAATCAGGCGCGGACAGCGCGCAACGCTTTGGCGCATCGAGCCACATCTCCCAAATTAGATGACTGCAAGGCCGCGATGCATGGCGCGTTCCAGTTAGTGTCGGCCATCCGCTCGGGAGGAAGCATTCATGATGAGTTTAAACAGTTGGCCGAAAGACTGGCCTCGGCGCATGATCCACATGACGGGCCGCTGAATCCTCAGTACTGGCGAGAAATTCCTTCGGTGCCAGGGGATGAAAAGTGGGAGGGAGAGTACCCTAGGCACCGCGAAATTGAACTCGTGCCAGTTTCAGAGATCGCTCGGAGGCGCGATGGCCGGTAGGTCGGCTTCCTGTTACTTGCGTCCCGAAAGCCGACAGTCTTTTTCCCATCCAATCCCGTCTCCGCGTGACGCATCGGGCGGGCTATTCGACATGCCCAACTCCTCACAGTCCCATCCGGGCTTGGCATCCGTGCAGTGACGCGCCATCTCGCATATCAGGCGCAGGAAAGGCCGATGCCGCATTGCCGCCAGAGCGATGCGCTAGACCGGGCGCGAAGGAACACGAGACGTGAAGCGCGTGGGAGCCTGGCTGCCCCGGCGCGCCGCCAAGGGAAAGAAACGGACATGACGACCAACTTCACCCGGATCGCCAAGGCCGGACTGACCGCCACGCTGCTGATGGGCGCGGGTCTCGCGCCCGCCTTGACCGCCGGGCCGGCCATGGCCCAGGCGGCAGGGGCGGCCGCGACGGCGCAGCGCGTGGCCGATCATTTCTCGGGCGTGCGCTCCATGAAGGGGCAGTTCGTCCAGTTCGACGCGGCCGGCAACCAGACCGAGGGCACGTTCTACATGGAGCGCCCCGGCAAGATCCGCTTCGACTATTCCGGCTCGCCCGTGCGCGTGATTTCGGACGGCTCCCAGGTCGCGGTCAACAATCGCAAGCTCAACACCTGGGACCTCTATCCCCTGTCCAAGACGCCGCTGAAGCTCCTGCTCGACCAGCGCATCGACCTCTCCTCGGCCAATATCCAGAGCGTGAAGGAAGGGCCGGACCTCACCACGATCGTAATGGGCGACAAGTCGATCTTCGGCAATTCGCGCATCACCATGATGTTCGACCCCAACACCTACGACCTGCGCCAATGGACGATCCGCGACGCGCAGGGCAAGGACACGACCGTGATGGTCTACAATGTCGAGGACGGCATATCGGTGAACAACGACCTGTTCGCGATTCCCTATTCTCAGATCGCGACGGGCCAGACCGGCGGCAAGCGCTGAGCGGAGAGGGGTCCGAGGGCGGCGGCGAGCCGCCTCGGGTCAATTCGCTCTCGGGGGAGGAATCATGGCCCTGCGCCCGATCTGGCTTCTTATGCCCTTCCTGGCTCTCGCGGGCTGCACGACCGTCTCGCCCGAGGCGCTGCGGGGGCGGGACGAGGCGCGCTGCGCCGATTACGGCTTCCGGCGCGGCACGGACGGGTTTGCCGCCTGCCTCCAACGCATCGACCTGTCGCGCGAGGCCGACCGGCGCGCCCGGCTGCGGGACGATCCATTTTATGTCGGCGGCGTCGTGCCGGGCGCAGGTTACGGGCGCATCTGGTAGGGGAAAGTCAGAGCGACCCGGTGGCGAGCGCCAGCGGGCGGCGGTGCAGGATGCGGTCGATCAGGCCCCATTCCAGCGCTTCTTCGGCCGACATGAAGCAGTCCCGGTCGAGCTTGCGCTCCACCTCCTCATAGGTCCGCCCGCAATGCTCGGCGTAGAGCCGCGTCATGCGGTGCTTCACCCTCCGCGTTTCCTCGGCATGGATCAATATGTCGGACGCCTGCCCCTGAAAGCCGCCGAGCGGCTGGTGGACGTGGATGCTGGCATTAGGCAGGGCGCAGCGCTCCCCGGCCTCGCCCGCCATCAAGAGGAACGAGCCCATGGAGCGCGCCGTGCCCATGCAGAGCGTATGGACCGGCGCCTGGATGAACTGCATCGTGTCGTACATGGCCAGACCGCTCGTCACCACGCCGCCCGGCGAGTTGATGTAGAGATGGATGGGCTTCTTGGGGTTCTCCGCCTCCAGCAGCAGAAGCTGCGCGCAGACGAGGGCCGAGACCTGATCGTTCACCTCGCCATTGATAAAGATCACGCGCTCGCGCAGAAGCCGCGAGAAAATATCGAAGGCGCGCTCGCCCCGGTTGGATTGCTCGACCACCATCGGGACGAGTTGCATCGCTTCGCGCATGGCGAATTCCTTGGGTTCGGATTGTGGGGACAGGGAAGGAGCCAAGCGGGGACAGCCCGTCCGGTCAAAACCGGATCGGCGAGCAGGCTTCAGCTCGTTAAAAGGCAGCGTGGGTGGGTGCCGGAGCGACAGAGCCCCGGCTGGCGTGCCTCACGCCGCGCGGGTGCGCACTGCCCGGTTGGCGTTGGCGGCCATCATGCGAGGGCCTGCGCCGAGGCGTTCGTGGATGATGCGAAGGCGGGTGCCGCCGGCCTCGTTCAAACTGATGCGGAAGGTGACGGCGCTGGTCTCGAAAGGCGATCCGCCCTCGCGAAGGCAATAGCGCAGTTCCTGACCGGGGACGACGGAGCCGGCGTCCGGCTCGGCTTCAATTACATCAGGCAGCCAGCGCTCGCGAAAGGCGGGGATGCTGAGGGCCCGCCAGACCTTTTGCGGCGGCGCGTCCAGATCGTAGACGAGATCCAGCGTCGCATCGTCCGGGCTGTCGCTCATTGATCCATCTCCTTCAGAAGCGCTTTCAGATCATCGACGCGCGCCGGCCAGAAGGCGCGGTACTTGGCGAGCCACGACGCCACGTATTGCAGCCCCGCCGGGTCCACCTCGTACTGCACGAAACGTCCCTCCCGCTCCTCGCGCACCAGACCCGCCCCGCGCAGCACCGAGAGATGCTGCGACATGGCCGGCTGGCTGATCCCCATGCCCTCGCGCAGGGCGCTGGCATTCCTGCGCCCTTCCGCCAGCTTCTCGAAGATCGCGCGGCGGGTCGGGTCGGCGAGGGCCTTGAAGATGTCGTCTTCGATCATGTCGATACATAAGCATCGACTTATGCGATTCGCAAGCGATTTCGCTTCGAACGGGCGGGAAGGGGATCAGGCGCCGAAGAACCGCATCAATGCCGCCAGCGTCTCCTCCGGCGCTTCCTCCACGAGGAAATGGCCGGCGTCGATCGCCTGGCCCTCCACATCGTCGGCCCAATCCTGCCAGATAGTCAGCGGAGCGCCCTTCTTGGCCGGCGTGCCATCCGTACCCCAGAGGATGAGGGTCGGGCAGGCAAGACGACGGCCGGCCTTGCGGTCTTCCTCGTCGGCGGCGGGGTCGATCGTTGCGCCGGCGCGGTAGTCCTCGCAGGCGCCATGGATGGCGGTGGGGCGCGAGAAGCTCTTGCGGTATTCGGCCAGCGCCTCGGAGGCGAAAGGCGCGGTGGATTTCGCCTTGGTCCAGCTCGCCAGCGTGTGGTCGAGATAGAAGACCGGATCGCTCGCGATGAGCCGTTCGGGCAAGGGGTTGGGCTGGGCGAGAAAGGCCCAGTGATAGGCCGAGATCATACCTGCGGCGTCCACGCGCTCCCACATCTCGAGCGTCGGGATGATGTCGAGAAGCGCCAGACGCATGACCTTCTCCGGATGGTCGAAGGCGAGGCGATAGGCGACGCGCGCGCCCCGGTCATGGCCGGCCAAATGAAAGCGCTCGTGTCCGAGCGCCGCCATCAGCGCCACCATGTCATCAGCCATCCGGCGCTTGGAATAGGCGTCGCCGCCGGTGGATTCGGGCGCGCTGGAGCGGCCATATCCGCGCAGATCCGCCACCACGACGAGGAAGCGCTCGGCCAGTTGGTCGGCGATCGGGGCCCACATCGCGCCCGTCTGCGGGTAGCCGTGGAGCAGGAGCAGCGGTTCGCCCGAGCCCTTGATGCGGCAGAAGAGCGTGGCGTCGCCGCAGTCGATCTCGCGCGTCTCGAAGCCTTCGAACATCAATGCCGCTCCCCCCGGAATTCGACCGGCGACACGCCGGTCTGTCCAGCCGCGTCAACGCGTGGGAGCGCCGTTCCGTTGCCTTGCGGGGCGCGGTCTCTTCGCTTACGCAACAGCCGACCCTGCCGAACGCGAAAGCCCGCCATGTCCTTCACCGTCGCCACATGGAACATCAATTCGGTGCGCCTGCGCCTGCCGATCGTGGAGGAGTTCCTGCGCCAGCAAGGGCCGGATGTCCTGTGTCTGCAGGAAACCAAGTGCCCGAACGAGCTTTTCCCCGAAGAGGCGTTCCGCGCGCTGGGCTACGAGCATATCGCGCTGCACGGGCAGAAGGGCTATCACGGCGTCGCGACGATCTCGCGCCTGCCCTTCCATGATATCCTGCGGCAGGATTTCTGCGCGATCGGCGACGCGCGCCATCTCTCGGTGCGCATCGAGGCGCTGGGCGGACCCTTGCGCATCCACAATCTCTACGTTCCGGCCGGCGGCGACGAGCCGGACCCGGAGATCAATCCGAAGTTCCGCCACAAGCTCGACTTCCTGGAGGAGATGCGCCTGATGCGCGCCGACGCCGAGCCGGGCGTCGCCTCCATTCTGGTCGGCGACCTCAACATTGCGCCCTATGAGGAAGACGTCTGGAGCCACAAGCAGCTTCTCAAGGTCGTCTCGCACACGCCGATCGAGACGGAAGGGCTGATCCGTATCCTGAACGAGGGCAATTGGCGCGATCTCGTGCGCCATCATATCCCACTGCCGCAGAAGCTCTACACATGGTGGAGCTACCGCGCCAAGGACTGGGACGGGGCCGACAAGGGCCGCCGCCTCGACCATGTCTGGGGCTCGGACGGCTTGCCGGCGATGGTGCGGGACGTGCGCGTGCTGCGCGAGGCGCGCGGCTGGGACCGGCCGTCCGACCACGTGCCCATTCTCGTGACGCTGGACGGCTGAGGAGTGGAGCCATGGGACGCCGGATGCGCCCCATGGCTTCGATCGTTTAAGCCGCAGCGGCCGACGCGGCGCTACGCTGGATGCGGATCGGCACGGATTTCGCCGCCGGCACATGCGCCGTCTTCTCGTGGTGCCAGAGCGGAATGAGCTTGTTCAGCTCGGGGTAGTAGCCGCCGACATCGCCCTTCGGCAGCTTGAAGGAGTGGACGCGCAGGCCCTGCACGCGGCGATCCACGCCGTCATCGGCATGGGTTTCGACATCCACGAGATCCTGATCGCGCAGGCCGAGACGCGCCATGTCGTCCTTGTTCATCAGGAGCACCATGCGCGAGCCAGAAATGCCACGCAGGCGATCATCATAGCCGTAGACAGTGGTGTTGAACTGGTCGTTGGAGCGCAGCGTCATCAGCTTGAACACGTCGGGGCCGTTGACGTCGATATCGGGGTCCGTGTCGAAGCCCTCCGGCACGAGGAAATTCGCCTTGCCCGTTTTGGTCTTCCAGATGCGCTTGCAGGCCGGCAAGTCGCGGTGGAAGCCACCCGGCTGGAGGAAGCGCTGGTTGAAGTCCTTGAAGTCGTCGGGATAGGCGCGCTCGATCTCGTCGCGGATGCGAGAATAGTCCGCAACCCATTCGTCCCACGGAATGGTGGAGCGGCCCGGCACCGTCGCCTTGGCGAGTTCCGCCACGATCTTGGGCTCCGACAGAAGCTCCGGCGAGGCCGGCGGCCGCCAGCCCTTGGAGCCGTGGATGCAGGCCGTGGAATCCTCCACTGAGACCGTCTGGTCGCCGGTCTCCTGACGGTCGCGCTCGATGCGGCCGAGGCAGGGCAGGATATAGGTGACCTCGCCCGGCAGGAGATGGTTGCGGTTGAGCTTGGTCGAAATCTGAACGTGCAGGCGCATCTTGCGCCATGCCTTTTCGATCAGTTCGGTTTCCGGCACGGCGCGCGAGAAGTTGCCGCCGAGGCCGATAAAGGCTTTCACCGAGCCGTCGATGATCCCCTCGCAGGCTTCCACCGTCGCCTTGCCCTTTTCGCGCGGCGGCTCGAAACCGTAGAACGCGGCGAATTTGTCGAGCGGGGCGAGTTCGGGCTTTTCGGTGATGCCCACCGTGCGCTGGCCCTGCACGTTGGAATGGCCGCGAATGGGCGAGATGCCCGCGCCCGGCTTGCCGATATTGCCGCGCATCAGGAGGAGGTTCACCAGCATCTGCACGTTCTCGACGCCGTGCCGGTGCTGCGTCAGGCCCATGCCGTAATGGGCGATCACGGCGTTGGAACGGGCATAGACGCGGCCGACCTCTTCCAGGTCCTCGCGCTTCAGGCCCGAGCAGCGCTCAATCTCGGCCCAGTCGGCGGCGCGCAGATAGGCTTCGAACTCTTCGAACCCATGGCCGTGCTCGGCGATGAACGCGACGTCGAGAACGCGCTCGGCTCCCGCTTCCTTGGCCGCATCGTCCAGCGCGAGCACGGCCTTGGCGATGCCCGTCATCGCCGCGATGTCGCCGCCGCAGCGCAGCTGGAAATATTCGGTCGACATCTTGGTGCCCTCGTCGGGCGAGAGCATCTCGTCGGGCGCCTGCGGGTTCTTGAAGCGCATGAGACCGCGCTCCTCGACCGGATTGAACGTATAGACCGGCACGCCGCGCTTGCGCGCCTCTTGAAGCGGATGGAGAAGGCGCGGCGCGTTGGTGCCGGTGTTGTGGCCGAAGAAGAACATCATGTCCGTCTTGGCGAAATCCTCGTGCTGGATCGTGCCGACCGGCGAGCCGATCGACAGCGGCAGGCCGACCGAGGTCGACTCGTGGCACATGTTGGAGGAATCGGGCAGGTTGGCTGAGCCGTAAATGCGCGCGAAGAGCTGGTACATGTAGCTCGTTTCGAGCGAGGCGCGGCCCGAGGCGTAGAAGATCACCGATTTGGGGTCGAGCCTGTTCAGCTCCGCTCCGATCTCCCGGAAGGCGCTCTCCCAGGTGACGGGCACATATTGGTCGAGCGAGGCGTCGTAGCGCATCGGCGTCGTCAGGCGGCCGTGCTTTTCGAGATCGTGGTCCGTCCAGTCCAGAAGCTCGGTGACGCGGTGGCGCGAGAAGAAGTCGCGGTCGGTGCGCTTCTTGGTCTGCTCCCAGATCGTCGCCTTGGCGCCGTTCTCGCAGAATTCGAAGGCATGGCTGTCGGCCGGCTTGGCCCAGGAGCAGGACACGCAGGCAAAGCCGTCGGGCTTGTTCTGCTTGAACAGCGTGTTCCAGATCGTGGAAACCGCCAGCCCTTCCGCGATGCTCTTTTCGGCCAGCGATTTGACCGAGCCCCAGCCGCCGGTCGGCGAATCATAGGGCTCGACCACCGGCAAGCTTTGCTGTTCGCTGCGTTCCATGACCTGACCTCTGCGGAATGCGTCCAAGAGGAGAGGAATCGTGAGCGGGGCGAAGGGTTCCGATCGTCAGCGTCGAACGACGAGGCGCATCCCGCGATGGAGATGGGGAGCCAAGCGGTCGAGATCCCCGCGCGAAAGGGCGACGCAGCCTTCCGTCGGCGCGTAGCCGGGCCGGGCGACATGCAGAAAGATCGCGCTGCCGAGGCCCCGCGCGCGGCGCGTCACGTTCCAGTCGAGCACCACCACGCCGTCATAGAGCCGGTCGCCCCGCATCATGCGCTCGGCGCTTTTCGGGAAGGGCAGGCGGACCGGGCAATTATAGCGCCCGTGGCGTGCCTCGTCGCACCAGCCGTCGCTCGCCCGCGTCAGGCGCGTCGGCAGGGCGAAGCGCGGGCCGCCGCGCCCGCCGGGCCGGCGGTAGGCCGAGAGAAGCCGCATGGAGGCGAGCGGCGTCGCGCCGTCGCCCTCCCGCTTGCGCGTGGAGATGCGGCCCTTGCCGAGCGCGCAGCGCAGCCGCAGCGGCCCCATCTGTAAAAGCCCCTGGCGCGGATCGAGCGGGGAGGGGCGAACCAGAAGGATCGACGTTTTTCCGGCCTTTTCGACTCTCTGGTCTGGAAATCGTCGCATCGTGCTCACAAATTGTTTCAAACGGAACCTCGTAAAATATGCCAATCCCACTCTATCGTCATCTGCACAGGACCCCTTCATGAGCGCACGCAGCATTCTGATCGTGGACGATGACGACGATCTGCGCACGACCCTGGTCGATCAGCTCTCCCTGCACGAGGAATTCCTCGTCTCGCAGGAGAACAACGCCACGAAGGGCATCAATGCCGCGCGCGGCGGTTTGACCGATCTCGTCATCATGGACGTGGGCCTGCCGGACATGGACGGGCGCGAGGCCGTGCGCGTTCTCAGAAAGTCCGGCTTCAAGGCACCCATCATCATCCTGACGGGCCAGGACGCCGATGCCGACACGATCCTGGGCCTTGAGGCGGGCGCCAACGACTATGTGACCAAGCCTTTCCGCTTCGCCGTGCTTCTGGCGCGCATCCGCGCCCAGCTTCGCCAGCACGAACAGTCCGAGGACGCGACCTTCCAGGTCGGCCCCTATGTGTTCAAGCCGAGCCAGAAGGTTCTGGTGGACGACAAGGGCGGCAAGATCCGGCTGACCGAAAAGGAAACCGCGATCATCCGCTATCTCTACCGGGCCGATCGCCGCGTCGTGACGCGCGATGTGCTGCTGGAAGAGGTCTGGGGCTACAATTCGGGCGTCACCACCCACACGCTCGAAACCCATGTCTATCGCCTGCGCCAGAAGATCGAGCCCGAGCCATCCAATGCCCGGCTGATCGTCACGGAGTCCGGCGGATATAAGCTGATGCCCTGACGAAGAGCCTCGGTTCGCCGCCCGTCGCACCCGACAGGTTTCCGAGCAGGGGTATGCGATCTGTGGCCTTCGGGGAACGCCATGCCCCGCTTCGACGC
Organism: Aureimonas sp. N4; assembly: GCF_001463925.1. Lineage (NCBI taxonomy): Bacteria > Pseudomonadati > Pseudomonadota > Alphaproteobacteria > Hyphomicrobiales > Aurantimonadaceae > Aureimonas > Aureimonas sp. N4. The sequence continues at coordinate 57,051 of NZ_BBWS01000057.1, read as the reverse complement.
CTGTGCGAGCGCGCCGAGGCCGCAGGGGCTTTCGCATAAGGCGAAATCTTGCGATGTCGGAGATGGCCTTGGCGGATCGTTCGATCCGCCGCTCGGGCCGCCCCATGGTCCCGCCCGCGATGCCGGGCGGCACAGGAGAAGCGAACGGCGTGGCATGAGCCTCGAAAGCGACATGGAGGTTCTGAGCGAAGTGCCCCTGTTTCAGGAGCTCTCGCGCGATCAGCTCCGTCTTCTGGCCTTCGGGGCCGAGCACCGTGTGTTGCGCGCGGGCGAAATCCTGTTCCGTGCCGAAGCGCGCGCCGATGCCGGCTTCGTGGTCGCCTCGGGCGAAGTGCATCTGGTGGAAGGCGAGGGCGAGGCCCGCCATATCGCCATGACGGTGGGCCGCGGCACGCTGCTCGGTGAAATGGCCCTCATGGCCGACACGCGCCGCCCGTCCTCCGCCGTGACGGCGACCGATTGCGACTTCATCCGCATTTCGCGCCCGCTCTTCCGGCGCATGTTGCAGGAATATCCCGAGATCGCCGCACTCCTGCACCAGCGCATCCGCGACGATTTCCTCTCCATGGCGAACCGGATTCTGGCGCTCAGCGAGACCCTGGAGTTCGACCTCGGCGACGACGACGCGCCGGACGACCGGCGGGATTAGCGCACGCCTTTAGCCCCGCTTGGCCTCCGCCAGCGCGCGGCCGAACGCCTTGGCGAAGCTTTCGCGATCCTCCGGGTTCAGGAAACCGCCGATCTCCGTCGCCCGCCCTTCGCCATGGACGCTCATCTGCGTGACGCCGAATTCGGGATGGCGGCGCACGAGAAAGCGCGTCCAGCCCGGATTGTAATGGGCCTCCCGCACCGCCCCGCGCGGTGAAATCTTGCGGATGGACAGATCGGTGCGCGAGACCGACACTTCCTCCCGCGCTCTGGCGGAGTGGAAGGACACGCGCAGCGCCCACCAGAGCAGCAGCACGTCGAGTCCGAAAAAACCCACGATAGGCCAAGCGCCGTTCGCGACGAAGGCGAGGCCCGAGACGAGGCTCGCGCCCCCGAACAGCGCCATGGTAACATGGAAGCCGCGCCGCCCAAGCGAGCGATAGGGCGTCAGCAGCGCTTGGAAGAGCGGGGCGTCCGCGTCGGGCGCGGACGAGGCGTCACGAAGATCGGTCACCATGCGCGGCTCTTGCCTCCCAGCCTGGATTCGTTCCAATGACGCCTTGTTCGACGGGCCAATGCCGTGGCCCGTGGCGATCCTTGCGAAGGCCGAGCATGGCAGAAAACGACGCTCCTCCGAAAGCTCCCGCGCGCAAGCCGAGAGCGGCTGCGACAGCAGGGCGCGCCGCCGGCCAGAGCCAGCCGGGGGAAACCAGCGCAACGCCCGGCCAGCCCGCGCCTCAAGCTGCCAAGGAGCGGGCCGCCACGGCGCCAAGAGCTAAGCCCTCCGCCGCCAAACCCAAGGTGACATCGACCAGGACCCCCACGCGCGCCAAGGCGGCGGGCGAGGCGGTCGCCAAGGCCACGCGCCGGAAGGCGTCGAAGAAGCCGCCGCCCATCCCCTATGCGCCCGACGCCATCGCGGAAATCTTCCGCCGCTTCGCCGTGCAGCGCCCCCATCCGACCTCGGAACTGGAGCATGTGAACGTCTTCACGCTGCTGGTCGCGGTGGTGCTCTCCGCGCAGATGACGGATGCCGGCGTCAACCGGGCGACGCGCGGCCTCTTCGCCCGCGCCTCGTCTTCGCAAGCCATGGCGGCGCTGGGCGAGGACGAAATCCGCGAGGCGATCAAGACGATCGGCTTCTTCCGCACCAAGGCCAAGAACGTTCAGCGCCTGTCGGAAATGCTGCGCGACGAGCATGGCGGCGAGGTGCCGCGCTCGCGCGAGGCGCTGGAAAAGCTGCCCGGCGTCGGGCGCAAGACGGCCAATGTCATCATGAACACGGCCTTCGGCGAAGAGACGCTGGCGGTGGACACGCATATCCTGCGCATCGGCAACCGGCTCAAGATCGCGCCCGGCAAGACGCCCGAGGCGGTGGAGGAAGGCTTCCTCAAGATCATTCCCGAGGGCTTCCTGCGCCACGCCCATCACTGGCTGATCCTGCACGGGCGCTTCGTCTGCAAGGCGCGCAAGCCCGACTGCGAACACTGCATCATCGCCGACCTCTGCCAAGCCGACGAGAAATGGTGCCACCAGCCAGCCCCGCTCATCGCCCTGCCGGATGCTCCACCCGGGCCGCAACCGCTTCCGCCGGGCGCGACGCGCCCAGGCGGGTGAACTCGGGTGAGGTTTCCCGCTGCGAAATGCGCTGGTGCAGATGCACCATGGTCGCCGCCGCAAAGAGCGGCGTCAGAAGGTTGAGGATCGGCACGGCCAGGAAGGCGGCCAGCACGAGGCCGGCGAAGAAGATCGTCCCCCCGTGCCGGTTGCGCAGCGCCCGCGCTTCCTCCTCGGAGCGATAGCGCAGCGCCGCGAACTCGAAATATTCGCGCCCGAGGAGATAGCCGTTCACCAGGAAGAACGCGCCGAAATTCACCACCGGCACCAGAAGCAGCGTGAAGGCGAGGAGATTGCCGAGGATCACCACGCCGAAGAATTTGAGCGAGAGGACGACGCTTCGCCCGAGCGGCATGGCGCGCCCGACCGGCATACCCGGATACTGGTCGCGCTCCACGACCTCGGCCACATCGTCCAGAAACAGCCCGGCGATCACCGCGCTGACCGGCGCGATCAGATAGGCCAGAAGCACCGCCAGAAGCAGCCCCGCCGCCCAGCCGGCGAAGGTCTCGGCATTGTTCATCCAGTCCGGCATATCGGGCGTGAAACCGGCGAAGAAGGGGATCGCCACCGTCTGGAAAAACCAGCGCACCGCGAACCAGAGCGCCACCAGCACCACGGCCGTCAGCCCCAGGCTCTTCCAGAAGACCGCGCGGAAGGGCGGCGAGAACACGTCGCGGATCGCAAGAAAGGCGGCACGAAAGATCATGAACAGGGCTCTCATCGTCTCGTCCACCCTGCTCGTCTTCAAGGCCCGGCTTCGCATCGCGGCCGGCCCCCACAGGGCTCGCCTTCAAGATGGGATGGCCTGCGGCGCGCGGCAATGCGATAAGGCGCTCTTCGACCCTCCCTCGGTTCCATCTCGCGAAGATTTCCGCCCATGTCCCGTTTCGACCTCCTGACGATCGGCAATGCCATTGTCGACATCATCTCGCGCACCGACGACGCCTTTCTGCGCGAGGCGGAGATCGAAAAGGGCGCGATGACCCTGGTGGATTCCAGCCGCGCCCTCGCCATCTACGACCGTATGGGGCCGGCCATCGAAATGTCGGGCGGCAGCGCGGCCAACACGGCCGCCGGCCTCGTGTCGCTTGGCGGGCGCGGCGCCTATTTCGGCAAGGTCTCGAACGACCAGCTCGGCGCGATCTTCGCCCATGACATCCAGTCCCTCGGCGTCCACTACCAGACCGCTCCGCTCGCCGGCGATCCGCCGACCGCGCGCTGCATGATCCTCGTGACGCCCGATGGCGAGCGCTCCATGAACACCTATCTCGGCGCCTGCGTCGAACTCGGCCCCGAGGACATCGAGGAAGCCGTCGTCGCCGACAGTCTCGTCACCTATTTCGAAGGCTATCTCTGGGACCCGCCGCGCGCCAAGGATGCCATCCTCCAGGCCGCGAAGATCGCCCATGCCAACGGGCGCGAGATGGCCATGACCCTGTCGGACTCCTTCTGCGTCCATCGCTACCGCGCCGAGTTCCTCGACCTCATGCGCTCCGGCGCGGTCGACATCGTCTTCGCCAACGAGGCCGAGGCGCTCGCCCTCTACGAGACCGAAATCCTCGAAGAAGCGCTCCATCGCATCGGCCAGGATACCAAGCGTCTCGCCATCGTCACACGCGGGCCGGACGGCTGCGTCGTGGTCGAGAACGGTGAGGCCACGGCCTATCCCGCCACCGCCGTCGATACGCTGGTCGACACCACCGGCGCGGGCGATCTCTTCGCCAGCGGCTTCCTGCGCGGCTACACCGCCGGCCTCTCGCACGAGACCAGCGCGGCGCTGGGCGCGCTCGCCGCCGGCCACATCATCAGCCAGATCGGCCCTCGCCCGCAGGTGCCGCTGATCGACCTGCCCGGCGCGCGGGCGCTGTTGGGGGCTTGAGGGGAGAGGCAGGGGACGCTGTCCCCTGCACCCCTGCCAAGGGACAGTCGTCCCTTGGAACCCTCTTCCTTTTGAGATCGTGTCCCTGATCCAGGAGGGCCGGCGGCCCTCCTGGATCAGGGAAGGTTGTCAAAGGAAAGCGGGGGCTCCGGGGCGTCAGGCCTCGGGCGGGGCACGGGGCGGCAGCCCCGCCACCCCCTCACGCCGCCTGCAAGCGCTCCGGCAGGCTGCGATAGGACAGGGCTTCGGCCAGATGCGGGCGGCCGATGGTCTCGGCTCCCGCAAGGTCGGCGATGGTGCGGGCGACCTTGAGAACGCGGTGATAGGCGCGGGCCGAGAGGCGCATGCGCTCGGCGGCCTCGCGCAGGAGCTTGAGGCCGCTGGCATCGGGCGCGGCAGCCTGTTCCAGCCGGTCGGCCGGGCAACGGGCGTTCGTGGTGCCGGCGGGCAGGCCGAGGGCTTCGTAGCGCAGGCTCTGGAGCGCGCGGGCGGCCTCGACGCGGGCGCGCACGGTGGCGGAATCTTCGGACGCGCCGGTCTGGATCAGGTCGAGCGCGGTGACGGCGGGCACATCGACGCGCAGGTCGATCCGGTCGAGCAATGGGCCGGAGAGGCGGGCCTGATAGTCGGTGACGCAGCGCGGCCCGCGCGCGCATTGATGCCCCGGCTCGCCGGCCATGCCGCAGCGGCATGGGTTCATGGCGGCGACGAGCTGAAAGGCGGCGGGGTAGGTGACGCGGTGATTGGCGCGCGCGATGACGCTTTCGCCGGTTTCGATGGGCTGGCGCAGCGAATCGAGCACGGCCGGGGAGAACTCGGGGAGTTCGTCCAGAAACAGGACGCCGTGATGGGCCATGGACACTTCGCCCGGCCGCGCGCGATGGCCCCCGCCGACCATCGCGGCCATGGAGGCGGAATGGTGCGGCGCGCGAAACGGGCGGCGGGCGGACAGACGGCCGTCCGACAGTTCGCCCGCGACGGAGGCGATCATCGAGACGTCGAGAAGCTCGCGGGGGCCGAGCGGCGGCAGAAGCGAGGGCAGGCGCTGCGCCAACATCGACTTGCCCGATCCCGGGGGCCCAACGAAAAGTAGATTGTGATTTCCCGCCGCCGCGATCTCCAGCGCGCGTTTCGGGACCGTCTGGCCCTTGATGTCGCTGATGTCGGGCAGCGGATGGGCGGCGGGGTCTTCCAGCGTCGGCTCGGGGCGCGACAGGCGCTGCGTGCCGCGAAAATGATTGGCGATCTGGATGAGCGAGCGAGGCGCGAGAATCTCCATTTCCGGGTCGGCCCAGGCCGCTTCCGCGCCGCCGGCTTCGGGGCAGATCAGGCCTTGGCCCAGCGCATTGGCGGCCATGGCGGCCGGCAGAACGCCGCTCACCGGCGTCACCAGCCCGTCGAGCGAAAGCTCGCCCAAGACGATGAAGCGCTGCAAAACATCGGCCGGAATGGCCCCGAGCGCGGCCATGAGGCCGAGCGCAATGGGGAGATCGTAGTGCGAGCCCTCCTTCGGCAGGTCGGCGGGTGCGAGATTGACGGTGACGCGCTTGGGCGGCATCGACAGGCCGGAGGCATGAAGCGCGGCCTGGACCCGCTCGCGGCTTTCGGTGACGGCCTTGTCGGCCAAGCCGACGATGCTCATGCCGACCTTGCCGGGCGCGACGAGAACCTGGACATCGACCGGCACGGCCTCGACGCCCTGAAAGGCCACGGTCCTCACACGCGATACCATGCCCGCCCCGCCTCTCGAATCGCGTTTTCGCTCTGAGCGCGAGGGTAGTTCGCAAGGGGCGTGTGGGCAAGGATGGACAACGCGCTCCCCTCTTTCTCACGCCCGCAAAACCCGTATTCTTTCGCCGTCTAACGAGCGCGCGAGGGCATGGCATGGATGCGCATACGCTGGGATTGTTCGCCTTGGCCTTTCTCGTCTTCGCCGCGAGCCCTGGGCCGGACAATGTGACGATCGTCGCCCGGACGCTGCATCAGGGCGCACTCTCCGGCCTCGCCTATGGCGCGGGCACGGTGAGCGGCATTCTCGTTTTCCTGTTTCTGGCGGCGATGGGCCTGTCGGTGCTGGCGGGCGAAATGGCGGGCGCGATGACCGTGCTGCGCTATGCCGGCGCGGCTTGGCTCGTCTGGATGGGCATTCGGCTCTGGCGCTCGCCAGCCGTCGTTCCCGATGCTTCGGTTCTCGCACCCCGTCGCGGTGTTCTGCGGGATTATCTCACCGGCCTGACGCTCAATCTCGGCAACCCGAAAATGCCGCTCTTCTATATCGCGCTCCTGCCCAACGTGGTCGGTCCGAACCTGACAGGGGCCGAGGCGGGGCAGCTCGCGCTGGTCATTCTCCTGGTGGAGGTTCTGGTGATCGGCGGCCATGTCCTGCTGGCCAGCCGGGCGCGGCGCCTCCTTCGTTCGCCACGCGTGGTGCGCCGCGTCAACCGAACGGCCGGTGGGCTCATGGTCGGCGCGGGTCTCGCCACGGTCGCCGTCCGCTGAACGAAAGAACGGCGCCTCGCGGCGCCGCTCTCTCGTTGTCATCAATAATCTTCGTCCCAACCGCGGCGCTCTTCCCAGTGGCGCGGCGGTGGCGGAGGCGGCGGGCCGTCCTCGAAGCGCTCGCGGTCGCGCCGGCCTTCGAAGCGGTCGCGGTCCCGCTCGAACCGGTCGCGCCGGTCCCAGCCCGGAGGCGGCGGGGGAGGGGGCGGCGGAGGCGCGTCGTAATAGCCGCCATAGCGGCGGGGCGGCGGCGGAGGCGGGCCACGATCGAAGATGCGCGGGCCATAGATGCCGTCCCAGCGGCGCCGGTCGCGGTAGAAGTCGCGGTCGCGGTAATGGTCGTCCCAATAGCGGCCGAAGGAATAGGTGACGACGGGCGCGCCGATATAGGGCACGACGCGCGGGCCGGTGTAGCGCTGCCCACCCCGAACGTAAGCCAGATAGCGCGAGGAGATCCAGCCGCGCTGGCCGTAGAAGTCCACATCGCACCAGGCGCGGTTGGCCAGGCACCCGTAGACGCGCACATCCTCGCCGCCGCGCACGACATTGACGGGCGGATAGGCCGTTGAGGGGCCGGCGCGCAAATTGACATTGGCCGTGGCGATGGCCGTGGCGGCGCTGGCCAGCCCCGGCAGAAGCGCCGCGCCGGCCAGAACCAGGGAGAAGAGACGAGCTTTCGTCATGAAACCATCCGGAAAGGAGGCGCTGTTCGATGAGGCATTTCACCATCCACAAGCCGAACCGCGTCCGAACGGCGCGTTCAGCCTCTGTTCAGGCTCGGCCCCAATGCGGGGAGGGCGCGGGCGGTTGCATGGCCCGCGCGCCGGCTTTCAGCGCTTGGCCTCGACCGCATCCCAGAAGAGCGCCGCGATGTCGGCCCCGCCGAAGCGCTTCACCTCGCGGATGCCGGTCGGCGAGGTGACGTTGATCTCGGTGAGATAATCGCCGATCACGTCGATGCCCACGAAGACCTGACCGCGCTCCTTCAGCTTGGGGCCGATGCGTTCGCAGATTTCGCGCTCGCGCGGCGTGAGTTCGGTCGGCTCGGCCCGCCCGCCGACATGCATGTTGGAGCGCGCGTCCGTCTCGGAGGGCACGCGGTTGATCGCGCCCACCGGCTCGCCGTCGATCAGGATGACGCGCTTGTCGCCCTTGCGCACATCCTTGAGATAGCGCTGCGCGATGAAGGGCTCGCGGAAGAGAAGCGCGAAGGTCTCGAGGAAGGAGGAAAGGTTGCGGTCGTCCTTGGTCAGATGGAAGACGCCCGCGCCGCCATTGCCGTAAAGCGGCTTGAGGACGATCTCGCCGAACTCGGCGCGGAAGGCCGCGATCTCGGTCGGGTCCTTGGTGATGATCGTCTCCGGCATCAGGTCGGCGAATTCGGTGACGAAGATCTTCTCGGGCATGTTGCGCACCCAAGCGGGGTCGTTGACCACCAGGGTCTTGGGATGGATGCGCTCCAGAATATGCGTCGAGGTGATGTAGTTCATGTCGAAGGGCGGGTCCTGGCGCAGGAGCACCACGTCCATGGTCGACAGATCGACCTTGTGGGGCTCGCCCAGCGTGAAATGCTTGCCCTGTTCCTCCACGAGGTTCAGCGTCTCGACCCGCGCCGTCGCGACGCCGTCGCGCAAGGAGAGGCGGTCCGGCGTGTAGTGGAAGAGCTGGTGCCCGCGCCGCTCGGCCTCGAGGCAGAGGGCGAAGGTGGAATCGCCCTTGATGGTGATGCCCGACACATGGTCCATCTGGACCGCGACCTTGAGCGACATGCGGTGTATTCCCCGAACGGTTCCGTCCTTGCCGAGGTAGAGGGGAACGGCGGTTCTGTCCACGGGGCTGGTGATCGGGTCGCACCGGCGCAACAGGGCCGGTGGAATGTCGGTGGTCTCACGCACTGGTGATGGCGCAGGTCTACCTCACCCGTTGCGATGGAGGTGGAACGCGTGAGACGCGAGCCCTTCCCTCGATTGCAAAGTCCTTTTCATGTTTGCCAGATGTCTTGCCGCGCTGATGCTCGTCGCGCTTCTCTCCGGTTGCGCCAAGCCCGTGGTGGAAACCACCGGCCCCCTCGCGATCCGGGATGTGTCCGTCAGCGCCGCCGATACGATCCGCGCGGAAACCGATATCCTGTCGCTGGTGCGCCAGACCGTGCCGGCGCAGATTCTTGGCGTGTCGGACGGCAAGGCGACCAAGGTCGAGGTCCGGCTGGTCCTTCTGGCCTACAAGAACCCGGTCATGTCGCTTCTCGTAGGCGATTCCAACAAGCTGGGCGCGAACGTCATTCTGCGCGATATGGCCGATCAGGAGCTCGCCCGTTTCGACGTGATCGCTATCGACCAATATATGCTGAACGGCGTCGCGGGCGCGGTCATTTCGGTGGCGCAGGACAAGGCGCGCGTGGACCGGGCGCTGGCGCGGGGCCTCGCCGAGACGATCGAGCAGCGTATCTACGGCCGCAAGACCAAGCCCGCGATGGTGCCGGACCTTGCTGCGCCCATGCCCAAGGGGCCGCCGCAGGAGAGTACGCATTCTCCGGCCGCACATCCCGCGCAGAAGCCTGCAAGCGTCGGCGCGGGCGTCTGACGGCGTCTCGGGGCGTGCGGGCTCGTTCAGTTCCGCCCGCGCCAGGCGTCCTCGACATGTACCGGCCAGCGGCGGGGCAGGACGGCGACGATGTCGAAGCGGATGGAGAGATGCGCCGCGCGCTTCTGGCGCGAGAGCCAGAGGTCGGCGGCGCGCTCGATGCGCGTCTGTGCGGCTGGCGTCACCGCGTCCATGGCCGCCTGGAGCGTCGGGCGCGCCTTCACCTCCACGATGGCGACCAGCGCGCCGCGCTTCGCAATCAGGTCGATCTCGCCCGATGGCGTGCGATAGCGGGTGGCGAGGATGCGGTAGCCCTTGAGGCGCAAGGCCCAGGCCGCCAACCATTCCGCCCGGTGCCCCTTACGGAAGAAGGCGCGCTTGCGGTCAATTCCCGTCTCGCCGCCCGCGCGTTTCACGCGCCGCCTTTCAGGTCCAGCGCGCGCTGGTATAGCTCGCGGCGGGGCAGGCCGGTGAGCTTCACCGCCTCCTGCGCGGCCTTCGCCGGCTTCATCTCGGCGAGCAGCCCACGCAGGATCGTGTCCACATCGCCGCTCGCCGCCGCTTCTTCTTCGGCCGGCGGGCCGACGCAGACGACGATCTCGCCGCGCACCCGCTCCATCGCCGCGAAGCGCTCGGCCAGCTCCGGCAGCGTGCCGCGATAGATCGTCTCATAGGCCTTGGTCAACTCGCGGCAGACGGCGGCGGGGCGGGGGCCCAGACCTTCCGCCATGGCGGCCAGACTTTCCGCGATGCGGTGCGGCGCTTCGAAGAAGATCAGGGTGCCGGGCACGCGCGTCAGCGTTTCGAGCTTGGCCAGCCGCGCGCCGTCCTTCACCGGCAGGAAGCCGGCAAAGAAAAAGGCGTCGGACGGCAGGCCCGAGGCGCAAAGTGCCGCCAGCGGCGCGGAGGCGCCCGGAATGGGTACGACAGGCAGACCGCGCGCGATGGCCTCTTCGCCCAAACGGAAGCCGGGGTCCGAGACAAGCGGCGTGCCGGCGTCGGACACCAGCGCGACGGAGCGGCCAGCCTCCAGCTCGTCCAGAAGCGCGGGGCCGGATTCGGCGGCATTGTGCTCGTGATAGGCGAAGAGCCGCCGGCGGATGCCGTAGCGCGCCAGAAGCTTCTGCGTGACGCGCGTGTCCTCGCAGGCCAGCACATCCGAGCCGGCGATGATGTCGAGCGCGCGCAAGGTCACGTCGGAGAGGTTTCCGATCGGCGTCGCCACGAGATAAAGGGCCGGCTCGAGCTTGGGCGCGCGCAGGGTGGCCCCGCGCACGAGATAGGTCGCGCCGGAATCCTGAAACGGGACCTCATCGCCTTCGGATGTCTCGTCTTCGGTCGTATCGTCGAACGGGTTCATGCAACACCTCGCGGCGCGAGAAGGATGACGCAGGCGCCCGCACAGCACAGGAGCGCGCCGAGAAGGTCGAAGCGGTCGGGCCGCACGCCTTCGGCAGCCCAGAGCCAGCCGAGCGAGGCAAGAATATAGACACCGCCATAGGCCGCATAGGCGCGGCCGGCAAAGGCCGCGTCCACCCGCGTCAGGAGAAGGGCGAAAAGGACGAGGCAGGCGAGGCCCGGCGCGAGCCAAAGGGCCGAGCGGCCCGAGCGCAGCACGGCCCAGAAGGCGAAGCAGCCGGCGATCTCGGCCAGCGCCGCGCCGGCATAGACGAGCAGCGCCGGGGCGGCTCCGGTCAGCGGATCATCCTCCGAAGGCCAGCGACACCAGGCGGCACCGCGCCGCACGTCTTGACGGCAAGCGGCGCTCTCACGCGAGATCGGCCACCACGGCGTCGAGCACGAGCATGCCGGTGGGCGTCGCGCGCAGCCGGTCGGGGCCGAGGCGCTCGATCATGCCATGGCCGGTCAGCTCGGCTTCGACGGCTGGGTCGATGTCGCGCCCGGCGAGCTTGCGCCAGCGCTTGAGGTCGATCCCTTCCACGAGGCGCAGGCCCATGAGCATCAGCTCGTCGGCCTGCTGATAGGTTTCAAGCGCTTCGTCCTCGACCTCCCCCGAATCCCAGTCCTCGACCATCTTGAGCCAGGTCTCGGGATGTTTCTCGTTGGACACGGCATGGCGCGCGCCGTCCTCGCCCGGCAGGCGGGCATGGGCGCCGGGGCCGATGCCGGCATAGAGGCCGTAGCGCCAATAGGTGAGATTGTGGCGCGACTCCGCGCCGGGGGCAGCATGGTTGGAAATCTCGTAGGCCGGTAGGCCGTGGAAGAGCGTGAGCTGCTGTGTCGCCTCATAAAGCTCGGCCGACAATTCGCCGTCCGGCACCACGAGCTTGCCCGCCTTGTGAAGGGCGTGGAAGATCGTGCCTTCCTCGATGGTCAGCTGATAGAGGGAGAGGTGGTCGGCCGCCAGCGAAATGGCCTCCGACAGTTCGCGCTCCCATTCCGACACGCTCTGGCCCGGCCGGGCATAGATCAGGTCGAAGGACAGGCGCGGAAAGATCTCGCGCGCCAGACGGATCGCGCCCATGGCCTGATCGACGTCATGCATCCGCCCGAGGCGCTTCAGGTCCGCATCGTTCAGCGCCTGCACGCCGAGCGACACGCGGTTGACGCCCGCCGCGCGGTAGCCCCGGAAGCGGTCCGCCTCGACCGAAGTCGGGTTGGCCTCCAGCGTGATCTCCGCCCCGTCCGCCACGGTCCATTGCGCGGCCACGGCCTCCAGAATGGCCGAGACGGTCGCAGGCTCCATCAGCGAGGGTGTGCCGCCGCCCAGGAAAATCGAGGTGACGGTTTCGCCTTGGGTGCGCCGGCCCTGGGACGCGATCTCGCGGCGGAAGGCCTCCACGAAGCGCGCCTGATCCACCGGCTGGTGGCGCACATGGCTGTTGAAGTCGCAATAGGGGCACTTGGACGCGCAGAAAGGCCAATGGATATAGACGCCGAAGCCCGGCTCGCCGGCGGGCGGCGTATAGGGCCGGATCTGCGACAGGGGGCGGGGCATCATCATGTTCATGCGACGCCCAGCGCCTCCCGCGCGAACAGCTGGAAGGCGCGGGCGCGGTGCGACAGGGCGTGGGCCTGCCCCGGCACCCAGCCATGCTTTTCCTGCGAGGGCATCTCGCCGAATGTGCGCGTCTCGCCCTCCGGCAGGAAGCAGGGATCGTAGCCGAAGCCGAGCGCGCCGCGCGGCGGCCAGACGATCGTGCCTTCGACCTCGCCGCGATAGAACTTCGTCTCGCCCTCGGGCGAGGCGAGGCAGAGAACCGCGACGAAGCGGCCGGTGCGCTGCGCGGGCACGTTGGCGCCTGCGGCCTGGAGCTTCTCTTCGATCTGGCGCATGGCCATGGTGAAGTCCTTGTCGGGACCGGCCCAACGCGCCGAATAGATGCCGGGATCGCCGCCCAGCGCATCCACCACCAGACCCGAATCGTCGCTGAGCGCCAGAAGGCCGGTGGCGCGCGCCGCCGCCAGCGCCTTGATCGCCGCGTTCTCCTCGAAGGTCGAGCCGGTTTCCTCGGGCTCGGGCAGCGCCTTGTCGGCGGCCGAGACCACGGTGAAGGCGAGCGGGGCCAGAAGCTCGCGGAACTCGGCGATCTTGCCGCCATTGTGGCTGGCGATCAGGAGAGGACCACCGGCGGGATCGAGGGGGAAGGCGTTCGGCATCGCTGTCGGGTCCATTCGGGGAAGGCGGACGCGCCGGAGCGCGCCGCCAGTCCCAAGGTTTATGCGCCCCGAGGCTGACCCGAGGCTTCAGGCATTGTTAAGAACTGAGGCCAAAACCTCGTGGGGTCGGCTGGTCGGATTTTTCCGTCGCTCTCTTCGTCGCGAATGCTCGCCGATGCTGACCTAGCATCGACTGCGCTTCGCTCCTCGCGATCGAACGAAAATCTCTCGACCATCCTCCGCCCAGAGGTTTCGTCCTCAGTTCTAAGCTTCGAGGCAGGACTTCTGGTGCGCCACCAGCTCACCGATGCCCTTTTCGGCGAGCTTCATCAGCGCTTCGAGTTCATCGCGCGAGAAGGGCTCGCCCTCGGCCGTGCCCTGGATCTCGACGATGCCGCCGCGCCCGGTGAGCACGAAATTGGCGTCGGTGCCGGCGGCCGAATCTTCGGGGTAGTCGAGGTCCAGAACCGGCGTGCCCTTGTAGATGCCGCAGGAAATGGCGGCGACATGGTCCTTCAGAACCTTGTCGCGCTTGACCATGCCGCGCGTTTCCATCCAGGCGAGGCAGTCCGACAGGGCCACGAAGGCGCCGGTGATCGAGGCCGTGCGCGTGCCGCCATCGGCCTGAATCACGTCGCAATCTACCGTGATCATGCGCTCGCCCAGCGCTTCAAGGTCCACCACGGCGCGCAGCGACCGCGCGACGAGGCGCTGGATTTCCTGCGTGCGCCCGCTCTGCTTGCCGCTGGCGGCTTCGCGCTTCATGCGCTCGCCCGTGGCGCGCGGCAGCATGCCGTATTCGGCCGTGACCCAGCCCTTGCCGGAATTCTTCAACCAGCCGGGCACGCGCTCCTCGAGGCTCGCGGTGCACAGAACATGGGTGTCGCCGAACTTGACGAGGCACGAGCCCTCGGCGTGGCGCGACACGCCCCGCTCCAGCGAGACAGGGCGCAGTTCGTCGTTCTGGCGTTTGGAAGGCCGCATCAAGACAAGTCCATATTAACGATTTCGAACCCGCCTCTTAAAGAGTGTGGCGACACTTGAACAGGGTGCTTGGCGGCCCACTCTCTCCGCCTTGGCTGAAACCCTCGCGATCCCTATAAGACAGGCCATGAAGCGCGTCCTGCCTCCCTTCCACGATCTCACACCCAGCCAGACCCCGCTCGCGGGCGGGCTGGACGAGCGCTCGCGCGAGATTTTCCGGCTGATCGTCGATTCCTATCTGGAAACGGGCGAGCCCGTGGGCTCGCGCAATCTCTCGCGCCTCCTGTCGAGCGCGCTCTCGCCCGCCTCCATCCGCAATGTCATGTCCGACCTCGAAGCGCTGGGGCTGATCTATGCTCCGCATGTCTCGGCCGGGCGCCTGCCGACGGAAGTTGGCCTGCGCTTTTTCGTGGACGCGTTTCTGGAAGTCGGCGACGTGCCCGAGCGCGAGCGCGCCGAGATCGAGAAGAAGGTGCGCGACCATGGCGAGCGCCGCCCGGTGGACGCGCTCCTGACGGAAGCCTCGCAGCTTCTCTCCGGCCTGTCGCGCGGGGCGGGCATCGTGGTCGCCGCCAAGGCCGACCCGCGCCTCAAGCATATCGAGTTCGTGCGGCTCGACGCGGCGCGTGCGCTGGTGGTGCTGGTCGGCGAGAACGGCGAGGTGGAAAACCGCATTCTCGACCTGCCGCCCGGCATCACCGCCGCGCAGCTCGTGGAAGCGGCGAATTTCCTGAACGCCCATGTGGTTGGGCGCACGCTTGCCGAAGCGCGCCGGCGCATCGAGGCGCTGAAGGAGGAAACGTCCCGCCAGCTCGGCGAGCTGTCTCGCCAGCTGGTGGACGCGGGGCTCGCGGTCTGGGCCGGCGAGGGCGCGGGCCAGCCTTCGCGCCTCATCGTGCGCGGGCGGGCCAATCTTCTGGACAGCCTGTCGGCGGCCGACGATCTCGATCGGCTGCGCCATCTCTTCGACGATCTGGAATCCAAGACCTCGATCATGGAGCTGATCGATCTGGCGGAAGCGGGCAACGGCGTGCGCATCTTCATTGGCTCGGAAAACAAGCTGTTTTCGCTGTCCGGCTCCTCGCTCGTGATCGCGCCCTATTCGGACTCCGATCAGCGCGTGATCGGCGCGGTCGGCGTGATCGGCCCCACGCGCCTCAATTATCGGCGCATCGTGCCCATGGTGGACTATACGGCGCGGCTCGTGTCGCGCCTTCTGGCGGGCGGAGCGCCGGTGCGCCGGCCTTGATTTCCGGCCCGCCTCATTCGATATGCCGCAGCGACGACCCTTTACGGGAGAGCAGTCCGGCGGCCGCCTCATGGCGCCGGATTGTTTGTCCCCTCGATAGGAACAGGAGTGCCCGATGACAGGCGAGAGCGAGAAGCACGTGAACGACCACGAGAGCGAAAGCGGCGCGCATTCCGCCGGCGGCGGCGCCTATTTCAAGGGCTCGGGCGTCGCGGGCGCGGCTCCCGGCGCGGCGGGCGCGCAGGCCGAGACCGCCGAGGAGCCGACAGGCTCCTGGGGCGGCGAAGAGGCTGCGGCGGCCGACCGGGCGCGTATCGCCGAACTCGAAGCCGAGAATGCCGACGTCAAGGATCGGCTGATCCGTCTGGCCGCCGACATGGAAAACCTGCGCCGTCGCACCGAGCGCGAGGTCAAGGACGCGCGCCAGTTCGCCGTCGCCAATTTCGCGCGTGATATTCTGGCCGTGTCGGACAATCTCGCTCGCGCGCTTCAGGCGATTCCCGAAGGCGCGCGCGACACGGACCCCGGCCTCCAGACGCTGGCCGAGGGCGTCGAGATGACCGCCCGGTCCATGCAGTCCACGATGGAGCGTCACGGCGTGAAGAAGCTGGAGCCCGAGGGCCAGCGCTTCGACCCGAATTTCCATCAGGCCATGTTCGAAGTACCGAACGCCGAACTGCCGAACAATACGGTGGTTCAGGTCGTGCAGGACGGCTATGCGATCGGCGAGCGCGTCCTGCGCCCGGCCATGGTCGGCGTGTCCAAGGGCGGGCCGAAAGTGGCTGTGGGCGCGGATGCCAACGCCGCGCCGGCCAAGCCCGGCGTGCCGGATGATTCGACGAAGGACGCCTGAGCGTCCTCGCGGTTTGATCGTGAGCCCCGCATCTCTTCGCAGATGCGGGGCTTTTTTCGTGGCACGTCAGCCGCCGGCCAGAAGCTTGAGCGCGATCGCGCCCATGGTCAGCCCGATCAGAGCTTCCAGCGTGCGCCAGGCGGCGGGCTTCTCGAAGACCGGGCGCAGCCAGCGCGCGCCAAATCCCAGCGCGAAGAAGAAGCCGAACGAGGCCGTGACCGCGCCCGCGCCGAACGAGGATTCCGCGCCGGGAAAGCGCGTCGAGAGGCTGCCGATCAGCACCACCGTGTCGAGATAGACATGCGGATTGGCCCAGGTGAGGAGAAGGCAGGTCGCGAGCGCCTCGCGCCGGCTCCCCGCGCCGACTTCCGCCAGACGCAGCGCGTCGCTCGCCCGGAAGGCGCGCATCAGGCTCTTGGCGCCATACCAGATCAGGAAGCCCGCCCCGAGGATGCGCAGGATCGGGTCCAACGCCGGCAAGAGCGCGGCGACCCGCGCGAAGCTCGAAACCCCCAGCGCAATCAGGATCGCATCCGACAGGGCGCAGGCGAGGCACACTGCCAGGACATGCGCGCCGAGAATGCCCTGGCGCAGGACGAAGGCGTTCTGCGCGCCGATCGCCAGGATCAGCGTCAGCCCCGTGGTGAGGCCGGTGGCATAGGCGTCTGCGCTCATCATCTCAAAGCCCCGTGTTCGATTACGGGAGCGACGTAGCATGGATGGATGGGTTAGCTGTGTTAAACCATCTTAGGCTGATGAAGCGGAGCTAAACCTCGAATGCTCGACTATCCCGCCCTTCGCGCGCTCGCCGCCGTGGTCCGCACCGGGAGCTTCGAGCGCGCGGCGGGCGATCTTCACGTGACGCCCTCTGCCGTGTCGCAGCGCGTGCGCCAACTGGAGGAGCGGGTCGGCGCGGTTCTGGTGGAGCGCGGCCAGCCCTGCCGCGCCACCGAAACCGGCGCGCGCCTATGCCGGCACATGGAGCAGATCGGCCTGTTGGAGGCCGATCTCTTTCGCCATCTGCCGAACGGGGCGGGCGAGGAGGCGGGTGCGCCGCGCGTCACGCTGCCCGTCGCCACCAGCGCGGACAGTCTCGGCACCTGGTTCCTGAAGGCCGCCGCGCGCTTCTCGAACGAAACCGGGCATCTTCTCGACATGGCGGTGGACGATCAGGACCACACGGCCGAATGGCTGCGGCGGGGCCGAGTTCTGGCCGCCGTCACCGCGCTGGCGCGGCCCGTGCAGGGCTGCCGGTCGCTGCCGCTCGGCGCGCTGCGCTATCTCGCGACCGCCAGCCCCGAGTTCGCCGCGCGCCATTTCACCGAGGGCGTCACGCCGCGCGCGCTGGCCTCTGCCCCCGCGCTGACCTTCAACCAGAAGGACCGGCTCCAGGCCGACTGGCTGAAGCGCGCCTTCGGCCGTGACATCGCGCACCCCACCCACTGGCTGCCCTCGACGCAGGGTTTCGTGGAGGCGGCGCTGCTCGGCATGGGCTGGGGCCTGAACCCGGTGCAACTTGTGGAGGGGCATCTGAAGGCCGGCCGCCTCGTGGAACTGCTGCCCGGCGCGACGCTGGATGTGCCGCTCCATTGGCAGGTCAGCCGGCTCGGGGCCGAGCCGCTCCAGCCGCTTACCCGCGCGGTGCTTGAGGTCGCGCGGAGCGAGCTCGTGCCTTCCGAATGAAGGAGTTCACAGACCCCAGACCGGCCCGCCTTCCGACAGGCGGATGGGCTGAGGCTCGCCCGCGACGGTGACAGTGGGCGCGCCCGGTGTGTTCCAGCGAAAGAGATTGAGATGCCAGCCGCCGGGGATTTGGCGCGAGCGGTCGATCAGCCCGTCGGCGCCGGCCTCGCGCGCCCGGTCGGCCGTATGCCAGGATGGCGGCTCGCCGCCCGCCGCCAGAACGGAGCGCCAGGAGAGGTTGGAGGCCTCGCGGTCGATCCCGGCGAGGCGGCAGGCTTCCTCGTCGTGCTGGTCCAGCACATGGGCACCGCTGACCTGAAGCGGGATGACGACGCGCACGTGACCGTCCTCCCTCATATAGCCGGAAACGGCGCTGATCGCCCATTCGAGCCTCGGGCTCATGTAGAGAATGCTCTCGCCCGGCCGATGATAACGCCCGGCGCTGCGGGGGCCGGGCGGGGCCAGAACCTCGCCCGCACGCTCCGCCGCGACGGAGCGATAGAACAGGCCGGAGACGATGCGCAGCGGCACGGCGGAGGGGCGGGGATCGGTCATGTCTCGGTCCCCGGCTCTCCGTCAGAACCGGGGGCGGGGCTCGCCGGCGGCGCGGCAGGCGCTCGCCACCGTATTGGCCATCAGCATGGCGATCGTCATCGGCCCGACGCCGCCGGGCACGGGCGTGATGGCCGAGGCGATGGCGGCGGCCTCGTCATAGGCGACATCGCCCACGAGCCGCGTCTTGCCCTCGCCCTTGTCGGGCGCGGGCACGCGGTTGATGCCGACATCGATCACCACCGCACCCGGCTTCACGCAGTCGCCCTTGAGCAGGCCCGGACGCCCGATCGCGGCCACCAGAATGTCCGCCTCGCGGCAAAGCGCCGGCAGATCCTTCGTGCGCGAATGGGCGACCGTGACCGTGGCATTGGCCAGAAGCAGAAGCTGCGCCATGGGCTTGCCGACGAGATTGGAGCGCCCGACCACCACGGCGCGCTTGCCCGAGAGATCGTCGCCCAGAACCTGCCGCAGGAGCACCATGCAGCCCGCCGGGGTGCAGGGCACGAAAGCGTCATCGGCGAGGCCGCTGGCGAGCCGCCCGGCATTCACCAGCGTCAGCCCGTCCACGTCCTTGTCCGGGTCGATGCGCCCGACCACGACATCCGCGTCCAGCCCCTTGGGCAGGGGCAGCTGCTGGAGAATGCCATGGATGGCCGGGTCGGCATTCAGCTCGTCGATCAGCGCGAGCAACGCCTCCTGCGAGGTGTCGGCCGGCAGGCGATGGGTGACGGAATGAAAGCCGCAGGCCTCCGCCGTGCGCCCCTTGTTGGCGACATAGACCTGGCTCGCCGGATCTTCGCCCACCAGCACGACGGCGAGGCCCGGTTTGACGCCGGTTTTCTTGTGCAGCGCCGCGCCCGCTGCCGTCACGTCCCGAAGAACCGATTCCGCGTTCGCCTTTCCGTCGATCCGTACAGCCTGCATCGGGCCGGTCCTTTCGCTATGGGGGCCGTCGCCTCGGCCTTGTGCGCCGCGTTATAGCTCTGTTCCGCGCGGGCGAAAGGAAAAAGCGCGAACAAGTCGCCCGCTTTTTGTCGGGGAATGCGCAACGATCTTTCCATGACGCGCTGCGGGACTATTCTCCCCTCTCGCCAAGCGGGGTTCGAAGGAGGGCGCGATGCGTCTCGAAGGGCAGGTTGCGGTGATCACCGGGGCGGGGTCGGGCATCGGGCGCGAGATCGCGCGGCGCTTCGCGCGCGAAGGCGCGCGCGTCGCCATCGCCGATCTGAAGGGCGAGGCGGCGGAGGACGCGGCCGGCGAGATCGAGGCGGTGGGCGGCTCGGCCCTCGCGCTGACGATGGACGTGACCGACGAAGCGGGTGTCCAGGCCGGCATCGAGCGCGTCGTCCAGCATTGGGGCCGGCTCGACACGGCCATCGCCAATGCCGGCATCCAGATCGTTCACCCGATCGAGGATTTCCCCTACGAGGAGTTCAAGCGCGTGGTGGACATCCATCTCGGCGGCTCCTTCCTCGTCACCAAGGCGAGCATCCCGCATATGTACCGGCAGAAGTCCGGCTCCATGATTTATATGGGCTCGGTCCATTCGCACGAGCCTTCGCCGCTCAAAAGCGCCTATGTCGCCGCCAAGCACGGCATTCTCGGCCTGTCGCGCGTCATGGCGCGCGAGGGCGGGCCGCATGGCGTGCGCGCCAACACGATCTGCCCCGGCTTCGTGAAGACGCCGCTGGTGGAAAAGCAGATCCCCGAACAAGCCCGCTCGCTCGGCATTCCCGAGGAGGAGGTGGTGAGCCGAATCATGCTCGGCCGCACGGTGGATGGCGAGTTCACCACGGTCGAGGACGTGGCCGAGGTCGCCATTTTCCTTGCCGGCTTCGGCTCGCGAGCGCTCACCGGCCAGTCCATCACCGTCAGCCACGGCTGGTACATGGCCTGACGGCCGCGTTCCTCGAAACAGGGCAAACCCATGGAAATCATCACCGTCCAGCCGATCGTGGCGCTGATCGCCGGCATCCTCATCCTCGTGATGCCGCGCCTTCTGAACTACATCGTCGCCTTCTACCTCATCATCATCGGGCTTACCGGCCTGATGGGCACCGGGGGGCTGTAGGAGAGCTTCCCCTACGGCGAGCGATGCGGCTCGAGACTCCGGAGCCATGCCAGGTTTGCGGGGGAACAAGCGCTCGGTGACGCGGTTCGGATCGAAAGGTGAAACGGAGACGGCGAGGATCATGGCAGGCAGCACGGCGCACAAGCGGATCGTCATTCTGGGCGGCGGGTCGGGCGGTCTCGAACTCGCCTCGCAGCTTGCCGGCAAGGGCGAACTGGAGGTGGTTCTGGTGGACCGGGAACTCGCTCACCTCTGGAAGCCGCGCCTGCATGAATTCGCTGCCGGCACCGTCTCTTCCTCGCTAGCCGAAATGTCCTTCTACATGCTCGGGCATCTTCGGGGCTTCCGCTTCGAGCAGGGCGAGGTGAGCGCGCTGGATCACGAGCGCCGCGAGATCGTGCTGGCCGCCATTCCCGGAAAGGAAGGGACGACCGCCGCGCGCGAACGGCGCATTCCCTACGATGTCTGCGTGGTGGCGCTCGGCGGCGTCGTGCCCGATTTCGGTACGACAGGCGTCAAGGAGTTCGCAGTGCGGCTCGACACCAAGGCCGATGCCGACCATTTCCGCGATCGGTTCATCGCCGCGATGATCGAGGCGCGCGAGACGGGCGAGCCGGCGGAGGTGGTGATCGTCGGCTCCGGCGCGACGGGCACGGAACTTGCCGCCCATCTGCGCCGCTCCGAGCGCGGCTTCTTCGACCAGAGCACGGCCGAGCGGCGGCGCAAGCTTCTGGGCATCACCATCCTGGAAGCCGCGCCTGAGATCATGCCGGGGGCCGAGCCCGAACTGCGCCAGCAATTGGCCGAGCGGCTGCGCCGGCTCGACATCAAGACCGTAACCGACGTCAATGTCTCGCGCATCGAGGTGGATGCGGTGTCGTCGAAGTCGGGCGAGCGCTGGCCCTGTGACCTTGCCGTCTGGGCGGCCGGTCTCGTCGGCAATCCGATCCTGAAGCGCCTCGGCCGCTTCGAGATCGACAATCGCGGGCGCATCGTGGTGGACCAGACGCTGCGCTCGAGCCAGGACGAGCATGTCTATGCCATGGGCGATGCAGCCAGTCTGACGCCGCCCGGCGCCGACAAACCGCTGCCGCCGACCGCGCAGGCCGCGAGCCAACAGGCCAATTATCTCGTCGAGGTGCTGCCGCTGATCACGCGCGGCGAGCCGGTGGAACCCTTCCGCTATGCCGACAAGGGTCGGATCGTCTCGCTCGGCCGCGCCGGGACGGTCGGCATTATCGGCTTCGGGAAGAAGGACGATTTCCTCATCCACGGCCATTTCGCGACGGCCGCCTACAACGCGCTCCAGCGCCAGCACCAATGGCGCGTTCTCGGCCGCCTGCGCGGCACGGTCTCGATCGCCGCCGACATGATCTCGCCGACCAAGGGCCCTGCGCTGAAGCTGCACGGCGATTGAACGCCCGCCGAACGGGCGGTCAGCTGGGCAGCTTCGGAAGCAAAGACCGGCATCGGGGCCGATCCTCCGCCGCAGGGTTATGTCGCCTCCCTAGAACTCGATGCCGCGCTGGGCCTTGATGCCGGAGCGGAACGGGTGCTTGATCATCTCCATCTCGGTCACGAGATCGGCGAAGTCGATCAGCTCCTCCTTGGCGTTGCGCCCGGTGATGACGACATGCTTCATCTCGGGCTTGTGCTCGCGCAGGAAGTCCACGACCTCTTCCACGGCCAGATAGTCGTAGCGCAACACGATGTTCAGCTCGTCGAGGATTACCATGTCGTGCTCCTCGTCCGAGATCATCGCCTTGGCGCGCTCCCAGGCCTGACGCGCGGCGGCGATGTCGCGCTGGCGGTCCTGCGTTTCCCAGGTGAAGCCGTCGCCCATGGCGGTGATCGTCACTTCGCCGGGAAAGCGCTCCAGCGCGGCGCGCTCGCCGGTTTCCCACTTGCCTTTCACGAACTGGACGATGCCGACCTTCATGCCGTTGCCGAGCGCGCGGAAGACGAGGCCGAAGGCGGCTGTTGATTTGCCCTTGCCCTTGCCGGTGTGGACGATGACGAGGCCCTTTTCCTGCGTCTTGGTCGCCAGAATCTTGTCGCGCGCGGCCTTCTTCTTGCGCATCTTCTCGGCGTGGCGCGCGTCGAGTTCCTCTTCGCTCATGGCGGCCACGAGGGGCGACTTCTCGCTCATGGATGAACAGTCTCCGTTTCTAGGGCCAAAGGTTCGAGGGCAAGTCTCGCCGAGTTGGAGCGCGGATGCCAGAGGCCGCGCCGGATGGCTTCGGCGAGGCGCGCGCGCATCTCGCTAAAGCCCGCCGGGTTGTTGTCCCGCATGAAGGCCGAAACGCGCTCATCTGCCACGAAGGCGGCGTGGACGAGATCGAAATGCCGGTCGGCGACCGCATGGGTCGTGGCGGCGAAGGCGAAGAGATAATCCACCGTCGCCACGATCTCGAAGGCGCCCTTGTAGCCATGGCGCATGACGCCGGCGATCCATTTGGGGTTCACCACGCGGGCGCGCACGACGCGGGCGATCTCCTCGTCCAGCGTGCGGATTACCGGGCGCTCGGGGCGCGAATGGTCGTTGTGATAGGCGACCGGCGCGTGGCCCGATAGGGTTTCCACCGCCGCGCTCATGCCGCCCTCGAACTGATAGTAATCGTCGGAGTCGAGCAGGTCATGCTCGCGATTGTCCTGGTTCTGGACGACGGCCTCGACGCCGCCGAGCCTTCGCTCGAAGCTTTCCCGCGCCGGCGACCCTTCGCCCTCCGCCCCATAGGCGTAGCCGCCCCAATGGAGATAGGAGGTGGCGAGATCGGCGCGCGTCTGCCAGCCGCCCTCATCGATCAGCGCCTGAAGCCCCGCGCCGTATGCGCCGGGCTTGGAGCCGAAGACGCGGTGCCCGGCCTCGCGCTTGGCCTCGTCGGGGGCAAGGCCCCGCGCGCGGGCTTCCGCTTCCTCACGGCGCATCCGCGCGGCGATGGGGTTCTCGCCCGGCTCCTCGTCCAGCGCGCCCACCGTCCGCGCGGCGCGGTCGAGAAGCGCGATCTGCTCGGGGAAGGCGTCGCGGAAGAAGCCGGACACGCGCAGGGTCACGTCCACGCGCGGGCGGCCGAGGACGGCCAGCGGCACGATCTCGAACCCGGTGACGCGGCCGGAGGCGCGATCCCAGGTCGGTTTCGCGCCCATCAAGGCGAGGGCTTGCGCGATATCGTCGCCGCCCGTGCGCATATTGGCCGTGCCCCAGGCGGTGAGGCCGACCGAACTCAGCCACTCGCCCTGGTCCTGGAAATGGCGCTCCACCAGCCGCTCGGCCGAAAGCCGCCCGAGCCGCCAGGCCGCTTCCGTCGGCACGGCGCGCGTATCGACCGAGAAGAAATTGCGCCCCGTCGGCAGCGTGTCCGGCCGCCCGCGCGTCGGCGCGCCGGAAGGGCCGGGCGGCACGAAACAGCCCTCCAGGCCGCGCAGGAGCCCGGCCATCTCCGCCGCGCCGCAGGCCGACACAGCGGGTTTCAGCCGCGCCTCCACCTCGGCCAGCACGGGCAGCGTCCGCGCCCATTCGGAAGAGGGCTCTGCCTCGCCGGAGACGAGACGGGCGGCCAGAAGCTCGATCCGCTCCACCGTGTCGCCGACGGTGCGCCAAGGGTCGGTGGACAGGCTGTGGAGAAGCTGGGGGCGAGGGCCGGTCCAGCCTGTGGACAAGTCGCAGTCCAGCGGGTCGAAGCCGAGCGCGAGATCGCCCGCCAGCGCCCGGTGCAGCGAGGCGTCGGCTGGCTCCTGCCCACGCGGCAGGCGGGCGAGGGCGGTGACGAGATCGGTCAGGAGCCGGCCTTCGGGCGCGAGGCCGAAGACATGCAACCCGTCGCGGATCTGCATTTCCTTGAGATCGCAGAGCCAGGCGTCGAGCTTCTGCAACGCCTCGTCACTCGCCTCGCCGGGGCGAAGGCCCGCATCCGCCCCGAGCCCGCTGGCCTCCAGCAGCGCCAGAATGTCCTTGCGCAGAAGCGCGGCGCGGCGCGGATCGCCGCTCGACGCCTCGTAATATTCGTCCACCAGCCGCTCCAGATCGCGCGCGGGTCCGTGGCTTTCGGCGCGCGTCAGCGGCGGGGTGAGATGGTCCACGATCACGGCCGAGGAGCGGCGCTTGGCCTGCGTGCCCTCGCCGGGGTCGTTGACGATGAACGGATAGAGATGCGGCAGCGGGCCGAAGACGGCTTCCGGCCAACACTCCTGCGACAATGCCAGCGCCTTGCCCGGCAGCCATTCGAGATTGCCGTGCTTGCCCATGTGGATCACGGCATGGGCGCCGAAGCTCTCGCGCAGAAAGGCGTAGAAGGCGAGATAGCCATGCGGCGGCACGAGATCGGGCGCGTGATAGGTTTCCTTCGGGTCGATCTGATAGCCGCGCGCCGGCTGCACGCCGACCATGACATCGCCTAAGCGGGCGAGCGGCAGGCAGAAGCCATGGGCCGGATCGAAAAAGGGATCGTCTTCCGGCGCGCCCCAGCGCTCGGTCATCGCGTCTTGCAAGGACGCCGGCAGGCGCGCGAGGGCGGCGCGGTAGCGGGCAAGGCTCAGCGTCTCGCGAATGAGCCGGCCCGCGCGCTCGCCCGAATTGGTCGGCCCCTTTTGCAGATGCTCCACCAGCGCGTTACCGTCAGGCGGAATGTCGCTCAGAGGATAGCCGGCGTCCCTCATGGCTTCGAGCACGCGCATCGTCCCGGCGGGCGTGTCGAGCCCGACGCCATTGCCGATGCGTCCGTCGCGGTTGGGATAATTGGCGAGCACGATGGCGACGCGCCGCTCCGGGGGGGCGGCCGTGCGCAGCGTGGCCCAGCGGCGCGCGAGTTCTGCGACGAAGCAGAGGCGATCCGGCTCGGGCCGATGCGACACGAGGTCGATTTCCGTCAGCGCGTCCCATTCGGCCGCGCTCTTGAAGGCGACGGCGCGCGAGAGAACGCGCCCGTCCACTTCCGGCAGGGCGACGCTCATGGCGAGATCGCGCGCGGACAGCCCCTGTGTCGATTGCGCCCAGGCCTCGCGCCCGCTGCTGGCGAGCACGGCCTGAAGCACCACGGCCCCGCTCTCGTCCAGCACCGTGCCCTTGTGCGCACCCCCAGGCGTCGAGACGGCAAAGCCCGTGAGATTGATGACCACGGCGGGCGGCTGGCGCGCGAAGACGGCGCGCAGCGTCTCAATGCTGACGGGGTCCTTCAGGCTCGACACGAAGAGGGGCAGGGGCGAGAGCCCTTCGGCTTCCAAAGCATCGCACAGCGCCTCCACGGCCTCGGTCTGCCCGCTCTGCACCAGCGCCCGATAGAAGACGACCGGCACGAGCGGGCGCGTGTCGCCCTCGAGGGGCGCGCGCCCGCGCTCCAGCAGCCCCGCCTTCAGGATCGGCCGCGCCTCCGTCCGCACAGGCTCGCCACGGATGAGCGCGCGGCAGCCTTCCAGAAACGCGTCCGTATTGGCCGCCCCGCCTTCACAGAGAAGGCGCCAAAGCGCCTCGCGGTCCTCGGGGTCTAGCGTCGAAAAACGGTCGAGGCCGGGATCGGGCTTGTCGTCGCCGGGCAGGATGGCAAAGCGGAAACCATATCGCTGCGCGCCCGATATCAGCGCCTCGCAGCCATGCGGCCAATAGCGCTCGCCGCCGAGCAGGCGCACGACGACGAGCTTGGCAGCCCCGCCCATGCGAGTGAGCCAGGTATCGACCGACATCGGATGCGACAGGCGCAGGAGATTGGCGAGGCGCAACTCACCCGCGTCGAAGCCACGCCGCCGCGCCGCGCCGGCGAGCGCCGCCAGTTCCGTGTCGGCGGCGGACAGGAACAGGATGTCGCCGGGGCTTTGCCCGAGGTCCACCGCCTCCGCCCCGTCCGCGATCGTCCCGCGCTGGGCGGCCAGAAGATGCAAGGCTTCTTACTCCGCCGCCGCCTGCACATGACCGGCCGCCAGACGCGCGACGGATTCGCGGATCGCGGCCTCGCTCTCCTCGATCGCATCGTGCAGGCCGATCACGACGAGCCGGGTCGCCCGCGCCTCACCGGCGGCGAAGGGGCGATCGTAATAGCCGTCGATCCGCTGCCCGACGGCTTGGATCAGCAGCCGCGCGCCCTTGCCCTCGACGGCCGCAAAGCCCTTGACGCGCAGGATGTCGTGTTCCGCGATGACGGCCTTCAGCCCGGCCATGAAGGCGTCGGGCGAGGCGAGCGGGCCGGTTTCGACCACGAAGCTCTCGAAATCGTCGTGGTCGTGCTCATGCCCGGCCTCGTGCTCCATCTCGTGATGCGAGCGGCGTTCGTGGATATGATCTTCCGTGCCGGAGGCGAGGCCGAGCAGCACGTCGGCCGGCAGCTTGCCCTGTTCGGCCGTGACGATCGCGAGCTTGCGGGATGCCGCCTTCTGAATCTCTGATTTCACGCCCTCCAGCGCCTCGGCTTCCACGAGATCGGCCTTGGAGAGAACCAGAAGATCGGCGGCGCGGATCTGATCCTCGAACAGCTCTTCCAGCGGATTGTCATGGTCGAGGCTCTCGTCCGCCTCGCGCTGGGCCTGAACCTTGTCCTCGTCGTCGGCGAAGCGGCCGGCGGCCACCGCCGCCGCATCGATCACGGTGACGACGCCGTCCACGGTCACGCGCGCCTTGACCTCGGGCCAGTTGAAAGCAGCGACGAGGGGCTGCGGCAGGGCGAGGCCGGAGGTCTCGATCACGATATGATCGAGCCGGTCGGCGCGCTCCAGAAGCTTCTCCATCGTGGGAATGAAGTCGTCGGCCACCGTGCAGCAGATGCAGCCATTGGTGAGTTCCACCACGTCTTCCTCGCGGCAGGTCTCGACGCCGCAGCCCCGCAGGATGTCGCCATCAACGCCGAGATCGCCGAACTCGTTGATGACGAGGGCGATGCGCCGGCCATCGGCATTCTGGAGGAGATTGCGGATCAGCGTGGTCTTTCCGGCGCCGAGAAAGCCGGTGATGACGGTGGCGGGAATCTTGCGCATGGGGTCAGCCTTTGAGCTGGAGAGGGAGGCCGGCGGCGACGAAGGTGACCTTCGAAGCCAGCGCGGCGATCTGTTGATGAAGCCGGCCCGCCTCGTCGCGGAAACGGCGGGCGAGGGCATTTTCGGGGACGATGGAGAGGCCCACCTCGTTGGACACGAGCGCGACGAAGCCGGGCTGCGGCTGGCGCAGCACGTCGCAGAGCCGACGCGCCTCGGCCTCGATATCGGCCTCCGCCATCATGAGATTGGTGAGCCAGAGCGTCAGGCAGTCCACCAGAAGCGCACGGCCTTCGCCGGCCTCGCGGGCAATTGCCTCCGCGAGATCGAGCGGCGCATCCACCGTGACCCAAGGGCTGGGGCGGCGCGCCTGATGCTCGGCGATGCGCGCTTCCATCTCGGCGTCGAAGGCTTGGCCCGTCGCGATGTAGACGGGGGCGAAGCCGGTCGCCAGCACGAGCCCTTCGGCCAGCCGGCTCTTGCCCGAGCGCGCGCCGCCGAGGATGAAATGAACGGTCATACCGTAAGGGTGCTCCTACGCGCGAACCGATCGAAGGCGAAACCTGCGGCAAGGCCGATCAGCACGAAAAACAGCGCCGAGACGCTGAGCGAGGCGACGGCGAACTCGGCCGCCAGCGTGGGCGGAATGGGGCTGGCGAGATCGGCCGGGTGCGGCGCGGGCACGAGATGGGGCGCGACGAGGAGCGCGAGCCCGCCGAGCCGCGCGGCGGGCGAGCGGCGCAGCACCAGAAGCGCCAGCCCGGCGGCAGACGTCGCGACCGTGCCGAGCCACCAGAACTGGCGCGCGGCCAAATCCGCCGCCGGCATGGCGGGAAGTTCGGGCGGCAGGCCTAGCGCGGGGGCGAGCGTCAGGACGCCGAAGCCCGCCAAGCCCCAGAGTGCGCCGTTGCGCAGGGTGATCGGCCGGTTCAGTGCGAGGCTGGCGGCCGCGAGGACCAGTGCGAAGCCGCAGCCGAGCACGAGATTGGCCAGAAGCGAGCCGCCGGTGCGGCTGGCGACGAGCGTCGTCGCCTCGTGCTCGCCGCCGGGCTGGGCATGGTCGCCAGCCGAATGGGCGAACGCGGGCGAGACGAGGCCGAGCGCGCTCGCGTGGGCCGCATGGGCGGGCGCTCCCCCCTCTTCGTAGACCTCGGCCGCGACGATGAGGGGCACGAGCTTGATCTGCTGCACGGGCGTGATCGACGCGCCGGCAACGAGGCCGGCGAACAGCGCGGCCGCGAGTGTGCGGGTCAACATGGGCAATATCCTGCCTTCGGAGCGCCTTTCCGGCGCTTCCGTCAAAGAAACGAGACGAATCGCATCAAGGCCGGACGCGTGGATCGGCCGGCACGGGAGGGCGAAGCGTCAGTGGCAGGGCAAGCCCATGGCATGGCGCGCGTCATGCGCGGTGTCGTGCAGGGCGTCGGCGCTGGCAAAGCCCGCGCCCCAGACAAGAAAGGCGCCGAGCGCGAGAGCGAACGCGGCAATGGCGAAGCGCGCCTGTGCGGGCGCCGCAATGGGATGAACGGCCGAAAGGGCGGTTCGAGTCATGGCATCAACCTCCGTGACGGCGGCCGAAATGGCCGCCTTCGCAAGGGATGGCAGGTCTCCTGGCTCGCGGGTCATCGGTTGTCTCCTGCCTTCCCGGATCGAAATCCAGTGGCGTTTCCGGCGGATCATCGCCGGTGGAGGAACCTCTCCGCTCTACAGTCGCGGGGTCGGCTGCGATCCGGGCCCTTGGTTTAAGTCGGCCCTTCGCATTCCCTCTTAGCCCGTGCGCGCAGGGTGCGGCGCGGGACCATCCATCACCCAGATTAAACGGCTGCCGTCCCAAGTCAAACGATTCAAGGAAGGCGGTTCGTCAGGCCGATGCCGAGCGGGTGCGGGGTGGGGAGAAGTCCATCTCCATGCGTGTGCCACCCTCGCTCACATAGCGGATCGTCCCGCCGAGCTGCTGGGCGAGGCTCTGGAGAATGCGCTGCCCGAGCGAGCGCGAGGTGGCCGGATCGACGGGCCCCTGAAAGCCGACGCCGTTGTCGGCCACGCTCAGGCGGTAGAACCCGTTGCCGAGGGCCGAGAGACCGACGCGGATCGTGCCACCGTTGCGCCCTTGGAAGGCGTGTTTCAAGGCGTTGGTGATCGCCTCCACCAGGATGAGCGAGAGCGTGGTGAGATGCTGGAGCTCGAAGCTGCGCCCCTCCATTTCCGGCCCCATCTCGATCTCGACCCGAATGTTTTCGACGCCCGAGGTTTCCAGAATGTCGGCGCTGAGATCGGCGAGATAGGTGCGGATCGGCTGTTTCAGCGTTTCGGGATCGTAGAGGCGGCGGTGGATCCGGGAGACCGTGTCGAGCCGGGCGCGTGCGTCGTCGAAGGCGGCCGCCGCGCTGGCGGGGTCCTGGATCACCTTGCGCTTCTGCAGGCCGAGCAGGCTGGAGACGAACTGCATGTTGTTGGCGACGCGGTGCTGCAGCTCCTGGAACATGGCGCGCTGCTGCTCGTAGAGCCGCCCGACCGTTGCTCGTTCATCCTGCAGCCTGTCCATGGCCCGGTGAACCGCGTCGATCAGCGCGATATCGACGCCCACGACGAAGACGTAGAACAGAAGGGCGATCGCGGTTCCCGGATGCACCTCGAACGAGTTGAAGGGCGGAATGAACCAGTACCATGCGGACAGGCCCGACAGGACGGCGCAGGTGACGCCCGGCCAGAACCCGCCGAAAAAGGCCGTGAGGATCACAGCCGGAAAGAAGGTGAGGTAGGGAAAGCCCACCGGTAGAATATGGTTGGTGGCGAAGCGAAGCGAGAGGGCAGCCGCAAAGGTCAATAGCGCCAGACCCCACGACAGGGCCGGCGTCGCGCGCACACGCGCCGACACCTCGAACAGGTTCATTCCCAAGCCGCCTTCCACCCTGCCTGACCAACCGCGACGTCATCCCCGCCCGTCACGGGTCTACGCAGATGACAGGATTTGGCCTCGAAGCGGCAATAGGCAAGGTGCTGGAGAAGCTTAGGCGGATTATTTAGCTGTGTCCGGACATTCCTGCGCGCTGGATTGCGGTCTTTTGGGACGATATTTCGCTCTTCGCGGGCATTAGAGCCATCGGCCGATTCGTCAAACGGGCGTTTCTAGCCGGGGTGAAGCGCCTTTTCGACGGCGCGACGGATCAGGGCGAGGCTGACCGGCTTGGAAACGAAGCGGGCCTGGCGTGGCAGTTCGCCGTCGCCGGGGCTGACGCGGCCCGAGCAGACGACGATCGAGACATGGGGCCAACGCGCCGCCACCTCCCGCGCCAGGTCGATCCCGTCGATCGGGCCGGGCATTTCGATGTCCGTGTAGAGAAGGGTGATCGTTTCGGTTTGAGCGAGATGATGGAGCGCCTGCTCGGTATTGGCCGCTTCCAGAACGGTGAAGCCAGCATCCTCCAGAAGATCCACCGCCTCCATTCGCAGGAGAGGCTCGTCTTCCGCCACAAGGGCCACAGCGTGTTTTGCGAGCGTGCTCATGCCCCTTAAAGGCGCGACATCGGGAAAAGTTTCCGGACTACGAAACCTCCGGTGGCTGTTGCCACAGCCCGGAGGAAAACGCTCGTGCCTTGCGTGCTACGCCTCTACCCGTCCGAGCTGTGCAAGGCGCCGAGCGGGGCTTCCATGCGGCAGACGAGGCCGCCCGGCTCGAAACGCTGTTCCACGCTGCCGCTGACCGCGCCCGGCAAGCCGCGCTCCACCAGGCGCGAGCCGAAGCCCCGGCGCGTGGGCTCGGTCACGCTGGGGCCGCCGCGCTCCCGCCAGACAAGGTGAAACAGGTCCGCGCCATCCTGATGGTCGATCTCCCAGTGAAGATCCACGGTGCCCTCTGGCACCGACAGCGCGCCGTATTTGGCCGCGTTGGTCGCCAGCTCATGTAGGATCAGCGCCAGCGACAGGGCGGCGTTGGCGTCGAGCCGAACGGACGGGCCGGACAGGCGGATGCGGTTCTGCCCGTCGTCATGAAGGGCGAGCGTGTCATGGGCCACAGCCCCGATTTCGGTGGCCGCCTGACCGGGACCCAGAAGCAGATCGTGGGCGCGGCTGAGCGCGGCGAGGCGGCTGCCGAGCGTTTCGCGCGCGGTCGCCATGTCGGGCGCGTTGCGCAGCGTCTGCGAGGCGATGGCCTGCACCATGGCGAGCGTGTTCTTGAGGCGGTGGCTGAGTTCGCGGTTGAGCAGGCGCTCGCGCTCCTCCGCCCGGCTGCGGCCGATGGCGGCATGGGTGCGGTCGGCCACCGAGCGCACGAAGCGCAGGTCCGCTTCCGAGAAGGAGCGCAGCTTGTTGGCATGGACGAAGAGAACCAACGATAGCTGGCCATGCTCGATGATCGGCACGTTGAGAAGAACGCGAATGCCGATCGCCTCCAGCGACGCATGATGCCCGGTCGTGCGCGGATCGCGCCTCGTATCCTCGATCAGCACGATCTCGCCGCGCTTCAGATCGTCGATGAAGGACCCGTAGTCGCGGAAATGATGCAGGCCGGCAATGCTGGCGATGCCTGGCATCCGCCAGTCCGGCTGCATCGTCACGGTTTCCTGAACCGCGTCCACCACGCCGACGCCGGCCCGCGTCGCGTTGAGCTGCACGGCCATGGTCTCGGCCGCTGCAAAGGCGATCTCGCCGACATCGTGCATGTCCCGCAGGCGCTCGCCCAGCGCGGCCAGAGCCAGCTTGCGCTCTTCGCTCTCCCGAAACGCGGTGATGTCGATCGCGACGCCCGGAAAGCGCAAAGGACGGCCTGCCTTGTCCAAGTAAGCGCGGCCGCGCGCATGGACCCAGATAACCTCGTCGGTCGCCGGTCTATACAAGCGATAGTCCTGCTCGTAGTCGCCCCCCGACGCCACGCTCTCCCCGATGGCGAGCGCCACCCGCTCGCGGTCGTCGGGGTGAATGCCGGAGGCGAAGAGTTCGAGCGGGACGCCCTCTTCGGCTTCCTGCTCGCTGACCCCGAACATGGAGGCGAAATAAGGGCCGGCATAGACCTTGTCCGTCGTCAGGTCCCAGTCCCACCAGCCGAGCGAACCCGAAGCCTCGAAGGCGAGCGACAGGCGCTCTTCCGACATGATGCGCGCCGCTTCGCTCCGGCGCAGCCGCGCGGCGAGGTCTTCGCCCTCCGGATGGGGCGAACTGGCCTCGCGCGCGATCCGGCGCGCGGCGCGCAGATGGTTCGCCGCCTCGGCCCGCATTTCCGCAATGGCGCGCTGATGCTCCCGGCTGACGCCTCCATCGGGCAGGGGCGGCGCGATCGGCACGGAGGCAAGGCGACCCCGAAGGCGCTCGACCTCGGCCATAAGCTCGTCGCGGGACGCGGAATGAGGGTTGAAGGTCACGGAAGAATGCCATTCGGAGAAGAGCATGGGACAGGTCGCATCGATGAAAACGTTGGCGGCTTCGCCTGCCGTCGTCAATCGGCGGCTGTCGCGTTTTGCGAGGAATGCCAAGGCTTTGACCGGTGCGGCGGCGAAAATGTCACGATCGGGCGTTCACGTTGTGTTTTGGTCGGCTAACGATGGGGCGGCCTTGGAAAAGTGAGCGGCAACGTCAAGATGTCGCTCGGTTCGGGCATGGTTCATTTTTGTTTGGCCGGCTGGCGCGCTGCGGTTTTGACGCGCCGGCACGGGCTGGACATCGAAGGCGAACTGAGGCCAGACACGGGGCAGGCCGAAGAGGCCGGCATTGTCTGGCCGGCCCGCTGCGCACGCCGTTTCACGTCGGGAGAGACCCATGCACCACCCCGCCATCGCTCCGCTTCACACCGCCGTCGTCATCGGAGGCGCCACCGGCATCGGCCTCGCCGCCGCCAAGCGCTTCTTGGAGATGGGGCTCAAGGTCGCCATCGTGGACCGTCGCATGGAGGAACTCGTGCGCGCTCACGAGGCGCTGGTCGCGCTGGCGGGCGAGGAGGAGGGGCGCATCGTCGCGGCCGCCTGCGACGTCAGCGACCGGGAGGGCCTCGCCAAGACGGCCCAGCATATCGAGGCGACGCTCGGCCCCGTTCATGTGCTCATGAACAATGCCGGCATCCAGCCGGGCTCCTCCATCTTCGGCGAGCAGAGCGAGTGGGACGCGGTTCTTTCGATTAATCTCGGCGGCGTCATCAACGGCACGCGCATTTTCGGCCCCGCCATGATCGCGCATGGCCAGCCGGCGCTGATCATCAACACGGGTTCCAAGCAGGGCATCACCACGCCGCCGGGCGATCCCGCCTACAACGTGTCGAAGGCGGGCGTGAAGGTCTTTACCGAGGCGCTCCAGCACGAATTGCGCAACCGGGCGGATTGCCGCGTCGAAGCGGCGCTGCTGATCCCCGGCTTCGTCTGGACCGACCTGACCCAGCGCGACCGCACCGAGAAGCCCGCAGGCGCCTGGACGCCGGAGGAAACCGTCGCCTTCATGCTGGACCGGCTGGAAGCGGGCGATTTCTATATTCTCTGCCCCGACAACGAGACGACCCGCGAGATGGACGAGAAGCGCATCCGCTGGGCCGCCGAGGATGTGGTGAGCAACCGCCCGCCGCTGTCGCGCTGGGAGCCGAACTGGGCCCCCCGCTTCAAGAGTTACCTCGACGGCGAGTGAGGGGCGGGGCGCGCGCGCGCGCGCCCCGTGTCCTTTGTCAGATGCCCGCTCGCAGGCGCGGCGCGGTGGAGCCATGCGTCATGGCGCGCAGCGTGCCGTCGCGGCGCACGAGATGATGCCAGAGCGCCATGGCGATATGGCCCGCGATCAGCACGAAGAGGCTCCAGCCCAGGAACTCGTGCGCTTCGCTGACGAAGGAGCCCAGAACGGCATTGCGCGGCGCATCGCCGCGCACCAGAATGGGAAAGCCGTAGATCACCAGCTCACGACCCTTGAAGAAGGCGCGCAGCATCCCGAGCGTGGGTTCGAGGATCAGCAGGGCGTAAAGCGCGACATGGCCGAGCGTCGCGGCGCCGCGCATCAGCGGATGACCTTCATGGGGCGGGCGGCGCGAGAGATTGGCCAAACCCCAGACGCCGCGCAGGATGGCGAGCCACCAGATGGTGAAGCCGACCGAGACATGCGTGCCCCACAGGACGTTGTCCAGCGCGCCATGCTCGGCGGTGGCGCGCACGATGGCCGTCAGGAGCTGCCAGAGGATCATCAGCGCCATGCCCCAATGCAGGGCGCGGCTGACGAGACCGTATCCATGGGGATTGTCCGCCCAGCGGCTTGGCATCGACATGGCTCTTCTACCTTCTTCTGACACCCCGGCCCGACTCGGCAGACCGCGCGTGCTTCGCTGGCACGGGATCGGGCATCCTGCGAGCTAGTCCAGACAGGCGGGCCGAGTCGAATGAAACTCCTGTCGTATTGCGTCCATGTTCCGGTAATCTGAGCGGCAGGTCAGGTTTTGCGGGCGCGGTCTTGCGCGATGGCCCAGAGCGCGTCGATGTCGAGACAGGCTTTCAACTGAGCGGCGATGGCATCCAGCGCGGCTTCCACGCCTTCCAGATAGGACTGGTTCGAGCCCGTCAGACCGAAGCCCTGGAGAAGGCGACGACGCCAGGCATCCGAGCCGAAGACGCCGTGGAGATAGGTGCCTTCGACCCGCCCATCGGCGCTGCGCGCGCCCTCCATGCGCCCGTCGAGCGTGGCGAAGGGCCGGGCGCGGTCCGCCCCGTCCGTCGCGCCCATATGGATTTCGTAGCCGGTGACGGCCAAGCCCTCATGCGATAGGCCGGCGGCGGCGCGCACGGTCTTCGGCCCTTTCATCACCGTCTCGACCTCAAGCAGTCCCAGCCCCACGGCCTCGGAGCATGTCCCGTCCACACCGTCCGGATCGCGAATGCGTGTGCCCAGCATCTGGTAGCCACCGCACAGACCCAGGATTCGCCCACCCCGCGCGTGATGGGCGCGAAGGTCCTCGTCCCATCCGTTGCGGCGAAACGCCTGGAGATCGGCGATCGTGGACTTGGTGCCGGGCAGGACGACGAGCGCGGCCTCGGCCGGCAGGCGCTCGCCGGGCCTGACGAAGCGCACCTCGACATCAGGCTCGGCGGCGAGCGGGTCGAGATCGTCGAAATTGGCGATACGGTCGAGAACGGGCACGGCGACGAGAAGCTGCGCCGCGCCGCGTGATGGCGCTTGGCGCGCTTCCAACGCCACCGAATCCTCGGCCGGCAGATGGCGTGCCTCGGCAAGCCAGGGCACCACGCCGAAGCTCGGCCAGCCGGTGAAATCCGTGATGGCATCGAGCCCGCTGTCGAACAGGCTGACATCGCCCCGGAACTTGTTGATCAGAAAACCCCGGATCGGCGCGCGGTCGTCGGGCGGCAGGATCGTGTGCGTGCCCACCAGCGAGGCGATGACGCCGCCCCGGTCGATATCGCCGACCAGCACCACCGGCACGTCGGCCGCCCGCGCAAAGCCCATATTGGCGATGTCGCCGGCGCGCAGGTTGATCTCGGCCGGCGAGCCCGCGCCCTCCACCAGGATCAGATCGGCCTCTGCTCCCAGCTTATGAAAGCTCTCCATCACGGAGCCCAGAAGCGTTGGTTTCAGTCGCTGATAGTCGGCCCCTCGCGCTGCGCCTGCGACGCGCCCCTGCACCACGATCTGCGATCCGGTTTCGCTTTGGGGTTTGAGGAGAACCGGGTTCATGTGGACGCTCGGCTCCGCGCCGCAGGCCAGCGCCTGAAGCCATTGCGCGCGGCCGATCTCGCCCCATTCGCCGGTTTCGGGAATGCGCGCGACGGCGGCATTGTTGCTCATGTTCTGCGGCTTGAAGGGGCGCACGGTTAGCCCCCTTTGCCGGAACAGGCGGCAGAGGCCGGCCACCAGCGCGCTCTTGC
Source organism: Aureimonas sp. N4 (assembly GCF_001463925.1). Taxonomy (NCBI): domain Bacteria; kingdom Pseudomonadati; phylum Pseudomonadota; class Alphaproteobacteria; order Hyphomicrobiales; family Aurantimonadaceae; genus Aureimonas; species Aureimonas sp. N4. Next base: position 21,012 of record NZ_BBWS01000057.1, on the reverse strand, counting down.
CCACATCCGAGCCCGTGCCCTGCAGCATCAGGGCGGGAACGCGCGGCCGGCTCATGACCAGAGAAGGCGCAGGGCGAGCGCGATGCACACGGTGACGAGAAGCGGACGGATGAGACGCGAGCCGAAGCGCATGGCCGAAGCCGCGCCGAGCCGCGCGCCCAGAAACTGCGCGACGCCCATGGCGAGGCCGAGCTTCCAGTGGATCGTCCCGACGCTGGCGAAGACCAGAAAGCCGCCGAGATTGGAGGCGAAGTTCAGGAACTTGGTGTGCGCCGTCGCCTTGAGGACGCCGTAGCCGGCAAGACCCACGAAGGCCAGCATGAAGAACGAGCCCGTGCCGGGGCCGAACAATCCGTCATAGGCGCCGATCAGCGGCACCACGACCAGCGCGAAGCGCTTGGGCGAGATTCGGCGCTCGCGGTCCACATCCGACAGGCCGGGCTTCAACGCGAAATAGATCGCGATGGCGATCAGGAGAAAGGGCAGGAGCGTGCGCAGGAAGTCGAGCGGCAGCGAGGCGGCCAGAAGCGCGCCGCAGGCCGAGCCGCCGGCCGACAGGAGGCCCGCCCCCCACATATCGGTGATGCGCATATGCCCTTTGCGCGCATAGGCGATGGTCGCCGAGCCCGAGCCGAAAAGCGATTGCAGCTTGTTGGTGCCGAGCGCGGTGAGCGGATCGACCCCGCCCAGAAGCAGCGCCGGCACCGTGATCATGCCGCCGCCGCCCGCGATGGCGTCGATGAACCCGGCCAGAAACGCCGCGCCGACCAGAAGCAGAAAGACGAGATCGAGGGGCATTTTGAGACCATGGGCGGGTTGGGCCGACGCGAGCCCGAGGGGGAGGGCGCTGGCACCTGCTGGAGCGCAGGAGCAACGGGGGCCGGGGCGTCAGAACGCTTTATGGCCGCTTCGCTCTTAGGCCCGTTGCGGGAAGGGTGGCAAGGTGCGGGCCGTCATCCAGCCATGCGTTTTGCAAAGGCGGGTCGCACGGCCAGCATCAGGGGCAGAAGGGCGAGGCAATAGACGCCCAGTGCGCCGAGCAGCAGGGGATAGGACACGCCCCGGTCGATCAGGACGCCCGCCAAGCCCGGCCCGAGGGCGGCGGCGAGCACCATGAGGGGCACGATGGCCGAGCGGATCGCGCCCAGATGCCTGACACCATAGACTTCCGGCCAGAGGGTGCCGAACAGCGTCAGCGAGAATCCGTCGCTCAAGGCGTAGAGCGCCATGAAGAGAAACGCGGCGGCGGGCCCTTCCACGGTGCCGAGCACGAGGCAGCCGAGGCCGAGCGGCAGGAGATAGAAGGGCAGGAGCGTGTGGGCCGAAAAGCGGTCCACCAGCCAGCCGGCCAGAAGCAGCGAGCCGACCGTCACCAGCGCATAGAGCGGAAAGGCGCTGGCGAAGAGTCCGGGCGACCAGCCGCGCAACTCGCCGAGATAGACCTGATGGAACAGGATCGTGTTGGAAATGAAGGCCGGCGGCAGCATGGCCATGAGAAGCAAGGGAAAGAGAGGGTCGCGCAGCACCTGCTCCCGCGTCCAGCCTTGCATTTCCGGCACGGTGCCGGCCGGCGTCTCGGGCTGCCGCTCGCGCGAAAACAGCAGCGCGGCGAGCGGCAGGAGGAGGCAGAGGAGCACGGCCACGCAGAGCCAGACGCCGCGCCAGCCAAGCCATGCCGCGCCGGCCGTGAAGGCCAAGGGCAACAGCGCCTGGCCCATGTTCAGCCCGAGCGAGGCGAAGGAGACGGCCCGCCCCCGCCCGCCCTCGCGGCTCGGCCCGAACCAGCGGCCGAGCAGCGTATAGGCGGCGTGGACGGCAAAACCCTGCCCGAACAGACGAAGCGCGAAAAGCGCCGCGACGAGCCCGAGCCCATGGCGCGACAGGGCGAGGGCGAGCGCGCCGAGCCCGAGGGCCAGAAGCGCCAGCATGCCTGAGCGCCGGGCCGGCCAGCGATCCACCACCGGACCGATCCAGGCGAGCGCGAAGGCCGAGGCGATCGTCACGCCCATATAAAGCAGCCCGAAATCGCCATTCGACAACGCGAACTCGCGCCGGATGTCGCCCCCGGACAGAGCCACGAAGAAGCTTTGCCCGAAGGACGAGGCGAACAGCAGAAGAAAGCCGCCCGCCAGCCAGCGCGCGTTGCGGGTCAGAAAGGACAAGGCGGGCACGGGCGGCCTTCCGTTGATTCGGTCGTGGCGTTCGCTTTAGCAGCCCGCGCGCGACGATGGAGCGCGGGCTGCGCGCTGTTGAGCAGGAAGGGGCGTTTTTCCGGACCGAGCGATCGTGCCGAGACTGAGCGTCGAGGCCTGTTGGTCAGAGGCGCGTCGAGTGGCAAGGGCGCGCAAGAGCAGGGCTTACGGGTTGGGCATTCGTCGCCCGCCCGCCGGCCTGGGGGAAAGGCGAGGGTGCGCCTTGGCCGGACACCCGGTTTGACGCGCGCCCTCATCCCGGCTTTAAGGCGGGGGCCTGACGGTGCCTTTGGGTGGATCGATTCCGCCCGGGCTCTTGCAAAAACGATTCCGGGACGGCCGACCCAAACCGGGGGCTCGAAGCGGAAACTGTCGGACGCGGCGCTTCGCTGATGGGCGAGGTCCGTTCTCCGGCGCAACCTGACGACGGAGGACATGCGTCCATGAAGGCTCTCATGCTGTGCGGCCACGGCTCGCGCGACCGCGGCGCGGTGGAGGAATTTCGCGGCCTTTCCGAAAAGATGGCCCGCCGCCTGCCGGACTGGACGGTGGAATACGGCTATCTGGAATTTGCCACGCCCATCATCCGCACCGGGCTCGACGCGCTGCGCGAAAAGGGCGCGCGGGAGATCCTGGCCCTGCCGGGCATGTTGTTCGCCGCCGGCCACGCCAAGAACGACATTCCGTCGGTTCTCAACACCTATGCCGCCTCCAACGACGTTTCCATCACCTATGGGCGCGAACTCGGCATCGACCCCAAGATGATCCGCGCCGCCGGCGAGCGGATTCGCGAGGCGCTGCGGCTGGACGGCTGGCGCGACGGCGAGCCGCTGCACGACACGATGCTGGTGGTGGTCGGGCGCGGCGCGTCGGACCCCGACGCCAATTCCAATGTCGCCAAGGTCATGCGCATGCTCTGGGAAGGGCTCGGCTTCGGCTGGGGCGAAACGGCCTATTCCGGCGTCACCTTTCCGCTGGTCGAGCCGGCGCTGCGCCATGTCTCGCGCCTCGGCTACAAGCGCATCGTCGTGTTTCCCTATTTCCTGTTCACCGGTATTCTGGTGGACCGCATCTATTCCTCGACCGACACGGTGGCCGCCGAGCAGCCGGACGTGAAGTTCCTGAAAGCCTCCTATCTCGGCGCGCATGACCTCGTGGTCGAAACCTTCGTGGATCGCCTGACCGAGATCCTCGAAGGCACGAACAACATGAACTGCCAGATGTGCAAGTACCGCGAGCAGGTGCTCGGCTTCGAGGCGGAAGTCGGCCTGCCGCAGGAAAGCCACCACCACCATGTCGAGGGCATCGGCACGGGGCCGGCGGAACCGGCGCACGATCATGGGCACGACCACAGCCACGGGCACGGGCATGACCACGGGCATCATCACCATGGCGATCACCACCATGGGCACGACCACCACGGCCATGACCATGGGCACAGCCACGACCACGGGCATGACCATGCTCACACGCATGAGCACGCGCATTCGGCGGGTCATTCTCATGATCATGCGAATGGTCACACGCACGGCCACGCGCACGATCACGGCCATTCCCACGGTCATGACCATTCTCACGGCCACGGCCACACGCATACCCACCACCCCTATCCCCATGCCGATCACCCGCTCGGGCCGCGCTCGCTGAAGCGGGGGTAAGTTCGTGGGGCTGAACTATCTGAAGGATCCCGCCGCGATCTACGAGGCGAGCTTCGCCACGATCCGGCGCGAGGGCGCGCCTTTGCTGGAGCGCCTGCCGGAGGAGGCGCGGGAGCTGGCCATCCGCGTCGCTCATAGCTGCGGCATGGTGGATGCGATCGCGGACTTGCGATTGTCCGCCGATCTCGTTGCGGCTGGCCGCGCGGCGCTGCTAGCCGGCGCGCCGGTTCTGGTGGATGCGCAGATGGTGGCGCATGGCGTGATCGCCCGGCATCTGCCGACCGGCAATAGTGTGGTTTGCCGGCTGAGCGAGCCCGAGATTGCCCCTCTCGCCGCGCGCCTTGGCACGACGCGCTCGGCCGCGCAGGTCGATCTCTGGATCGAGCGCGGCGAGTTGGCGGGCGCTGTTGTCGCCATCGGCAATGCGCCGACCGCCCTGTTCCATCTTCTGGAGCGGCTGGACGAGGGGGCTGCGCCGCCGGCCGCGATCCTCGCCTTTCCGGTCGGCTTCGTCGGCGCGGCCGAATCCAAGGACGAACTCTTCGCCCGCCCGCGCGGCGTCCCCTTCGCGACGCTTCTCGGCCGGCGCGGCGGCAGCGCCATGGCGGCGGCGGCGGTCAACGCGCTGGCCGCCGGGCTGCGGGGCGGGCTCGCATGACGGCGCCCTGGCTCGATCTGATCGGCGTCGGCGATGGCGGCCTGGAGACGCTCTCGCCGGAGGCTGCGGCGCGCCTCGACCGCGCGGAGATCGTCTTCGGCGGGCATCGGCATCTCGCCATGCTGCCCGCCGCGCACCCAGCCGAGCGTCAGCCTTGGCGCTCGCCCTTCGCGGAGAGCGCCGCCGACATTCTCGCCGCGCGTGGGCGACGGGCCGTGGTGCTGGCGACGGGCGATCCGTCCTGGTTCGGTCCGGCGAAATGGCTGCGCGGCGTGCTCGATGCGGCGGAGTTCCGCGTCTGGCCCGCACCCTCCGCCTTCTCGCTCGCAGCCGCCAGGCTCGGATGGGCGCTGGAGGATTGCCACTGCCTCACCGTGCATGGCCGCGCGCTGGCGAATGCGGCGGCGGATTTCGCTGAGGGGCGAAAACTCCTCATCCTCTCCGAAGACGGCGCTTCGCCCGCTGCGCTCGCCGCGCTGTTGGCGGACGCCGGCTATGGCACCAGCCTAGTGCATGTTCTCGAACATCTCGGCGGTCCGCAAGAGCGCATCCGCGTGGCGCTGGCGAAAGGCTTCGATCTCACGGATATTGCTGCGCTCAACACCGTCGCCGTCGAATGTGTGGCTCTTGAGGGTGCCAAGGTCTGGCCGCCCGGCCCCGGCTTGCCGGACGAAGCCTTTCGCCATGACGGCAAGATGACCAAGCGCGTCCTTCGCGCGCTGGCCCTTTCCGCACTGTCGCCCCGCGCGGGCGAACTCCTGTGGGATGTCGGCTCAGGTTCCGGCGCGATCGCGGTGGAATGGTGCCGCGCGGCGTCGGCTGCTCGGGCACTCGCCATCGAGCCGAACCCGGAGCGTCTGGCTTTCATCCGCGAAAACCGCGTCCGGCTCGCCGCGCCCGGCATCACCATCGTCCCCGCGCGCGCGCCGGAGGCCTTCGACGGGCTTGCTGCGCCGGATGCCGTGTTCATCGGCGGCGGGCTGACGGAAAGCGTCTTCGCGCCGGCTTACCAGGCTTTGAAACCCGGCGGTCGGCTCGTCGCCCATGCCGTGACCCTGGAATCGGAAGCCATCCTCTTGGGCCTGCACGCAGAGCACGGCGGCGATCTGATGAGGGTCTCGGTGGACCATGCCGCGTCGGTCGGCCCGTTTCGCGGCTGGCGGCCCTCCATGCCCGTTCTCCATTGGCATCTGACGAAGGAGGCGAGCACATGAGCGGCACGCTCTACGGCATCGGCCTCGGCCCCGGCGACCCCGAGCTTCTGACGCTGAAGGCCCATCGTATCCTGCAAGCCGTTCCCGTCATCGCCTATCCCGCGCCCGACGGCTCGCCCTCGCTCGCGCGCAGCATCGCCGCGCCGCATCTGCCGGGTGGCCAGATCGAGCTGCCGATCGGCCTCTGCATGGCGGTCGAGCGCGCGCCGGGGCAGGGCGGCTATGACGCCTCCGCGCCCAAGATCGCTGCGCATTTGCAAGCAGGCCGGGACGTTGCGGTGCTCTGCGAAGGCGATCCGTTCTTCTACGGCTCGTTTCTCCATCTCTTCGCGCGGCTGGGCGCCGACTTCGCGACCGAGATCGTGCCGGGCGTCTCCTCCGTCATGGCCGCCGCCGCCTGCGCCAAGCGCCCCCTCGTGGTGCGCAACGACCGCTTCGCTGTACTGCCCGCAACGCTGCCCAACGCGGCGCTGCGCGCCGGCATCGTGGCGGCGGAGAGCGTCGCGATCCTCAAGCTCGGTCGTCATTTCGCGCGGGTCAAAAGCCTGATCGCAGAGATGGGGCTGACGGACGGAGCCCTTTATGCCGAGCGCGTGACGCAGGCCGGCGAACAGGTGCTGTCGCTGGCCGAGACCGGCGACACGGCCCCTTATTTCGCGCTGATCCTTCTCTACAAGGGCCAGGAGCCCGCCATTCTTGGGCATCATCTATGAGTGAGCCGGCTTACCTCTGCCTCACGCCCGCCTCGCTCGCGCTGGCTGAGCGTTTGCGCGATGCGCTGGGCGGCGAGACCCATGGCTTTGCGCCGCGTGTTTCCAACGCCGACCGGAGCTTCGAGGATGTCCGCGCGCATCTGGGCACCCTCTTTGCCGAGGGGCGGCCGATCCTGGCGCTGATGGCGACCGGCGCGCTGATCCGCCTTCTTGCGCCCTATCTCGCCGACAAGCACGCCGAACCACCGGTTCTCGCCATTGCGGAGGACGGCTCGGCCGTGGTGCCGCTCCTCGGCGGCCACCATGGCGCGAACGACTGGGCGCGGCGCGTCGCCGCCATCACGGGCGGTTTTGCCGCCGTTACCACGGCTGGCGACCTGCGCTTCGGCGTTGCGCTGGATGCGCCGCCCGAGGGCTATGTGCTCGAAAACCCCGGCGACGCCAAAGCCGTCATGGCCGATCTCGTCGCGGGCGAGTTCGCCTGGATCGAGGGCGACGCGCCCTGGCTCACAGGCTCCTCCATCCCCGTGTCGGACGATGCGCGTATCGCGCTGACCATCTCGGACGCCGCGCGCGCGCCGGCCGAGGCCGAGCTTCTCTACCGTCCGAAGGTGCTCGTTCTCGGCATCGGGGCCGAACGCGGGGTCCCTGTCGAAGAAGCCGTGGCGCTGGCAGAGGCCGCGCTGGCGGAAGTCGGCGTCTCGCCGCTTTCGCTCGCTGCCGTTGCCTCGCTGGACCTCAAGGCCGACGAGCCGGCGGTTCATGCCGTGGCGGAGCGTTTCGGCGTTCCCGCCCGCTTCTTCGATGCCGCAACGTTGGAGGCACAAGCGCCCCGCCTCGCCAATCCGTCCGACATCGTGTTTCGCGAAACGGGGTGCCACGGCGTCGCCGAGGGCGCGGCGCTGGCCGGGGCGGGCGAAGGGGGGGCGCTGATTCTTCCCAAGCGCAAGTCCGCCCGCGTCACGGCCGCGCTCGCCCGCGCACCGCAACTGTTGGATGCCCAGAGCATCGGCCGGGCGCGGGGCACACTCTTCGTGGTCGGCATCGGTCCGGGCGCGGAAGGCTGGCGCTCGCCGGAGGTCTCCCGCATGGTGCAGGCCGCGACCGATCTCGTCGGCTATTCGCTTTATCTCGACCTTCTCGGCCCGCTCGCGCGAGGCAAGGCGCGGCATGATTTCGACCTCGGCGCGGAAGAAGCGCGGGTGCGCCATGCCATGGAACGCGCCGCCGAAGGCCGCCAAGTGGCGCTGGTCTGCTCGGGCGACGCCGGCATCTATGCCATGGCGACGCTGGTGTTCGAACTGATGGACCGGGGCGGCGTGTCGGACGCCGCGCGGCGCATCAAGGTTCAGGTCTCGCCCGGCATCTCGGCGCTTCAAGCCGCCGCCGCGCGGGCCGGCGCGCCGCTCGGGCACGACTTCTGCACCATCTCGCTGTCCGACCTGCTCACCCCTTGGGACGATATCCAGCGCCGCGTAAAGGCGGCCGCCGAAGGCGATTTCGTGATTGCCTTCTACAATCCCGTCTCCAAGCGTCGGCGCACGCAGCTCGCCCATGCGCGCGATGTGCTTCTCCAGCACCGTCCGGCCGACACGCCCGTCATTCTCGCCACCAATCTCGGCCGCCCCGGCGAAAGCGTGCGCATCGTGGACCTCGCAAAGCTCGACGTGGACGAGGTGGACATGTTGACCGTCGTTGTCGTCGGCTCCTCCAACACACGCGCCTTCACCTCGGGCGAGGGCCGCCGCTTCGCCTATACGCCGCGCGGCTATGCCGCCAAGCCCGGCACCAGCATTTCGGAGGCGCCATGACCGTTCATTTCATCGGGGCCGGCCCCGGCGCCGCCGATCTCATCACGCTTCGCGGCCTGCGCCTCATCGAGCGCTGCCCCGTCTGCCTTTATGCCGGCTCGCTCGTGCCGGAAGAGATCGTGAAGGCCGCACCGGAGGGCGCTCGCGTCCTCGACACCGCGCCGATGCATCTCGACGAGATTATCGCGGAAATGCAGGCCGCTCACGCTCGGGGCGAGGATGTGGCGCGCGTTCATTCGGGCGACCCGTCGATCTACGGTGCGACGGCCGAGCAGATGCGCCGGCTCGACGCGCTCGGCATTCCCTATGACGTGACGCCCGGCGTGCCGGCCTTCGCGGCGGCTGCTGCCGCGCTCAAGACCGAACTCACCGTGCCGGAAGTCTGCCAGACCATCGTGGTTACCCGCACCGCGATGAAGTCCTCAGCCATGCCGGAAGGCGAAGACCTGGCGACGCTCGGCCAAAGCGGCGCGACGCTGGCGATCCATCTTTCCATCCGCAACCTCGCTCATATCGAGCGCGAGTTGGGGCCGCTCCCCGCTTACGGGCCGGACTGCCCGGTGATCGTCGCCTACCGCGTCGGCTGGCCGGACGAGCAGTTCATTCGCGCAACGTTATCCACCGTTGCGCGCGCGGTGCGCGAGGCCAAGCTGACGCGCACGGCGCTCGTCTTCGTCGGGCGGGCCCTGGGGGCGAAGGATTTCGTGGATTCCAAGCTCTACGACGCCAGCCACCCGCATATCCTGCGCCCAGTCAGGAAGATGAAATCAGCCAGCTAAGCGCGGCGTCGAGGTCTCGCAGGATCGGCCCGTCCGGCTCGGGCGGGCGCTGAATCAGGATGACGGGGAGTTGCAGCTTTCGGGCCGCCGCGATCTTGGCATAGCCCCTCGCGCCGCCCGAATTCCGACAGACGAGATGGGTGACGCCGTGCGCGCGAAACAGCGCGGCTTCCTCCGCGACGTCCTGCGATGGTTTGCCGGTGATCAGCGTCGCCGCGAAGGGCAGGGGCTCGGCGGGCGCATCCACTTGCCGCAACACCGGGCGAAGGTCGGGGCGGTGGCGAAAGGGCGCGATATGCTGGCTGCCCAGCGCCAGAAAGGGCCGCGCGCCCGAGGGCAACGCATCGCGCGCCGTGCGCAAACAAGCCACCTCCTGCCAGCGATCTCCATCGGTCTGCCCCCAAGGGGGACGCTGGAATATCGCTCGGGGAATGCCGGCTAAGCACGCGGCCTCGCCCGCGTTGCGTGACATGCCGACGGCGTAAGGATGGGTCGCGTCGAGAAGGCGCGTGACGCCATGCTCGCGGATGAAGCGGACCAAGCCATCCACGCCGCCGAAGCCGCCGATGCGCGTTTCCACGCCTTCCGGCAACGCGGGCGCTTTGGTGCGCCCTGCCAGCGACAGAAGAAGTTGGATGTCCGGTCTGGTCGTTCGCAGCCGCCGGGCCAAAACGGAGGCTTCGGACGTGCCACCGAGAAGAAGGATGAAAGGCGCTCCTGCCATCTCAGCCGCCGATCCGGGCGATCACCGCGCCTGCCCTGTCCACCGCCAGCACTTCCACGGCGACCGAGGCATCGCCTAGCGTCTCGCGGATTGTCGCGAGCGCACTGCGCGCCACGGCTTCGGCCAGATCGATGCCGGCTTCCTGGCAGAGATCGAGCACTTCCTTGGCCGTGTTGGCGGCGAGGATACGCGGCGTCAGCTCTGGGGTGCCGGCTAGGTCCGCCAGAAAGGCGAAGTCCACCTGGCTGCGGCCGGAGTGGAGGTCGAGCGAGCCCTGGGCGAGCTTGGTGAGCTTGGCGAAGCCCCCCGCCAGCGTCAGGTTCGGCACCGGGTGGCGGCGCAGATATTTGAGAACGCCGCCGGCAAAGTCGCCCATGTCGAGGCAGGCGATGTCAGGCAGTTCGGGGTGGAGCCGGCGCGCGGCGTCCTCGCTGGCCGAGCCCGTGGCGGCGATGACGCGGGAGAGGTTGGCGGCGCGCGCGACGTCGATGCCGCGATGGATCGAGTGAATCCAGGCCGAGCAGGAGAAGGGATGGACGACGCCCGTCGTGCCGAGGATCGACAGCCCGCCTAAAATCCCCAAGCGTCCGTTCCAGGTCTTTTCGGCCAGCGCCGCGCCGTTGGTGACGGAAATCGTGATCTCGACGTCATCAGCGCGCCCATGCGCCGCGCAAAGGGCCTCCACCACCTCACCCATCATCCGGCGCGGCACGGGATTGATCGCCGGCTCGCCGGGCGGGATCGGCAGGCCGGGCCGCGTCACCGTCCCGACGCCCTCGCCGGCCCGAAACACGAGACCGGAGCCGGGGGCGGTGAGGCGAACGGTGGAGACGATTTCGGCGAGATGCGTCACATCCGGGTCGTCGCCCGCATCCTTGATGATGCTCGCCATGGCCGAGCCTTCACCCAGCCGCGTGCGCGCCAAGGCGAAGCCGGGGCGCTCCCCCTTCGGCAAGGTAATCTCGACGGGATCGGGGAAATGGCCCATCAGAAGGGCTTCCAGCGCAGCCTTGGTGGCGGCCGTGGCACAGGCTCCCGTCGTCCAGCCGCGCCGGAGCGCTGCGCCGTCCCGCCGGGGCGCGCTCGTCTCCCGCCGCTTGCCGAGATTGAAGCTCATGCGAGGGCTTATAGGCCGGCCACGCGGCCGCGCAAGGCGAGGGCCAGCACGGCTCGCCTTATCCCGCCGCGCCGCTCTAGCCGTCGCCGCCGAAGGTTCGGCCCAGCCGAGCATCCGACCTTGCCTTTCTTCTCGTTAGCCGGCGAAAAAGGCCGGCATCTCCCATCCATGAGATTCTCAAGCCGAATCTATCGCCCGCTCGCGGCGGCGCAGTTGATGGGGCGGCGGCAAGGTTGGTAGACCGGGCGCGAAGCGGCGCGTGCGATGGGGCGGATTTTGAGCAAAGGCGAAGGCGGCGAAAGGCGGGGTGACGCGCCGGGGGGCGGGAGGGGGCAGGCCCGGTCTGCCGGCTTCGTTCTCGCCGCGCCGCAATCGGGCAGCGGCAAGACGCTGACGACGCTGGCGCTGTTGCGGCTTCTCACGCGCCAGGGCATGGCGCTGCGCTCGGCCAAGGCTGGGCCGGATTATATCGACCCTGCCTTCCACGCGGCGGCGACCGGCCACCCTTCCGTCAATCTCGACCCGTTCGCCATGCGCCCGGACCTCCTGCGTGCACTGGCCTTTGCCGATGCGCGCCCGCTCGTGGTCGAGGCCATGATGGGGCTCTACGACGGCGCGGCGGATGGGTCGGGCTCGGCGGCCGATCTCGCCGAGATGCTGGGCCTGCCGGTCGTGTTTTTGGTGGATTGCGCCAAACAATCCCATTCCATAGCGGCGCTTGTGCGCGGCTTTCGCGACCACCGACCGTCCCTCCGCTTTGCCGGCTTGATGCTGAACCGCGTCGGCTCTCTCCGCCACGAGACGCTGCTGCGAGACGCGCTGAAGCCGCTCGGCCTGCCGATCCTCGCCGTGCTCCCTGCCGACCCCGCGCTGACCCTGCCCGAGCGCCATCTCGGCCTTGTGCAGGCCGGCGAGCGGGCGGACCTTGCGGGCTTCCTCGACCGCGCCGCCGCCTGGATGGCGAGCGGGCTCCAGCCCGGCGCGTTGGATGGGCTGCTTGGCGTAACCCTGCGAGCGCCAGCGCCCCCCAAGCCTTTGGCGCCACTTGGAGCGCATATCGCGGTGGCGCGCGATACCGCCTTCGCCTTCAGCTACCCGCATCTTCTGGAAGGCTGGCGGCAGGCCGGTGCGGCGCTCTCCTTCTTCTCGCCGCTGGCGGACGAAGGGCCGGCGGCGGAGGCCGATGCCGTGTTTCTGCCAGGCGGCTATCCCGAGCTGCATGCGGGCCGGCTGGCGGCGGCAAGCCGGTTTCCCGAGGGAATGCAGGCCGCAGCCCGGCGCGGCGCGCTGATCTATGGCGAGTGCGGGGGCTACATGGCGCTGGGCGAGGGGCTGGTGGATGCGGACGGCATCCGGCACGGAATGCTCGGCCTCCTGCCGGTTGAGACCTCCTTCGCGCAGCGAAAGCGCCATCTCGGCTATCGTCGTCTCGCCCCTCTGCCCGGCGCGCCTTGGCCCCATGCGCTGACGGGGCACGAGTTTCATTATGCGACGATTGTCCGGGAAGGCGCGGCCGAGCGATTGTTCGAAGCGCGCGATGCTGTTGGCACCGATCTCGGCGCGATGGGGCTGCGGCGCGGGCGCGTCATGGGCTCGTTCGCCCATGTCATCGACGGAGTGGTGCCGTGAAGGAGGCGCTGCATCATGGCGGCGCGTTGGATGCGGCCGTCGCGCGCTATGGCGGCGCTCGGGCGGATTGGCTGGACCTGTCCACCGGCATCAACCCCGTGCCCCCGCCCTTGCCGGAGATCGACCCGATGCTCTGGGCGCGCCTGCCCGAACGCGCGTTGGAGGAGCGGGCGCGCAGCGCGCTCCGGCGCTTCACGGGGGCGGGCGAGGGGGCGGGGATTGCGCTGGCCCCTGGCACGCAGGCGCTGATCGCGCTTCTGCCCCATCTCCTGCCGCCCGGTCCGGCGGCGGTGCTGTTTCCGAGCTACGAGGAGCACGGCCTGGCGCTGGCGCAGGCGGGCCATGCCGTCACACGCTTTGCGGACCTCAGCGACATCCCAGCCGGGGCCCGGCTCGTCACGCTCGTCTCGCCCAACAACCCGGACGGGCGGCGCTTTCCCCCGGCGGCGGCTCTGGCGCTGGCGGATCGGCTGGCGGCTCAAGGTGGGCTTCTCGTCCTCGACGAGGCTTTCGCCGATGCCGAGCCGGGGGCAAGCCTTGCAGCCGAGGCCGGGCAGCCGGGGCTTCTCATCCTGCGCTCCTTCGGCAAATTCTTCGGATTAGCCGGCTTGCGCTTTGGCGCGGCGCTGGGCGAGCCGGCGCTGACCGCCCGTATCGAGGCGCGCTTCGGACCCTGGGCCGTGTCCGGCCCTGCGCTCGCGATCGCAGCTGCCCTGATGAAGGACGAGGTGGGCACCGCCGCGCTGCGCGATGGGATTAGGCAGCGCGCTTCGCTGACACGGCAGGCGCTGGCAGCGGCGGAGTTAACCCCGGTCGGCGGCACGGCGCTGTTCTCGCTTCTATCGGTACCCGATGCCACGAAGCTCTTCGAGGGGCTTGCGCGCCGGCACATTCTGACCCGACCCTTTGCCTATCGGCCCGACTGGCTGCGCCTCGGCACGGTGCGGGACGAGCGGGAGGCCGAGCGGCTGACACGGGCTCTGCGCGCGGCGCTGGCCGACGTGGACGGCTGATCCGATGGTGCTTCTGCTCGCGACTCTGATCGACCGGCTGGTCGGCGACCCCGATTGGCTCTGGCGGCGCTGGCCGCATCCGGTTGTCTGGTTCGGCGCGCTGATCGGCGCGGCGGATCGCGGGCTCAATCGCGCGGCGTTCTCCTTCGCTGGGCGGCGCGCTCTTGGGCTCATGTCCATTCTGGCGCTGGCGGGCCTCGCGCTCGGCGCCGGGCTTCTGATCCAGCGCGCGCTTGTCCCGCTCGGCTGGGCCGGGTTGCTGATCGAAGCTCTGATCGCCTCGGTGTTTCTGGCGCAGAAAAGCCTCAGCGATCACGTCGAGGCCGTGCGCGCGGCGCTGGAGCGCGGCGGGCTGGACGCGGGGCGGCGGGCCGTGTCCATGATCGTCGGACGCGATCCGAACGAACTCGACGAGGCCGGCGTCTGCCGCGCGGCGATCGAGAGTCTGGCCGAGAACGCGTCGGACGGCGTCGTCGCGCCCTGGCTGGCGCTCGCCCTGTTCGGCCTGCCGGGGCTCTTGGTCTACAAAATGGTGAACACCGCCGATTCCATGATCGGCCATCGCTCCGAGCGCCATCTCGCCTTCGGCTGGGGCGCGGCGCGGCTGGACGATGTCTTGAACCTCGTGCCCGCCCGACTGACCGCGCTTCTCTTTTCCGGCATGGCGGGCATGGGCGGGAATCGTGCCGTGGGGCGGAGGGCCTGGAAAACCGCATGGCGGGATGCGGCCACCCATCGCTCGCCCAATGCCGGCTGGCCGGAAGCGGCCATGGCGGGCGCGCTCGCCCTGTCGCTCGGCGGCCCGCGCCGCTATGGCGCGCTGGTGGTGGATGCGCCCTGCCTCGGCGCGGAGGGGCGGCGCGAAGCGAACCCGCAGGACATCGCCGCCGCGCTGCGCTTGTTCGGGTGGTCCATGAACGCGCTTCTCGCTGTCGCCGCGCTCGGGTCTCTCGTCTCGCTCGTTTAAGCGTGCCTCGCGCGGTCTCGCCGTGGCCGCTTTGGCTCCATGGCGTTGCTGCGAAACTTGGCCTTCACCGCCGCAGAGGCTGCGTTTGGTTTTGAAGCTCAGCCAAACCACTCGATCGACTTCTGCCCAATGCGGCCACAGCTTTGCCCGACCTTTGGGTGAAACAGCCTGACCGAGCCTTTGGGAAGCCGACGCCATGCCTGATTCGAAGCCGCCCGCACCCTTCGCCTCGCCGGGTCTCGCTCATGGCGCGGCCATGCGGCGTGGCGGTCCCCCCGGCCCCGCTCTCCTGCGCCAGAGCTTTGCCGACGCCGTGCGCACGCTGCCACAGGTCGAGGCGATCAGCTTCGGCACCTCGGCCGAGGCGAAGGGGCCGGGGGGCGCTGCGATCCGCGATGCCGGCGATCTCGCCCGCTTCTTCAACCCGTTTCAGGGCGAGGCCGATCCGCGCGGCCGCCCGGTCGGCGGCACGGGAACCACCACGATCAATGCCGAGGTGCAGAACTATCGCGGCGATTTCGGCGCGGGGAACCATGTCTTCGAGCCGGACGGCCTGCGCCTTCAGGCCAAGGTCGAGGCCGGCCGCTTCGACAGCTATTTGCGCGGCGACCTCACGCGCGCCCAAAGCGGCTTCACCAGCAACGCGCCGGGCGGCGCGGTGCCGACGCGCCTGTCGGATATCGGCCTGAAGCCCGGCGATCTCGACCGCATCCAGGTGGGCGATGTCACGACCAACGGCCCGGTGGGTCTTGCCGCCGTGGCAGCCATGGACCGCGCGGCCGGCACCATCACCTTCGATGCGCTGTCGGGCGGCGCGCGGGCGAATTATGGCGGCAATTTTCATCTGACCTTCACGCGCTTCGCCTTCGCGCCGCTCGAGGCCCCGGCCGCGACCGAAGAAGGAAAGACGCAGGAGGTGCGTTTGGCGCGCCCGCTGCCGACGAGCGTCGTGCCCGGCTGTCTCGTGCGTGGGGTCAAACGCGGCCCCCAGCCGGTGAACGATCCGCGCAGCATGGCGCAGGCCGTGGTCGCCACGATCTCGGACGACCGACGAGCGGTTCGGTTCGACCGACCGCTCCACTTCGGCGCGGTGCTGGCGGCGGCGGAGGGGGACGGGCTTCTGTTCCAGCCCGGTCTCTGGTCCGGTCAGATCTGGTCGAAACGCTCCTACGGGCCGCAGCGCGACGGCTTGTCGGCGCAGGCCATCCGCATCGAGGTGAGCTTTCCCGCCATGCCGGACGATCGCGGGATGCCGGCTTACAAGCGGGCCGATGTCGAGGCCCGGCTGAAAGCGGGCGCGGGCATTCTCTGGGGCTATTGGCCGGCGCTCTGGCTCTTCACCTGGCGCCCCGGCCCGAACGGGCTCGGCCAGCGCATCCAGCCGAATGGGCGCAATGGCTGGGCGGAGGTGGACATTCTGGAAATCTTCACGCGGCTCGGCACCGGCCCCTCGGTCTGGACCGGCAATCTCCACGATCAGCCCTTCGAGCGCCAGACGGTGCCCTCGCCGCTCGGCGGCACGTGGCGCTCGCAGCCAGCCGACAAGAGGTTTTTGACGCCCGACGCCGCCTCGCTTCTGATGCCCAAGCCCATCACGGACGGGAAACGCCATTCCTTCGGCGTGTTGTGGACGCGCGACAGCGTGGTTCATTACATGGATGACCGGCCGATCTGCCTCAGCCAATGGCCGCTCAACGTGACCTACCCTCATCAACTCGGGATCAATCTCGCCTGCGGCTCGCTGGCAAGCGGCAATCCGGCCGCCCTGTTCTTCCCCCAGTCGCAGGGGGACGCCGAGGGCCAGTTCCTGACTGTCCATTCCGTGAAAAGCTGGGAGGCTTGAAGGGCAGCCCGACCGGACCCTTTCGCCTCCGTTTCGTGGCCAAGGTCGGCAGATGCCGACGAGATGTTCGGCCCTGCCGTTCGCAGACCGCTCGCCACCTTGCACCGCAGGCGCGGCGCGTCATATCGGCTGGCACATCATCTGGCCGGGGACCCACCGCTTGCGTGCCTTCGAAATTCTGACGCGCGTCGCCTTCGGCATCGCCAGCCTCACGCTCATGGCCCTTGCCGGGGCGCTGATCGCCTATGCCGGGATCGGCGTCTGGGACAGTTTCCTCGTTCCCGACCGCGATATCGGCACGACAGCCCTCCAGGCGGTGGGCTATACCGTGATCGCCACGGCCGTCTTCGATGTCGGCAAGTATCTTCTGGAGGAAGAGGCAATCCGAGGGCGGGAAATGCGCAATGCCGGCGAGGCGCGCCGCAGCCTGACGAAATTCATCTCCACGATCATCATCGCGGTTCTTCTGGAAGCGCTGGTCGCCGTCTTCGAGGCGGGCAAGCAGGACCCCCGCCTGATGATCTACCCGACCTTCCTGCTTCTGGCCGGCGCAACGCTTATCGTCGGTCTCGGCATCTATCAGCGCCTCAGCGCGGATGCGGAGGTCAAGGTCCGCGATCCCGTCGAAAACGACTGATGCCCGAGGTCAGAACCGTGGAGGGTTCTGTCCCCAGCACCCGAAGGCCTCGAGGCTCTCAGCCCTCCGACGGCTGGTCGGGCAGCTCCGGCGAGCGGCGGGCGGGTGTGCCTGCGCCACCTCCGCCTCCGCCCTCCGGTGTTTCGTCCGGCTCGCGCGGCTGGATGAAACCGTCCTCGCCGATCGGGTCGGGCAGGATCGGGTCGGGCGCATTGCGCTCCGGGCTATGGGGAATGTTCGACATGGGGGGCGTCCTCCGGCTGGGGGCAAGGCGATGCAGGCGATGTTACGGGCCGCCGGCGAGCGAACCCATCACGACCATGGCAAGGTCGTCGAGATCGACGGGGCCGTGGATCACCACCTTGTCGGGTCCGGGCTCGACGGTCAGCCTGTCGCCCGCGTCGGCGCTGGTCTCGGCCTGTCGCTGAAGTTCGGCCAGAAGGGCCTCGCGCACGGCCTCGTTGCCGTCCTCGCTCATCGCTGGATGCCCTCGCGCACGGCGCGCGGTGTCGCGCGCAGGTCCGGCCGCTGGTCGGGCAGGGGCGCGCGCCCTTCCGCGATGTCGCGACGCCCATCCTCCTGAAGGCGGGCGTCGCCGGTGATTTCGGCGACGATTTCCTTGGCGGTGCCGCCGATGCGCTTGCCGAGCGCGGCGATCGGATGGTCGCTCATCGTGCTTCTCCTTGGATTCGAAAGGAGAAACGAGAAAAGCGCAGATCGGTTCGCCTGAGATTTACGAGCGGGCCACCGAATGGGAGAAGATGTCCTCTTCGTCCCAGCCGAGAAGGTCGAGCTTGGCGCGGGTCGGCAGGAAGTCGAAGGCCGCCTTGGCGAGGTCCGTGCGGCCCTCGCGCTCCAGCCGCTGCAGAAGGACGCCCATCAGATCGTGGAGATAGAGAACGTCCGAGGCGGCATAGTCGAGCTGCGCGGGGGTCAGCGTTTCGGCGGCCCAGTCCGAGGACTGCTGCTGCTTCGACAGATCGACACCGATCAGCTCCTTGGCGAGATCCTTCAGCCCGTGCCGGTCCGTATAGGTGCGCACGAGGCGCGAGGCGATCTTGGTGCAGAAGACCGGCTGCGTCATGACGCCGAACGCATGGTAGAGCGCGGCGATGTCGAAGCGGGCGTAGTGAAAGATCTTCACCTTCGACGTGTCGGCCAGAAGCTTGCAGAGATTGGGCGCTTCGCGCTGGCCCTTGGCAATCTGCACCACGTCCGCCGTGCCGTCGCCGGGCGAAAGCTGCACGACGCAGAGCCGGTCGCGCCGTGTGTCGAGGCCGAGCGTTTCGGTGTCGATGGCGACGGAGCCGGTGTAGCGGGACAGGTCGGGCAGGTCGCCCTTGTGGACGCGAATGGTCATGACGCGGGAACTCCGAGGCGAAGGCCCCGCGCGGCGCGGGGCGAGGATTCATCGCCCCGTCGCCTACAGCATCCCCGAAAAAACCGAAACGCATTTTCGTCCCGTAGCCGGCACTGGAAGCGGTCCTGAGCGTTGTCGCCCCGGTTGGATCGCGTTAGGGGATCAACCATCCATGGATGGGGTGATGCGATGCGAGCCATGATCTTCGAACATTTCGGCGATACGCCCGCCATCCGGGCCGTGCCGGACCCGGCGCCTGCGCCCGATGGCGTGGTGATCGAGGTCAAGGCGACGGGCCTGTGCCGCAGCGACTGGCACGGCTGGAAGGGCCATGACAGCGACATCCACCTGCCGCATGTGCCGGGGCATGAGTTCGCCGGGGTGATCTCGGCCGTGGGCCGGGACGTCAGGCGCTTTCGCGTCGGCGAGCGCGTCACCGTGCCCTTCATCGCCGCCTGCGGCCATTGCGGCGAGTGCCGTGCGGGGCATCAGCAGGTCTGCGAAACGCAGTTCCAGCCGGGCTTCACCCATTGGGGCTCCTTTGCCGAATTCGTCGCCATCGAGCGTGCCGACGCCAATCTCGTGAGCCTGCCCGAGCAGCTCGACTTCGCCACCGCCGCGAGTCTGGGTTGCCGCTTCGCCACCTCCTTCCGCGCCGTGGTGGACCAAGGCCGGGTCAAGGGCGGGGAATGGGTGGCCGTGCATGGAAGCGGCGGCGTCGGCCTCTCGGCCATCATGATCTCGGCCGCGCTCGGCGCGCGGGTCGTGGCCATCGACATCGCGCCCTCCAAGCTGGCGCTCGCCCGCGCCATGGGCGCGGAGGCGGTGATCGATGCCAGCGAGGTGGCGGATGTGCCCGAAGCCGTGCGCGAGATCACGGGCGGCGGCGCGCATGTCTCGCTCGACGCGCTCGGCCATTCGCAGACCTGCTTCAACTCCATCCGCTGCCTGCGCCGGCGCGGGCGGCATGTTCAGGTCGGGCTGATGCTGGGCGAGCATACGACGCCGCAAATTCCGATGGCGCAGGTGATCGCGCACGAACTCGAGATCTACGGCAGCCATGGGATGCAATCCTGGCGCTACGAGGCGATGATGGGCATGATCACGTCGGGCAAGCTCGCCCCGCAGCGGCTGATCGGCGAGACGCTGAGCCTGGAGGCCGCCGTGCCGGCCCTGATGGCGATGGACCGTCAGGCACCGGACGGCATCGCCATCATCGACCCGCGCGCCTGAGACGCGGCCATGTCGCTGCTCTCCTGGTCCTATATCCGTCGCACCTATCTCACCCGGCCGACGCTTCTGCGCGTCGTGCCGACGGGCGCCGTGCTGCTGACCGGGATCGTGGCGACGACCTGGACCCATTCGCTCCTGAATCAGCAGCGCGACCTCGTGGTCCACACGCATGAGGTGATCGAGACCACCAAGGATGTGCTGATCGGTCTCGACGATGCCGAGACCGGCCAGCGTGGCTATCTTCTCAGCGGCGACCGACGTTACCTCGAACCCTATGACAGGGCGCTGGAGCGGTTGGGGGATCTGCGCGCACGCCTGCGCCAGCAGATTTCCGACAATGGCGAGCAGGTTTCGCGTGTGGATGGCTTGGGCGGGCTGATCGATCTCAAGCTCGCCGAGATGAAGGACTCCATCGCGCTGCACGACGAGGTCGGCTTCGAGGCGGCGCGCCGGCGTGAGATCGCCATGATGGAACGCGCGACGATGGACCAGATCCGCGCGGTGATCGGCGCGATCACCGAAGGGGAGAAAAGCCTCCTATCCATCCGCTCGGCCGAGGTGGACGAGGACGAGAGCCGGGTTCGGATCGTCGCTATTCTGATCGGCCTCGCCTCGCTTCTGACGCGAACCGGCGTCGAACTGTATTTGGCGCGTAAAGGATTGGATGTCCGTATCGTTGTTCGACATCCCCATGAAAAACCGTGACGAAATGTCGCTCTTCGGCAACGATCTTTACTGATCGATAGCCAGCTTTCGAGTTCCTTCCGCTTCGTCAGTTCCTCCTTGAGCATAATCGACTACCTTTCACCCAGCCGGTGTGGGGATGCGGGCTGTTGGGGGGGATCGTGAAACAGGTTGGGGAAACTGAGACGCGGCAGGTCGCGGCCTTGCCGGTGTATGTTACCCCGGAAGGGCGCGTGCGCGTCGGGTTGGTCACATCGCGCGAGACGCGCCGTTGGATCGTTCCCAAGGGCTGGCCCATGGAGGGCTTGCGCGACGACGAGGCGGCCGGCATCGAGGCCAAGGAGGAAGCCGGCCTGCGCGGCAAGATGCTGCGCGAGCCGATCGGCACCTATCATTACTGGCAGCGCACCCGCACCCATTTTCGTTATGTCGCGGTGACGACCTTCGTCATGCAGGTGCGGGAGCAGAAGAAGAAGTGGAAGGAAAAGGCGCAGCGTGAGTTCGAATGGGTCACGCTCGTCGAAGCCGTCGATCGCCTTCAGGAAGGCGAACTCGCCTCGCTGGTAGCCGGCTTGCCGCAGAACGCGGCGGCTTGGAAGTTCCTGCACGAGGGCAAGACCATGCTGGCACCGAAGGGCGCGACGCGTAAGGCCGAACTCGCGTGACGCGCGCTTGCCTCTTGAAAGCAGCTTCGAGAAGTTGCCACGCCTACTTGATAATCCTTTTTGTGAGTTCCTGTGTTGCCGAGAGCAATCGATTTCGCCAGCATAGCTCAAGTTA
>NZ_BBWS01000056.1:0-28921 GCF_001463925.1 Aureimonas sp. N4 | reverse complement strand
CCTAGCTTTCCAAAGGCAGATGTTCTCTGAAGGCCTGAGCCGTACCTCACCCGATGAAATGGAAGCTTTCGTGAAGGGTGGGCGAGTGGGAGAGACATAAGCCATCGCGAACACTCAATCCCAATTGCTTACTTGAGCACGTCGGACGGTAGCCACCCCTTCGCGATCCAGCCGCGACGCCGAAGCTGCCGTCGTGCCCACATCTCCGACACGCCGAGCGCCAGCGCGAGGTCGCCGGTCGCCTGCGCCCGCTTGAGGTCCGCGCGGTTGAGTTCCGCCGGGTCCGGTGCCTCCGACCGGCGGAGTTCGCGCAGCCGCTCGTCGGCCTCGGCCAAGTCCACGAGCGCGGCCAGCGCCGGCCGGCGGTCCACGAGGTGCTGCCGACGCCGGGCCTGCCGCTCGGCGGGCGTCATGGGCCGGGCGTCCGCGCGGACCGGTCGTCGGCCCTGACGGGGCTTCGGTGGCTCGTCTGGCGGGGTGTCGGACATAGCAGGCGGCTCCGTTTCGTGAGTCACGGAATGGCCGGGTGGGCGTCGGGGCGCAAGGGGGTGCCCCCTCGCCCACCCGGCCCTGCGGCCCGGCTCCGACCCTCCCCCGGGAGGGTCTCACGCCCCACGCGGGGCGTTGCCGGGTTCGGCCGGCTCGCGACGGCTGCGCCGTCACTCACCGTCCGCCAAGGGCACGGTGCTGACCTTCTTCCGGCGGATCGGTCGCCGGATGGCGGACGGGTCGAGGTACGGCGTGATGTCGACGCCGGGGAACGTGATGCGGCGCACGTCCTCGATCTCGGCGGGTTCGAGGTGCGGGTCGCCGTAGTGACCCTGCGCGCCGGGAATAATGTGCCCCATGACGCGATCGGCCGTCAGGTCGGGAACGCGCGCGTTGCGCAGCGCCGAACGGAAGTTGTGGCGGAGGGAGTAGAACGACACCTTCTCCGCCTTCGCGCCGGCCCTTTCGATGTCGAGGTTCAGCCGCCGCCCGACGTCCTTGGAGTAGTAGCCGTACTTGTCGGGTTTTAGGGTCGGGAAGAGACGCCCTGCCCGTCTGCGGCGCGACTTCACGAAGTCGAGGAATCCGGCCCGCACGAGATCGTCGTGTAGGGGGATTTCCCGGCGCGCGGCGGCCGACTTCAGCTTGAGCCGGGCGGCCTCGGGCAGCCGTTCGAGTTCGTCGCGGTCGAGGATGGTCAGGAGGTCAAGGAGCCACATTCCGTTCCGCTGGATGATCCGACTCGGATCGACCTGACACAACTCGTTGAGGCGTGCACCCGTGTAGAGCGCGAGGAGCGGTAACCAGTAGTCGGGCGAGGTCTGAGGACGTGTCGCGACGACGTGCCGAAAGAATCGCGACAAGTCGTCCGGCTTGAACGGCCGCCGAGCCTCGTCGGCCCGCATCTGGGGGTCCGTCCGCGTCGAGACGATGCCTCGGCCGGGATTCCGCTCGATGGCGCGCCGGTCGTCGGCGAGCCACGTGAAGAAGGTCTTCAAGGGTGAGAGGTAGTCGTCGTCCACCGACTTCGGCCCCATGAGGTCAAACGGTGTCAGGCGCCGCGCGTTCGCGGCAATGGCGGTTTCCGGATCGCTCGTCTTGAAGCGGAGTTGCCAGCGGGCGGGCATCCGATCAAGGAGGTTGCGGTAAGCCTCGAAGTGCTCGCGCGTGTAGTCCCTGACGGGTAGGTCCCCGACCACCCGCGCGAACAACTCGACCTGCGGCCGGAGGGTGTCCAGATGTTTGGAGTTCTTGAGGGTCGTCGCCTTGACGTTGAGGTATTTCGGAAGCCAAGCCGACAGCGGCTCCGCTGACCAGCGGTCGCGGTGGGCGCCGAGGACCGTGGTCCGCATGTCGGCCATAGACGCGACCATCTCGGCCCGAAGCGTTTCGATCGCGTCGGACGGGGCGTGGCGGGCCTCCAGATCGGCGAGGCGGACGGCCTTCGCCCGGATGTCATCGGCCATGCCACGGAAGACAGGCAGCACGCGGGCCGCAGTGTCCCGCAGGTGATCGCCCGAAGCGGTGACGGCCGCGAGTTCGGCCGTGGCGGCGCGAAGGTCGGACGCGCGCTGGCGGAGCCGCGCGGCGGCGGCCGCGCCTTCCTCAAGCGACAGCGCGTCGTCCAGCAGGCGGGACAGCAAGGCACGGTCGGGCTGGTCGGGATCGGCGCCGATCGCCTGCCGCACGGCCTCCGCCCATTCGTCCACCGCCACCGTCATGCGCGCCGCCCGCCTCCTCGCGACGGCCAGTTCCGCCGTCCGAAGGGAACGTCGCACGTGCGAGTTGCCGAATCCTTGGCGAAGGTCTCGGGGCATCGCCCGCGTGAACCACCAGACCCCGCCGCGCCGTGAAAGATGAGTCGTCGCCATGCCTGCCGCCTGTGACATCAGGGTGTGACATCAGGCGGTTTTCGTGTCGGAAAATTCCGAGCAAAATCAATGACTTAGGGTTGGCGGATGGGGTGAGATTCGAACTCACGGTACGGTTCCCCGCACGGCGGTTTTCAAGACCGCTGCCTTAAACCACTCGGCCACCCATCCGATGCTGGCTTGTTTAAGGGAGAGGGGGCGGAGGCGCAAGCGTTTGTGATGGTGGCAGGAGCTGACCGGTCGGAGATGTCTCGTCAACGGTTGGAATCGGCACCGTGGTGGCTTCAGAAGCGCGGCTGTGAGCTTGGGGGTGGGGGCTGACACCGATCCAAGCTGCCCATCCGGAGAGCAAAAGAAAGCTTAGAGTATAAAGACCAGAGAGGCTTACTCTCACAATTCGAGAGGTCTGATCCGCCCATAGCTTCAGTCGCTTGTACAGGAAGAGATCGAGCATTCCGAAGGGGGCGGCCACAGTGAGCGGCACCAGGATCGCAAGCATCCAAAGCACACCGTTCGGAAGCGGCGGGGACTTGAGATAGATCGCGACCATAAGAGGTACGTGACAAAGATAGAGAGCGTAGCTCCAGTCCCCATAGCGATCGGCGAGCCTCGCCAAGCGGCCGTTCATTTGAGCGTCCGTGGAATTATAGGAGATCACCAATCCGACGAGAAGAAACGCCCCGACAGAGGCAACCCAGCGGTTGATGCCGAATGGGAAGACGTCGCAAATCAGGATGAGGCCGGCAGCGAGCATAGCCGTAGCCGGCTGAAACAACCCGCGCTCGCGCAAGGCTGGAACGAGGAGTCCGAAAGCAAACGCGGAATTGACGGCCATGAGGGGCAGCCACTCGATGGTTGGTGTCAGTTCGGCCTGAATTTGTGGGTGGAAGAGCGTTGCCGCTCCGATGATCAGCAACCAGATGGAAGCGATCCAGGAGAGACGGTTCTTCAGGCCTGCCAAGCTGCAAAGGAAGAGGAAGACGTAGAAGCACGTCTCGAAGAGCAGCGTCCACTCCACGCCGAGATAATAGACACGTCCCTCTCCCGCCGGAACCAAAGTCGCTGCCCAAAGATCGACTTCGCCCGGCCGCCGCCGAGCCAGGAGAACACTTGCGAGAACGATCAGGAAGATCGGATAGATCCGCAGGATCCGATGCAGCAGAAAACGCCAAGGGTCCGCTTTCGGCAGGATTTCCGCCATCAGGTAGCCCGAGATAGCGAAGAAGACTGCAACGCCCAACAAGCCGAAGCGCCCGTCGAAAACGTGGAAAAATGTATCGTCGCCGGTGATCTGCTTAAGGTAAACGCTCGCGTGATACAGGAGCACGAACAAGGCTGCGATGGCACGGAGCCATTGCAAATTCCTGTTGCGGGACCCGCCGTTTTGCAAAGGCGGATTTGCTGTGATCGCTTTTGAGTTGTTCGGCATCTGTACCACGATCTGAAATGCTTATGCGCGGTGCGATCAGATCGTCAGAATGGACGCCCCTGTCGTGCTACGTGACTCCAGTGCGCGGTGCGCGTCGGCGGCCTGAGCGAGTGGGAATGTCTGCTGGATTCGAATGGACACAGCGCCGCTCGCGACGACATCGAACAAGGCTGCGGCGCTCTGTTCGAGTTCCGCACGGGTCGCCGTATAGCCGTTCAGGCTGGGACGGGTCATGAAGAGCGAACCCTTCTGGTTGAGAATCCCGATATCGAAACCGGGGATTTTTCCGGAGGATTGTCCGAAACTCACAAACAAACCACGCCGCTTGAGGCAGTCGAGACTGTTCGGAAACGTGTCGCGGCCCACGGAATCGTAGACCACATCGCATTTTTCACCGTCGGTGAGGTCGCGCACAGCAGCGACGAAATCCTCGGACTTGTAGTCGATGACGTGATCGTAACCATGCTCGAGAGCCAAGGCGCATTTCTCCGGGCCGCCGGCGGTTCCGATCACGCGAGCGCCCAGATGTTTGGCCCATTGTCCGGCGATCAGACCGACCCCTCCGGCCGCCGCGTGGATCAGAACCGTATGGCCGGGACCGACGGTGAACGTCTGCCGAAGCAGATACTCGGCCGTCATTCCCTTGAGCATCATCGCGGCTGCGGTCTGAGTGTCGATCCCGTCGGGCAAGGTCAGGCATTGATCGGCTCGAACCACCACCTCTTCGCAATAGGCGCCATCCACGCCGCAATAGGCCACACGATCACCGACGCTCAGCGCGTGAACATCCGGGCCGAGTTCGACCACGACCCCCGCCCCTTCCTTGCCCGGCACGAAGGGGAGATGGGGTGCCTTGTATGTCCCGTTGCGAAAATAGACGTCGATAAAGTTGAGGCCGGCCGCCTCCTGCTGAACGCGAACCTCCCCCCCCTTCAGAGCCCGACGCTCGACATCGCGCCAGACCATCACGTTCGGACCGCCGATTTCGTTGACGACAATCGCGTGGGGCATGGTCAGTCCTCGAAGCTGGGCGAGACGTCGGATCGTCCCTGAAGTCGATCGATGAATTGCAGGATCCCGCCGATGCAGAACAGGTAGAGAGCCGAGAGGAGCACGCCGGTGCGAACCCACGTCGGGGCCTCGAACGCATAGGAGATCGCGATCAGTCCGAAGATCGACCAGACGGCAAAAACCGCTAGGTTGATGGTGCGTAGGCGCGCCACGCGGACCGGGTGAAGGAACTTGATGGGAAGGAATGTCGCGATCGAGCAGAACACGACGAAGGCGAAGGCGGTCCAATCATCCGGCTGCACAACGAAAAAGGTAAAGACCACCATATTCCACGTCACCGGAAAGCCGCGGAAATGGTTGTCCTTCGTCTTCATCCGCATGTCGGCGTAATAGACCGCACTGGTCACGACGATCAGTGCGGCAGCGACGAAAGACCAAGGCCGGCCGATGATCCCGGATTGGTAAAGTCCGAAGGCCGGAATGAGGACATAGGTCGAATAGTCGATGATGGCGTCCAGCATGTCGCCGGACCAGTTCGGCAGGACGTGCTTGATGTCCACGCGCCGCGCTATGGGTCCGTCGATCCCGTCCACGAACAGGGCAAGACCCAGCCACGCGAACATATGAACCCAGTTCTGCTCGGCAGCGGCGATGATGGAGAGGAACGCCCAGAAAGCACCGCTCGCCGTCAGCAGATGAACCGAAAAGGCGCGCCATTGCTTCAAATTCGCTGTCACGTCTTCCGCCAACCGTTAATTCGCTGCCCGCTGCCTAACGCAGGCGATATGCGGTTGTCATCCGTTCCGCAGGCCGTATCTCGCTTAAACACTGAAAAGAGATACAGTGAACCACGCGTTTGACCATTCGAAAGGCTCGGAATCGATGACCGAAATCCGTCGTGAAGTGGCTGTGATCGGTGGTGGCTTGGTTGGCTACGGCGCGGCGCTGGGTCTGGCAAAGGCAGGCTTCGAGACGATCCTGATCGCCCCGCAGGCGCCGGACGACAGGCGCTCCACTGCGCTGATCGGCTCGTCTTTGGACTTTCTCGCGACCTGCGGACTGATGGGCGAGATCGAGCGCGCGGGAGAACCACTTCGGGTCATGCGCATCATCGACGACACGATGCGACTTTTTCGCGCGCCCAATATCGAGTTCCACGCAAGTGAAATCGATCGGGATGCGTTCGGCATCAATATTCTGAACGCCGATCTGATGCGGATCTTTCGTTCGGCTGTGTCGGCGATGGCGGATCGTTTGACCGTCATAAGCGACGCGGTGACATCGATCGATGCGAAACAGGACCACGCTCATCTGACGCTGTCGTCGGGCGAGATGGTCAGAACCGGGCTCGTGGTTGGCGCTGACGGCCGGCGCTCGCGGGTTCGCGAAAGCGCTGGCATTTCGGTGCGGAACTGGTCCTATCCGCAGAGCGCGATCGTTCTGAACTTCGGCCATCAACGCGATCATGACGGCGTATCGACCGAATTTCATACCCGCACCGGCCCTTTCACCCAGGTTCCGCTGCCGGGTCGCCGTTCGTCTCTTGTTTGGGTTGAGCGGCCCGAAACCGCCGATCTCATCGTTTCCGCGCGGCCGGATCGCTTGTCACGCATGATCGAGGATCGATTGCATTCGATCCTCGGCGCGGTGGAGGTAGAGGGCGAGCCGCAGTCGTTCCCGCTATCGGGCGCTGCCGCCTCGCGCTTCGGCGCCGAGCGCCGTGTTCTCGTGGGCGAGGCCGCTCATGTGTTCCCTCCGATCGGCGCTCAGGGGCTCAATCTCGGCTTGCGGGACGTCATCGATCTCATCAAGGTGGCCGAGCGTCACAGAGACGATCTCGGAGGGCGGCGGATGACCGCCGATTACGACCGCGCTCGGGGCGCCGATATCGCGACGCGGACCGCAGCGGTCGACCTTCTCAACCGATCGCTTTTGTCCGGCCTTCTGCCAGTGCAACTCGCGCGAAGCGCAGGGGTCAGCCTCCTCTCTCGGCTTCCGCTTCTGCGCCGAACGCTCATGCGGGAAGGCGTGGAGCCCGGTTCGTCTTTCCGGTTGCCGGCTCGATCTGCGCGCCGGGACGATAGGGCGAGTTCGGTTTGACCGGCAAACGATCAGTTTGATCGGGCAAACGGTCTGCGATCGTGCAGGCCTCCTTGCGGTCATGCCCTGCCGGAGCTAAATCGCGCCGGATGAAAGACAGTTCAACTCAGAGCGCGCGGTTCTTTATCGGTCAGATCGTTCGTCACCGGATCTTTCCGTTTCGTGGCGTGATCTTCGATGTCGACCCCGAATTCAGCAATACGGAAGAATGGTATCAATCCATTCCGGCTGAGGTACGGCCTCGGAAGGATCAGCCCTTCTACCATCTTTTCGCGGAGAACGCGGAGAGCGAGTATGTTGCTTATGTGTCTGAGCAGAACCTCGTCCCGGACGATACCGGCCAGAAGGTTCGTCATCCTCAGGTCGCCGATATGTTCGATGGTCCCTTTGACGGCGCTTATCGCCTGAAGGAACTGCACCGGAACTGATCCCGCGCGATTGTCGGGAGAGGATCGCGTTCTTCATATGAAACGAAAACGGCGGCCTTTCGGGCCGCCGTTTTCGTTGGGAAGGGTCCGCGCGGGTTATTGCGTGGCCTTAGCCTTGTTCTGTGCGTCTTCGAAGCGCTGGCGGCGAGCTTCCGCCTGACCCTGGAGAGCCTTGTCCAACTCCTGCTGGCGCTGGGCGAGCTCGGGCTGCGCCTTGGCCGGGCCGTCATAGGCGCCCGTGAAGCCGGACAGCGTGATCGAGATCGGGTTCGGCTGACGCTGGAAATTGGTCGACGTGATCTTGAGCGCCTTGCCCTTCTTCATCGACGCGATGATGGCGTCCGACAGCTCGACCTCGGCGATGCAGCGATCGGGGAAGCAGACGGAGTAGTTCAGCGTCTGAGGCTTGTTCTCGTCGATCTGGACCTGCACGCCAGCGGGGATCACGCGGCCGGTCGGCACGACGGCCTGCAGAACCTTCTGGTTCACCTTACCGGAAACGTTGATCAAGTTCACGGCGGTGATCAGCTGACGGGTGTCGGCGATCATCGTGTACTGCGTATTGCAGATGTTGTTCTCGCCCTGCGGCGAGCAGACCTTGAACCACTCTGCCGGGACCTGCTGCGCCGAAGCGCCCGCAACCGGCATGGCCAGTCCGGCGACAGCGGCCAGACCTGCCAGAGCCAGCGCCTGCTGAATGTTCTTGGTAAGGGTTCTCACGGTCTGTTCTTCCTTCTTTGGCGTGAGCCTCGATCCGGGTCGCGGCCTGCATAGCCCCGTCTGCGGTCTTCTGCAAATGAGGCCGTTTGAAGACATGCCCCAAGCTTGCGGCAGGCTGGCCGGGTGTAGGCAAGCCGCTGCAAAGCCGGTAGTTTCCGGCACGAAATGCCAAGGAGTTTCGGGCCTGATGTCATCGCGTAGCCTCGTCCATATCCTGCGACCGCTTGCGCTGTCAGCCGCTCTTTCGGTCGGAACGGTGCTTTCTGTCTCAGCGAGCGCTTGGGCAGCGTACGGCATTGCAATGCAGGGTGAACCGGGCCTTCCCGCCGGCTTCACCCATTTTCCCTATGCCAATCCCGATGCGCCCAAGGGCGGACGCATGGTCTACGGGGTGTTCGGCGATTTCGACAATTTGAACCCGGTCAGCGTTCGCGGCGCTCTGACGACAGCGCGTGGCATCTTTGCCGACCCCGAATTCGGCAATCTCGTGTTCGAGCCGCTGATGCAGCGCTCGGCGGACGAGCCATTCACCTATTACGGTCTGATCGCGGAAAGCGTCGAAACGGACGAGGAACGCAGCTTCGTCGAGTTCCAGCTGAACCCGGCCGCCCGCTTCTCGGATGGTAGACCCGTTCGTCCGCAGGACGTTCTGGCGACGGTCGAGCTTCTGCGCCAGCAGGGATCGGTTCGCCCGCAATATTCCAGCTGGCTGTCAAAGGTCGCCAAGGTGGAAGCGGTCGGCGAACGCGGCGTCCGCTTCACCTTCAACGAAAAGGCGGATCGCGAGCTTCCCCTCCTTCTGGCGGGTCTTCCCGTGCTACCGGCGGGCGATTTCAACGCGGAGACCATCGCACAGACGACCCTGAGGCCACCCGTCGGATCCGGGCCCTATATCATCGACCGCGTCGAGCCGGGTCAGCGCATCACCTATCGCCGCAACCCGAACTATTGGGCCAAGGATCTTCCGACCAAGCGCGGGCTCGATAATTACGACGAGATCACCGTCGAATATTACCGCGATCAGAACGCGCAGTTCGAGGCGTTCAAGAAAGGCCTGTCCTACGTCTATCTCTACCAGCAGCCCAACCCGCGCCATTGGCAAACGGCCTACGACTTCCCGGCTGTGAAGGATGGGCGTGTCATCAAGGAGGTCTTCCTGACGGGCCGCCCCGCCAATCTGAACGCCTTCTTCTTCAACACCCGCCGCGCGCCGTTCAGCGATCCGAAGGTTCGCGAAGCCCTGTCGCTTCTGTTCGATTTCGAATGGGCGAATGCCAATCTTTTCTACGGCGCCTATTCTCGGCTGACGAGCTTCTTCGACAATTCCACGCTCTCCAGCGTCGGACACCCGGCCGACGCCAAGGAGCGCGCTCTGCTGGCGCCGTTCGAAGCCGATGTGTCACCAGCCGCCATGCAGGGCGAAGAGAAGCCCCCCGTCAGCGATGGGTCCGGCAGCGACCGGGCGCTCCTGCGCCAGGCGGTCGATCTCTTGCAGGCCGACGGCTACCGTTTCGAGAATGGCCGAATGGTCGATGCCAAGGGTGTGCCGCTACGCTTCGAAATCCTCGTTCAATATAGCGATCAACAGAAGATCGCCCTCGCCTATGCGCGCACGCTGGCGCGGATCGGCGTTCAGGCCGATGTCAGGCAGGTGGACGATGCGCAGTATCAAAAGCGCAAACAGGGCTTCGACTATGACGTGACGGTCGCCGCCTTTTCGGGCACGCTGTCACCCGGCGCGGAGCAGGTGAATCGCTGGGGCTCGGCGGCGCGCGATCGCCCCGGTTCCTTCAACTATGCGGGCGTTGCCAGCCCGGCCGTCGATGCAATGATCAATGCCATCGTGACCGCGCGCTCGCGCGAGGATTTCGTGGCGGCCACGCGTGCCTATGACCGCGTTCTGATCAGCGGTCACTATGTCGTGCCGCTCTATTATATCGGCGAGCAGTGGCTGGCGCGCTGGTCCTTCATCCAGCACCCGGAGGTCACGCCGCTGACGGGTTTCTACCTTCCCAGCTTCTGGCGCGATCCCAAGAGTGAATAGCGAAGGCGGCTTATGCCGCCTTCTTCTGACCCTCTTCCGCAAAGCGCGCGAGCTGGGTGGCGATCGTCGCTGCGCCGTTGAGCCGCTGTTCCGGCTTGTCCCAGATGCGTGACAGAACGATCGACTGATCCGGCCGGATTTTCGCAGCCGGGCCCTGTTCGCCGATATAGCGCACGAGCGCTGCGGGGTTGGCGAAGGTTTTCTCGCGGAACTGGATGACGAGCCCTTTCGGACCGGCATCGAGCTTCTCGATATTGGCCTTGCGGCACAAGGCCTTGATGAACACGACCTTCAGCAGATGCTCGACTTCCACGGGCAGCTTGCCGAAACGGTCGATCATTTCCGCGCCGAACGCATCGATCTCGCGGGCATGCTCCAACTCGGCCAAGCGGCGATAGAGCGTCATGCGAAGCTGGAGATCGGGCACGTAGCTTTCGGGGATCATGACGGCGGTGCCGAGCGAGATCTGCGGCGACCACGTGCCATCAGTCTCGACCTCGACGCCCTTCATTTCGGCGACGGCCTCCTCCAGCATCTGCTGATAAAGCTCGAAGCCGACTTCCTTGATATGACCGCTCTGCTCGTCTCCGAGGAGATTGCCGGCGCCGCGCTGATCGAGGTCGTGGCTCGCCAGCTGGAAGCCCGCGCCGAGCGTGTCGAGAGACTGAAGCACCTTGAGGCGACGATCCGCCCCCGCCGTCGGCGTCTTGTTGGCGGGAATGGTCAGGAGCGCATAGGCGCGCTGCTTCGAGCGCCCGACGCGGCCACGCAGCTGATAGAGCTGCGCCAGACCGAACATATCCGCACGATGAACGATCATCGTGTTGGCAGACGGAATATCGAGCCCGGACTCCACGATGGTCGTGGAGAGAAGGACATCGTAGCGGCCTTCATAAAAGGCGTTCATGATATCATCGAGCTCGCCGGCCGGCATCTGGCCATGCGCCACCGCCACCTTCAACTCTGGCACCTGTTCGTCCAGGAACTCCTTGATGCCGGCAAGATCCGCAAGCCGCGGCGCGACATAGAAACTCTGGCCGCCCCGATAGCGCTCGCGCAGCAGTGTCTCGCGCACCACCAGAGGGTCGAAGGGCGTGACGAAAGTGCGCACCGCCATGCGGTCCACGGGCGGCGTGGTAATCAGCGAGAGTTCGCGAACGCCGGTCAGCGCCAGTTGCAGCGTGCGGGGGATCGGCGTGGCGGAAAGCGTCAGGACGTGAATGTCCGACTTCAGCTCCTTCAGCCGCTCCTTGTGCTTGACGCCGAAATGCTGCTCCTCGTCGATAATAAGAAGGCCGAGGTTTTTGAAGCTCATGCCCTTGCCGAGAACGGCATGAGTACCGACCACGATGTCCACCGTGCCGGCCGTTAGACCCTTCTTGGTCTCGTTGAGGTCTTTGGCGGTGACGAGCCGGGACGCTTGCGCGAGGTTGAGCGGCAGGCCCCGGAAACGCTCAGAGAACGTCTTGAAATGCTGGCGCGCCAGAAGCGTCGTCGGAACCACGACCGCCACCTGCAACCCGTTCATGGCGGCCACGAAGGCCGCGCGCAGCGCGACCTCCGTCTTGCCGAAGCCGACATCGCCGCACACCAAACGATCCATCGGCCAGCCCTGACCGAGATCGTCGGTCACCGCTTCGATGGCGTTCATCTGGTCTTCGGTTTCCTCATAGGGGAAACGTGCCTGGAATTCGGCCCAGAGACCTTCGGGCGGCAGAAGCCTCGGCGCGCCGCGCATCTCGCGTTCGGCGGCGATGCGGATGAGGCCGCCCGCCATGTCCAGAAGCCGCTTCTTGAGCTTCGCCTTGCGCGCTTGCCACGCGCCTCCACCCAGCTTGTCGAGGATCGTCTCCGTCCCCTCGCCGCCATAACGCGAGAGCAGTTCGATGTTTTCGACTGGCAGGAACAGCCGGTCGTCATTGGCATAACGCAGTTCGAGACAGTCGTGCGGCGCGCCCATCGCTTCGATGGTGCGCAGGCCGACAAAGCGCCCGATGCCGTGATCCACATGGACCACGATGTCGCCCTCGTTGAGGCCTGTGACTTCGGAGATATAGTCCGCGCCGCGCTTCTTGCGCCTGGCGCGGCGGACCAGACGGTCGCCCAGGATATCCTGCTCGCCGACCACGACGAAGCGATCGGTCTCGAAACCCGCCTCGACGCCCAGAACGGCCGTCGCGACCATGTTCCGGCCGATCTCCAGCGCCTGTTTCAGCGTTTCGACCGCCTTGATATTGCCGAGGCCGTGCTCCTCGACGACCTGCGTCAGCCGCTCGCGCGAGCCCTCTGACCATGCGGCCAAGATCACTTGCTTACCGCCTGCGCGCAGGCGCGAAATATGGTCCACCGCAGCGGAGAAGACGTTCACGTCGCCCGCCTGCCGCTCGGCTGCGAAGTCGCGCCCGCGATGTACGTCGAGATTGACGACATCGGTCTGAAAGCCGGCATCCGTGATCGCGTAGGATGACAGGCGAACGGGATCGGCGCTGGCGAGTCCGCCGGCCAGCTCGTCCTCCGTCAAGTAAAGTTCCTGGGGCCCGAGCGGATTATAGGGCACGGATTCCGCGCTCTTTTCCGCCACGCCCTGACGACGCGCCTCATAATAGTCCTGCACGAGCTTGCGCCGCTCGGCGATCGCCTCCGTCACGAGGTGGTCCAGCACCAGCGGAAAGCCCGAGATGTAGTCGAACAGCGTTTCGACGCGTTCATAGAAGAGCGGCAGCCAGTGCTCCATGCCAGAGAACCGACGCCCTTCGCTGATCGACGTATACAGCGCGTCGTTGCGCGAGGGGGCTCCGAAGCGCTTGACGTAGTTCGAGCGAAACCTCGAAATCGTCTCGTCCTTTAGCGAGATTTCCGAGACCGGGGCGAGTTCGAACGTCTTGCGCTGGCCGGTCGTGCGCTGCGTCGCGGGGTCGAAGGAGCGAATGGATTCCAGCGTGTCGCCGAAGAAATCGAGCCGAACCGGCTCTTCGTCGCCCGGCGCAAACAGATCGAGAATGCCGCCGCGAACAGCGAACTCGCCGCGCTCGCGCACGGTCGCCACGCGCTCGAACCCGCCCCGCCCCAGCACCTGAACGATATGGTCCATGGAGATGCGGCCGCTGGCGCGGGCCGAGATCGTCTCGTCCTCCAGCACCTGACGCGGCGGCATTTTTTGAAGCATCGCGTTGGCGCTGGTCAGGATCAGCGCCCGATGCGGCTCGCGTCGAAGTGCGGCGATGGAGGATATGGCCGAGAGACGACGGGCGGCCGCTTCCGAGGAAGGGCCGACGCGATCATAGGGAAGGCAGTCCCAGGCCGGCAGCGCGAGGACCGGCAGGTCGGGCGCGATGAAGCGCAGGGCGTCCTCGATCTCGCCCATACGGTTACCGTCCCGCATGACGAAGACGATCGGTCGATCTTTGCCGCGCGCGCGAGCGATCTCGGCGAGCAGGAAGGGCTCGTAACCGTCCAGCACATTGCCGATACGCAGTCCGACACCCTTTTCGAGCGCTTTCTTCAGGACGGCCGGGCTGCTCACGATGCGTCCATCTGGTTCAGGGCATAGAAGGACTTGATGCGCTGAAACACCGGCGTGTCGTAATTGGCCGGTGTCTCCTGCGTTCCCGTGAGCCAGGAGAAGAGATCGCGGTCGGGCGCTTCCATCAGATGCTCGTAGATCGTCAGATCGTCGTCGCTGAGCGAGCCGATCTCAGCGTCGGCAAAGCGGCCGAGCACCAAATCCATTTCGCGCGTCCCGCGATGCCAGGAGCGGAACAGCGCCTTGCGGCGGCGCGGTTCGAGATCGCTGGAAGAGCGTGTGGTTCCGGTCATCGCGATCGTCCGATTTTCTCTGGAGCTGAAACACATGTATCCGCCCGCCTCGCCTGTTTCGCGCGACGTCCGGTCCTTGCGGGCTTTATATAGTTGCCCCGCGAAGGCCTGTCAGCCTATGCGCGCAGGAGAACAGACGATAAACACCGCCCCATGCGCCCATCTGCCCTCGATCCGCTTTTCGCCTCCGTATCGACGCTCTCGGGCGTCGGGCCGAAAGTGTCCGTCCTGATCGGTGGACTGGTTGCACCGCCCGGAGCCGGCGGCGTCGCCAAGGTACGCGACCTCCTGTTCCACATGCCGAGCGGGGCTATCGACCGTCGTCGGCGCGAGAAGATCGCTTCGGCGCCGGAGGGCGCGATCGTCACGCTCGAAGTGCGAATCGATCACTACCAATTTCCCTCGCGGGAGGCCCGCAACCAGCCGACGCGGGTCATTGCGCAGGACAGTTCCGGCGAAATCGCCCTCACCTACTTCCGCGCGCAGTCTCAATGGCTGGAGAAGCTGTTTCCGCTTGGCGAGACGCTCCTCGTGTCCGGCAAGGTGGATCGCTTCAACGGCCGCGCGTCGATGGTGCATCCCGACTTCGTGGGAAGTGCCGAAGACGCCGCGAGCCTGCCGCTCGTGGAGCCCGTTTATCCCATGACCGGGGGGCTCTCGCCCAAGGTCCTGCGGCGCGGGATCGCGAGCGCGCTCGAACGGCTCCCCGAGCTTCCCGAATGGATCGAACCGGGCGTTCGATCCCGCGCGTCGTTTCCGCCCTTCCGCACAGCCTTGGAAAGCCTCCATAAGCCACAGGATCCCGGCGACCTAGACTTCACCAAGCCGGCCTATCGTCGACTGGCCTATGACGAATTTCTCGCAAGCCAGTTGGCCCTCGCCCTCTCGCGGCGTCGAATGAAGCAGGAGGCGGGCCGCTCGCTTGGAACCGACGGCTCGCTGCGCGGCCGCGCGGAAGCCGCTCTCCCGTTTCGCCTGACACCGGGGCAGAGCGAAGCCTTGTCTGAGATCTTCGCCGATATGGCCCGGTCCGAGCGGATGGTGCGTCTCCTGCAGGGCGATGTCGGCGCGGGAAAGACGGTCGTGGCGCTCCTCGCCATGGCCGCTGCCAAGGAGTCCGGCGCTCAATCGGCATTGCTCGCGCCGACGGAAATCCTCGCGCGGCAGCATTTCGCCGGGCTTAGCCGCTATTGCGACGCGGCCGGGCTGTCGATCGCGCTGCTGACCGGCCGCGACTCCGGCAAGACGCGGGACGGCAAGCTCGCCGCCATCGGAAATGGAGACATCGACATTATCGTGGGCACCCATGCCCTGTTTCAGGAGGATGTGATCTATCGCGACCTCGGGCTGGTCGTGGTGGATGAGCAGCATCGTTTCGGGGTCGAGCAGCGTTTGAGCCTCACCCGCAAGGGCAATGCGCCGGACCTTCTCGTCATGACGGCAACCCCCATTCCGCGCACGCTCGTTCTGGCGGCCTTCGGGGACATGGACGTGTCGAGGCTCCATGGAAAGCCGGCCGGCCGCAAACCCATCACGACCGTCGCCGTGTCTTTCGATCGGCTGGAGGAGGTCGTCGCACGCGCCGGGCGCGCCATCGATGAGGGCGAAAAGCTTTATTGGGTCTGTCCGCTGGTGGAAGAAACCGAGACGAGCGATCTGACGGCTGCCGAGGAACGTGCGGAAGTCCTTCGGCAATTCTTCGGGGATCGCGTCGGCCTTGTGCATGGACGCATGACCGGGCCGGAGAAAGACGCCGCGATGGCGGACTTCAAATCGGGCCGCACGCGGATCATCGTGGCGACGACCGTGATCGAAGTCGGCGTCGACGTGCCGGATGCGTCGATCATCGTGATCGAACATGCCGAACGCTTCGGCTTGTCGCAGTTGCATCAGCTTCGCGGGCGGGTCGGTCGCGGTTACAAGCCCTCGTCCTGTGTGCTGCTCTATCGCGCGCCGCTGGGCGAAACAGCCAAGGCACGTCTAGCCGTGATGCGGGAAACCGAAGACGGCTTTCGAATCGCCGAAGAGGATCTGAAGCTGCGCGGCGAAGGCGATCTCCTGGGAACGCGGCAGTCGGGAATGCAGACATTCCGGATCGCCAATCTGGAGGCCCATGCCGACCTGATGGAGACCGCGCGCGACGATGCGCGGCTCCTGATCGCGACCGACCCGGACCTGAAGTCCGTGAGGGGCGAAGCCGTCCGCGCCCTCCTCTACCTCTTCGGCAAAGATGACGCGATCAAGCTCCTGCGCGCCGGCTGACCGCTACTCGACCGTCACGGATTTCGCGAGATTGCGCGGCTGATCGACATCCGTGCCCATCTGGACCGCCGTGTGATAGGCCAGGAGTTGCAGCGGAACGCTGTAGACGATCGGCGTCAGGATTTCGGGCATCTCCGGCAGAAGGATCGTCTGCGCTGAAACGCCCTTGCCTGCTTCCGCCCCGCGCTCGTCGGTGAACAGGACAATCCGGCCGCCACGGGCCGCGACTTCCTGCATGTTGGAGACGGTCTTCTCGAACACCCGGTCGAACGGAGCCACGACCACCACCGGCATGGTCTCGTCGATCAGCGCGATCGGCCCATGCTTGAGCTCACCCGCCGCATAGCCCTCCGCGTGGATGTAGCTGATCTCCTTCAGCTTCAACGCGCCTTCCATGGCGAGCGGGAACGAGAAGCCGCGCCCGAGGAATAGGGCATGGCGGTAGGTCGCCATTTCGCGGGCCAGCGCTTCGATCTGGGGCTCGACATGGAGCGCGGCGTTGATCATGCGCGGCGCCTCGGCGAGCGCCCGCGTCAGTTCCTGTTCCTGAGCGCTGGAGAGAACACCCCGCTGCACACCGGCACGCACCGACAGGGCCGCCAGGGCTGTCAGCTGGCAGGTGAAGGCCTTGGTTGAGGCAACGCCGATCTCTGGCCCCGCCAGCGTCGGCAGAGCCGCATCCGCTTCGCGGGCGATCGTGGAACCCGCGACATTGACGACGGCTGCGGTCT
Source organism: Aureimonas sp. N4 (assembly GCF_001463925.1). Taxonomy (NCBI): domain Bacteria; kingdom Pseudomonadati; phylum Pseudomonadota; class Alphaproteobacteria; order Hyphomicrobiales; family Aurantimonadaceae; genus Aureimonas; species Aureimonas sp. N4. The sequence goes on along the minus strand of NZ_BBWS01000056.1, from coordinate 12,020 downwards.
TGAGGCCCTCCGCCTTGGCGTAGCGAAGCGACGCGAGAGTGTCAGCCGTTTCGCCCGACTGCGAAATGAAGAGCGACAGATCAACGTCACTCAGCGGGCTTTCGCGATAGCGAAACTCGGAGGCCACATCGAGATCGCAGGCGATGCGGCCATAGCGCTCGAAATAGTATCGACCGACCATGCCGGCGTAGAAGCCGGTTCCGCAGGCGGAGATCGCCATGCGACGAACGCCCGTGAAATCAAGCTCCGCGCCCAGCGGAATACGCGTCTCGCCTGTGGTCATGTCCACGAAGGCTCCGAGCGTATGGCCGATCACCTCGGGCTGCTCGTAGATTTCCTTCTGCATGAAGTGACGATAATTGCCCTTATCGACATAATGCTGCTTGCCGACGGCCCGGTGGCGAGGCCGCTCCACGGGTCGGTTGTCGGCGTCAAAGATGTGCGCGGCGTCTCGCCCAATCACCGCCCAGTCGCCATCTTCGAGATAGGTCACTTCATCGGTGAAGGGCGACAGGGCGATCGCATCGGAACCGAGGAACATCTCGCCTTCGCCATGACCGATCGCCAGGGGCGGTCCCGAACGCGCGGCCATAACGGTGGTCGGATCGTCCTCGAAGATCACCGCCAGCGCATAGGCTCCCGTGATCGCCTTCAACAGTCTTTCCATCGCCTCGCGGCGGCTCGAGCCTTGCCGGCGATAGCGCGCCAAAAGATGCGCTACGACTTCCGTATCGGTCTGGCTGGTGAAGGCTGCGCCTTCGGCTTGTAGCTCGCGCTTCAGCTCGGCGAAGTTTTCGATGATGCCGTTGTGAACCACCGCCACGCCATCACCAAAATGCGGGTGTGCGTTCGTCTCGTTCGGAATACCATGCGTGGCCCAGCGTGTGTGCCCAATCCCGATCGTGCCGCCCAGAGGTTGGTCGGCGAGAACCGCTTCCAAGTTGCGCAGCTTCCCAGCCGCGCGCCGGCGCTTCAACTGGCCTCCCTCCAGCGTGGCGATACCGGCGGAATCGTATCCCCGATATTCCAGCCGCTTCAGTGAATCCACGAGGCGGGTCGCGACGGGGGTCTGGCTGATGATGCCGATAATGCCACACATGCCGAAAGGTCCTTCAGGTAAGCGATGGCACCGGGAGACGCGCCATGGATTTCATAGCGGTTTCACCCGAACCCGTAGCTCAAATTTGATAGCGGGAGTTCGAAGACGGGGGGTATCTTCAGGTCTTGGCGGCTTTGCGAGCGGCGTTGCGTTCGTTGATCTCACGGCCCCGACCGTCCTTCACCACCTGACGCGTACGCGCGATGGCCAGCGCATAGGCTGGGACGTCCTCGGTCACCGTGCTGCCCGATCCGATATAAGCGCCATCACCGATCGAAAGAGGCGCGACCAGCGCGGAGTTGGAGCCGATAAAGGCTCTTGCCCCAATCTCCGTCCGGTACTTGTTGTAGCCATCGTAATTGCAGGTGATCGTGCCTGCGCCGATATTGGTTTCGGCGCCGATGCTGGCGTCGCCGAGATAGGTCAGATGACTGACCTTGGCGCCCTCGCCGACCGTCGTGCTTTTGATCTCGACGAAATTGCCGACTTTCGCCCCCGCACGAAGATCGGCGCCCGGGCGCAACCGTGCGTAGGGGCCGACCGAGGCCTTCGAGCCGACACTCGCCCCCTCGAGATGACTGAAAGCATGGATCACCGCGCCGCTGCGAACCACCACGCCGGGTCCGAAAACGACATTCGGCTCGATCACCACATCCGGCTCCACCACCGTATCGGCGGCGAAAAACACGGTTTCCGGGGCGACGAGCGTGACGCCCGACAGCATCATCTCCTCGCGCCGGCGCGCCTGCCACAAGGATTCGACGCGCGCCAGTTCCAGCCGCGTGTTGACGCCCAGAACGTCCTCTTCGTCCGCCGTTACCATTCGGACCGGAAGCCCTTCCTCGCGCGCGATAGCCACGACATCCGTCAGGTAGAACTCGCCCTTGGCATTCTCATTGCCGATGCGCGTGAGGAGCTTCAAAGCCAAACGGCCATCGAGCGCCATCACGCCGCCGTTGCAGAGATCGATCCTCCGTTCGGCCTCGGAGGCGTCCTTTTCCTCGCGAATGGCGACGAGATCGGCGCCTTCGAGAATGAGGCGGCCGTAACCCTGCGGCTTGGATGTTCGGAAGCCGACCACGCAGACGGCTGTGCCAGCTACGATCTCCGCCCGTGCGGCCTTCAGCGTTTCGGCCCGCACGAGTGGCGTATCCCCGAACAGGATCAGGACGTCATCGAATCCTTGCTCCAAGACGCGGCGTGCGGCCAGAGCCGCATGAGCGGTTCCCAAGCGCTGCTCCTGCGAGACATGGCGCAGCGAGGGATCAAAGGACGACAAAAGGCTGATCACGCTTTCCGCGTCCCGTCCCGTCACCACGACGGTTTCCGTTGAGCCAGCTGCCATTGCGGCATCGACCGCATGCAGGACAAGCGGGCGATGCGCCACTTTGTGCAGCACCTTCGCCCGTGACGATTTCATCCGGGTTCCCTCGCCGGCAGCCAGAACGATGGAGAGGCAGGTGCGGATCATCGGCAGCTTTCCGGGATGGTGAGAATGGGATTCGACTGGGCGGGAGCCATACGAAGCTCAGCCGATTTTTTGAAGGGCTGGGAATGTTTCCAAGAGCCAAAACGACATCGCCTGCATTCCACCCGTCAGGAACAGAATACCCGTGACGACCAGCATGACGCCCATCAACTTCTCAATCAGTCCGAAATGGGCACGAATGCGGCTGGCCGCGCGCAGGAAACTCGCGGAAAAGGCCGCCGCCAGAACGAAGGGAATTCCGAGGCCGGCGGAATAAAGGCTCAAGAGAACCATTCCTTCCGTCACGGATTGCCGCGCGCCGGCTAGACCCAGGATCAGACCGAGCACGGGGCCGATGCAGGGGGTCCAGCCAAACGCGAAAGCCAGACCCATCAAATAGGCACCGCCCAGTGATCGTCGGGGCGCGTCCGCTTGAAACCGCGCCTCGCGCGACAGAAAATCGAGTCTGAGAACACCGAGGAACTTCAGGCCCATAAGGATAATGCCGATGCCGGCGATCAATCCGAGCCAATCGAGATTGCGGCGGAGCAACTGGCCGAGCGTGCTGGCTCCCGCTCCCAGGAGAACGAAGACGGTGGAGAATCCGAGCACGAAGACGATCGCGGTCCAGACCAGTCTTCCGTAGCCCGCGCGATCCTCGACGTGACCGCGACGCAACTCGTCGGCTGATACACCTGCCATATAGCAAAGGTATGGCGGAACGAGGGGAAGAACGCAGGGTGATAGGAACGACAGGGCACCCGCCAGGATCGCGGTCGGATAGGACAGGTCGGCGATCAAAACGGAACCCTTGTCTGCAAAACATCATCCGGCACGCTTCCATCGGTCTTACGCCGAACCCATGCGGCATTCAAACCCTGGGGACGATCGCATGAAAGCGGTTGACCACAGCCGGTGAGCTTTCTATGGTTCGCGCATTCCAAACATGGCTCCATGTTGGTTCGAGCGCGTAGCTCAGTTGGTAGAGCACGTGACTTTTAATCATGTGGTCGTGGGTTCGAGTCCCACCGCGCTCACCACTCGCTCCCTTAACAGATTGATACATGAAGTCGTATTACCTGCACGGGCGGCGCCAGTGTATTGATACTGGTCGTTCGTACGTCGTCGTAGCCTTTGGTTAAGGACGTTACGCGTTTTCGTCTATGCCCAAAGGAACGTTAGCGAAGGAGACGTTAGGCTAGCCTCTCCTGCATGGGCGGCACTCGGTGATGGACCTGTCGATTCCAACCCTACAGTTCACCGACTTCGTCGTCTTCGCGATCTCGGCCGTCGTGTTTTTCGTCTGCTGGCTGCTGCAGCCGATGAAGCGCCATTTTCTGTTGTTCAGCGCAAGCTTCGCGCTTTGTGCGGGACTGTCCGTCTGGTTCGTCGATTTCGGCTACTATGGAAGCATCTGGTCGACCGTTGGCTGGGTGCTGGCGGGCTCGCTGTTCTGGAGCGGATTTCGAGTTTTCGATGGTCGCAGTCCGGTCACTCTCGCGATGGTGCTTTTTGGCCTTCTGCCGGCCGGGGCTCATCTGACGGCCACGGCGGTGGGCTTGGCGGGGGATCAGGTCAACATGGCGAGCACGCTCGCCTATGCGATGCACGAGGCGGCCGTCGCCCGCTATGTCTATACGGCTGGTGTGCCGCGCTCGCCGACCCGAAAGCTGGCCGCCTTCGCGCTTCTCATGATCGCAGTGGCGATCTGTCTTCCGCTACTGCCGATCCCGGCGGAGCAGGCTCCTCAAATGGTCATCGTGATCTTCATCGTGGATCATATCACCACGATCCTTCTGACCACCCTCATCCTCGCCCTCGAAGCCGAACGAGCCTATCTGGCGATGGAGCATCAGGCGCGCACAGATCCTTTGACCAAGGTGCTCAATCGCGAGGGCTTGTCGCAGGCCCTGAAAGGACATGGCGGACATGCCGGATTCATTCTCGCCGATCTCGATCACTTCAAATCGATCAATGATCGATTCGGCCATGCGGCTGGTGACGAGGTTCTGCGCGAGTTCGCCGAACGGGCGGCCGCACTCATGCCCGAGGGCGGTCATATCGCCCGCCTGGGTGGGGAAGAATTCGTGCTCGTCGTGACAGGCCGCGAGGTGCAGGCCACCGTCTGCCTGGCGGAAGCTCTCCGGCTTATCGTTCAGCGCCTGCCCATCCCTTGGAACGGAGGAGCGATCGGCGTCACGGTCAGCCTAGGCGTCGCTCTGTCGAACAGCCGATCCGAGCTTCTCACCGTGCTGGAGCGTGCCGACGGCGCGCTCTACGCCGCCAAGCAGGCAGGGCGAAACCAGGTCCGCGTCGCCTGACCATCAGGCCTTGGGAACGCGTTCCAAATCTCGCAGCCACGCCGCCGCGCTGCCGTCGGATGGCGCGCGCCAGTCGCCACGCGGCGACAGGCTGCCCCCTGCCGAGACCTTGGGTCCGTTCGGCATCGCTGTTCGCTTGAACTGGCTCGTCTGGAAGAAGCGGATCAGGAATCGCTCCAGCCAATGGCGGATGATCTCCAGATCGTAGGCGTTCTTTTTGGCCTCGGGGAAATGGACGGGCCAAGCACCTGCCTGACGATTATGCCAAGCGTGATAGGCCATGAAGGCGACCTTCGCGGGCGGCTGGCCGTAGCGCATCGTATGGAACAGGAAGAAATCGTTGAGCTCGTAAGGCCCGATCTTCGATTCCGTGCTCTGCAGGGCTCCGGTCGCATCGGCCGGAACAAGCTCGGGCGAAATCTCCGTGTCGAGAATCGCATCGAGAACACGGCCCGTCTCCGCATCGAACTGGCCCGAGGAAACGGTCCAGCGAATAAGATATTGGATCAACGTCTTCGGGATGCCGGCATTGACGCCGTAATGGCTCATCTGATCACCGACGCCATAGGTGCACCAGCCGAGAGCCAGTTCCGACAGATCGCCGGTGCCGATAACGAAGCCGTTGCGCTGGTTGGCGAGGCGGAACAGATAGTCCGTGCGAAGCCCCGCCTGCACATTCTCGAACGTGATGTCATAGACCGGTTCGCCCTGTGAGAAGGCATGGCCCATGTCGGCCAGCATCTGGCGCGCGGCAGGCCGAATATCAATTTCGGCGGCTTCAATTCCCAAAGCTTTCATCAGAGCCCAGGCATTGCCCTTGGTCGTGTCACCCGTCGCGAAGCCTGGCATGGTGAAGCCGAGAATCGTGGTCCGTGGCAAAGAGAGCACGTCGCAGGCCTTGGCCGCGACGATCAAGGCATGGGTGGAGTCGAGACCGCCGGAGACGCCGATCACCATTCGGTCTCCCGGCGTTGATTCGAACCGCTTGATGAGCGCATGAACCTGGATGTTGAAGGCCTCGTAGCAGTCTTGGTCGAGCCGCGCAGGGGCGTCGGGCACGTAGGGAAAGCGCCGGATGTGGCGCTCGAGACCCTTGTCGGCATAATCCGGCTGCAGGAGGAATTCGACGCGGCGGAATGTCCGTTCGGGGTTGCCGGCGCGCACGGCCGCATCGTTGAAGGTCGGCATGCGCATCCGCTCCAGCCGCAGACGCTGCAAATCGACATCGGCGACCGTCAATTGCGGCTCGCGGGAAAAGCGCTCGGACTCGGCGAGACAATCGCCCAACTCGTAGATCATCGCCTGCCCGTCCCAGGACAGATCGTTGCTGCTTTCCCCGCCGCCGGCCGCCGAATACATATAGGCCGCCATGCATCGCATCGCTTGGGCAGAAGTCAGGATATGCCGGTCGGCCGACTTGCCGACCACGATGTTCGAGGCCGAAAGATTGCAAAGGAGCAGCGCGCCGGCCAGCGCCCCTTCGATCGAAGGGGGTGCGGGAGCCCAGAAGTCTTCGCAGACCTCCATATGGAAGATGAAATCCTTGAGATCGGCTGCGGCAAAGAGAAGGTCGGTGCCGAAGGGGACCGTCTGCCCGGCCACGTCGATCTCGGCTCCGGTGATCCCGCTGCCGGAAGCGAACCAACGCTTTTCGTAATACTCGCGGTAGTTCGGCAGGAAAACCTTCGGAACGACGCCGAGGATCACGCCGCGAAGGATCGCAATCGCGCAATTGTAAAGCCGCCCGTTGCGGCGCAGCGGCGCACCGATCAGCAGAACGGGCGAGAGATCGGCCGAAGCGCGAAGGATGGCGCTGATCGCCTGCTCGACATCGTCCAGAAGCGCATCCTGCAAGTGCAGATCATCGATCGCATAGGCCGAAACGCTGAGTTCGGGGAAGACGATCAGATCGACGCCGCGCTCCGTGGCCCGGCGCGCCTCGGTGACAATCGACTCGCCGTTTCGCTGGGGATCGCCCACATGGGCCTTGGGCGTCGAAACAGCGACGCGGACGAACCCGTGCTCGTGAAGAGAGAAGAACCGAACGGAACGATCCTGTTGCTCGTCGATGATCATCGGGTCTCTGCCTCATCTGATATGTCGCTCGATCCGTGAGGTGGATGACATCTGGCCAGAATCAACGCGGATCGTTTGCTCATCCTATCTCAGAGCCTGCGATTTTGCCGTGCGTCTATCGATCTTTCCGGAGTAGCCGGGAACGACAAGCCGCCCTTCCCCGTCCTGCAGCGGAAAGGAACGCCCATGACACGCCAGGACAGCGAGCTACGCTTCGGTCCGATCGGACCGAACGCGCTTCATATTTGCGTCGATCTGCAACGTCTCTTCGCGGAAGACACGGACTGGAAGACGCCCTGGATCGCGCGCGTTCTGCCACGGGTGGAACGCATAGCAACCGTACACGCCGAGCGGACGATCTTCACGCGGTTCATACCTGCCCGCCGCGCCGGAGAGGGACACGGCACATGGCGACGCTATTACGAACGCTGGGAATCGATGACGCTCGAGCGGCTGGGCGACGAGATGGCGGATCTCGTTCCATCACTCTCCTTTCTCGCGCCGCCGGCCGCGATCTTCGATAAGACGGTCTATTCTCCTTGGGTGGATCCCCGGTTTGACGAGATGATGCAGGCTCGTCACGCCGACACATTGGTCATTACAGGTGGGGAAACCGATGTCTGTGTGCTCGGGACAGTTCTAGGCGCTGTGGATCGCGGCTATCGGGTGATCGTCGTCATGGACGCGCTCTGCTCTTCCAGCGACGCGGCGCATGATGCCCAGATGGCGGTCTATCAGGGACGCTACGGACAGCAGGTCGAAACGCTAACCACGGACGATCTCTTGCGGCACTGGGCTTGACGCGCGGCGAGAGTGCTCCATCTCGGCGCCATAGCGGGTCGCGTACAATTTGGTGAAGTGCCTTCATCGGGTTGCAATCTTCCGCAGCTATAGATGCATCAAGCGTTCGGCACGGGCGGCTTTCGGCGTCCCACCCGCCTCTCGTCGCACCGAGCCGAATGCTTGCTTTCCAAGGCCGTATGGGTCGAGCTATCAGCCAGCGTCCTCCTTGTCCCGAAAGCCATTTCATCCATGAACCATTGCGATGTAGCCATTGTGGGCGCGGGCGCAGCTGGGCTCGGCGCCGCCACTCGCCTTGCGGCCGCCGGGCGTTCGATCCTTCTTTTGGAGGCGCGAGACCGATTGGGCGGTCGGGCTCACACGGTTCTGTCCCGAGATGGAGCGCCGATCGATCTCGGTTGCGAATGGCTCCATTCCGCCGATCGGAATCCCCTGGTTCCCCTGTTCGAAAGCAAGGGACTGGAGGTGGATCGAACCCGTCCGCGCTGGGATGAGCAGGAGGGAAACCGTGGCTTCACCAAGGCGGAGCAGGCCGAGTTCGCGGCGGCCTTCGATGCGTTCGACGACCGGCTGGAAGCCGCTTCGAAGAATGCGACGGACGGCCCCGCCTCTGCCTATCTCGAACCCGGCTGCCGCTGGAACGGACTGATCGACGCCATCAGCAGCTATTACAATGGCACCGAGTTCGAGCGAGTCTCGGTGTTCGACTACGGGCGCTATGTCGATACGGGCGAAAACTGGCGTTTGCCGGGCGGCTACGGCGCGGCGCTCGTGTCCTTGGCGAAGGGCCTGTCATACCGACTGAATGTCCGCGTTCTGGCAATCGAAGATCGCCTCCGCGGCTCAGTGCTTCGAACCAGCGCGGGCGATCTCGAAGTGCGGCATGTCGTCGTAACGCTGCCGACCGCCATCCTCGCGCAGGGCGAGCTGAAGCTCCCCTCTCGTTATGCCGCCAAGATCGAGGCGGCCGCTGGCCTGCCGCTGGGGCTCGCCAACAAGGCTTTCCTCAAGCTCGGCAACCCTGAGCCCTTCTCCGAGGAAGGGCATCTGTTCGGCCGGATCGATAGGGCGGCGACAGGCAGCTACAATCTACGCCCCTTCGGCCGTCCGCTGATCGAAGCCTTCTTTGGTGGCCGGCACGCTGCGGCTTTGGAGACCGAGGGACCGGGCGCCACGACGGCCTTCGCTCTTGAAGAACTGCGCGGCCTTTACGGCAGCGACATCGTCAAAACCATCACCCCGGATTGCGAGACTCATTGGGGACAGGAAACGTTTTCACGCGGGTCCTATTCCCATGCCCTGCCCGGCCATGCGGAGGCGCGACGCATCCTCGCCGAGCGACTGGACGATCGCATCGCCTGGGCGGGAGAAGCCACGCATGAAAGCGCCTTCTCCACGGCGCACGGTGCATGGGAAACTGGCCTTCGGGCGGCAGAGGAAATTCTCTCGCTCGGCTAACGTCAGCCGCCCCGTCTCGTCCGCTGGGCGACGCCGCTACTCGCGGCCCGCGATCCAGACGCGCCCGAGCGAGAGGTCTGGCCGCAGCCAGACGAAATCGGCGCTCATGCCGGGACGCAGAAAACCTCGGCTGTCCGATATGCCAAGGAAGCGAGCCGGATTGGCGGTCGCCATTCGTAACGCTTCTTCCCTGGCGATACCGGTCGTATCCACGAGATAGCGCACGGCATCATGCAGGGAGATGTCGCAGCCTGCCAGCGTGCCATCGTCCAGCGTTAGACGCCCGCCTTCGCGCGTCGCTCGGCGTCCACCCAGATCGAACACATTGCCGGCGCTGCCGACGGTTGGCATCGCGTCGGAAATGGCGATCATGCGATTCGCGCCCTTCTTGGCGCGAAGGGCGAGATCGACCATGGCGGGATGGACATGGTGGCCATCGGCGATGATGCTGGCCCAGACATCGGGCGAATCCAGCGCCGCGCCCACCACGCCGGGCGCACGATGGCCGAGCTGACTCATGGCGTTGAAGAGATGCGTGACGCAGCTGGCACCCGCCGCGATGGCGGCTCGAACGTCCTCGTAGCTCCCGTCGCAATGGCCGATCGAAACGCGGATGCCGGCCTGCACGAGTTTGGCGATCTGGTCCGGCCGCACGGATTCCGTCGCAACCGTGATCAGGAACGGTCTGACATCCACCGCGCAGAGTTTGACGACATCCTCGTCCGACATGGCGCGCACGCACGCGGCCTCATGCGCGCCCTTGCGCTTGAGCGCGATGAACGGCCCTTCCACATGGATGCCGCCGCAGCCCGGCACGCCCTCGCTCATAGCCTTGCGAACAGCCTCGATCGCCGCGAACGTGACCTCTTCGCGATCCGTGATAACGGTTGGCAGAAGGTAGGTCGTGCCGAACGTTCGATGGGCGGCGCAGATCGCGCGCACGCCATCAACTGTCGGCTGGTCGTTCAGGAGAACGCCCCCACCGCCATTCACCTGAATATCCACGAAGCCGGGCGCGATGACGCCGCCATCGCCATATTCCACGGTGACGTCGGGGTCGGTGACCGGCTCTTCCTGCAACGCCTCGATCAAACCGTCCCGCACGATCAACGCGGCGTTTCGAAGCGTGCGAACGCCGTCGAAGATATCGATACCGGAAATCGCGAATCGGGACATGACACGGAGCCTCGAACTCTGGGGTTTACCCTCAGGCATAACAGCCAGATGCCGCCCATGATACCGACGCATGCCGTCGTGCTTTCGGGTTGGGGAAGAAACGCGTGGGAATGGCTTGCGTCCTGCGGGATAGGAATTAGGTTCGCAGCGATGCTCAAAGGGGTGGGCACCCACCAACCTCGGATATTGGATGCCCATGCGACAGACGAGCCGACCCGTGGCCCTGCTGGCGAGCGAAAGCGCGGAGGCGCAGGACGCTCTCCAGCGTCTGCAAAGTCTTTACGAGACCGTCGATCCTGAATTGGCCGAAGTTGTGGTGGCGCTGGGCGGCGACGGCTTCATGCTCCACGTGCTTCACCGCTTCATGGACACGGGCAAGCCGATCTACGGCATGAACAAGGGAACGATTGGGTTCCTCATGAACGAGTATCGGGAGGACGATCTCGCCGAGCGCTTGGACCAAGCCGTTCAGAGCGAGATTCGCCCCCTTCAGATGACGGCGATCGATGAAGTGGGAATGCGACATACCGCGCTTGCGATCAACGAAGTCGCGCTGTTCCGCCAATCCTACCAAGCCGCGCGGCTGAAAATTTCGATCGACGGGCGCACGCGGCTGGAGGAACTGGTCTGCGACGGCGTGCTCGTGGCGACCCCCACCGGCTCCACGGCGTATAACCTCTCCGCTCAGGGGCCTATCATTCCCATCGAAGCGCCGCTTCTGGCGCTGACGCCCGTTAGCGCTTTTCGTCCGCGTCGCTGGCGCGGCGCGCTGCTGGCCAACAGGCAGGTGGTCGACATCGAAGTGCTGGAGTCGGAGAAGCGACCGGTCAACGCGGTCGCGGATCATCGTGAGGTGAAGTCGGTTCAGCGGATCGAGATTCGCGAGGTTCGGGATCTCAGCAGTTTGATTCTCTTCGACCCAGAACATTCGTGGGACGAGCGCATCCTGGCCGAACAGTTCCGCTACTGACGGGCCGTCCGAAACGCATCAAGCGGCGAGATGACGTTCGAGGCGATGGCGCATCGCGGAGCGCTGCGTCTCGCTCGACAGAATTTCCAGGAGATCGAGAAGAGCTGCCTCTGCGGCGGTGCCTTCATGTCTTTGCCGACCGACCAGCCGTTGAATGACGGATGCCGCGACATCGGCCGCGTCGATCTCGTCCTGGCCGGACGCATCCTTCCAGACTCGAATGGCGGCGAGAAGCAGCGGGACGACGGCGGGCGGAAACCCGGCCGATCGCACCAGAGCGGCGAAGGCGGGCTCGCGCGCTTCCGCGATGATGGCGCGAACGCGGCGCTCCGAATGGCCGGTCAGTAGCGAGAGCGCAGCGGCGAAAAGATCGATCCGGCCCGAGCATACGGCTTTCAGGAGAACGGCCACCGTCAGGGCGCCCTGCGCGCGCAGGTGCTGAGAGAACTCCACCACATCTTCCGGAGCGACCTCTTCGATCACGGCGGAGATCGCCCGATCCTGAACTTCCATCCTCAGCCGCTCGGTTCGCTCCGCTCCGAGCAGTCCGGTGACGAGATTGGACTGGATCAGGCTGTCCGACAAAGACTGGAGAAGACCATGGCGAACATCGGCGGGAAGATCGCCGCGCTCCAGGAGAAGCTCGCGAAT
>NZ_BBWS01000055.1:0-192117 GCF_001463925.1 Aureimonas sp. N4 | reverse complement strand
CGCTCCAGGAGAAGCTCGCGAATACGCCCGTCCCCGCCGAAGCGCTGCGCCGCAATTCGCAGCGTGTCAGCGGACGGAGCGGCCTGACGGTTGCAGATCATTTCGCGTGCCGCATCGGCATCGTCGCCATGCGCGAGTGCGCGGCAGGCCTCGTCCGGCAGTCCAGCCCGACGCGCCAAAGCAAGCCGGGCAGCGCGACTGCCCGTCCGCGCGAGGCTCGCCAGATCCGACCCCGTCAGCAGAGGAGACTGCCCGATGACAGGGGTTGCCACATCGTCCACATCTTTGACCAGCGACAGAACCAACTGCCGGGGAACCCGCTCGGATGCGGCAACATGCACTGCCATCGTACGGCGGACGCGCGGCGAGATGTCGTCCAGCGCAAATAAGAGGGCCGCTTCCGCCTCCCGCGTTTCCTTGGGTAGGAACTTCTGTTCCGTAACGGCATCGGCCAACAAGGCTACGCCAGCGCAGCGCTCCGCTGTGCTGGCGGTCTCACACCATTTGACGAAGTGATGAGCGAGCATTCGAACTGGCCTCGGAAACAGGGCATAGGCCCTATTTCTGCACCCAAATTCTTTAACAAATCTTCACCACGTTTAAGAACCTGTTGCTAAGGATGGCGCGGGGCTTGGTCGCTCGCGTCCGGACGCTTGGGCCGCACCATGGCGAAGACCTCTCGCGTCACGGCGTAGTCGAGATACCCGAGCCGTGTGAGCGGTTCGGCAAGGTCCATCGCCAGCATCCCATCTCGCAGGATTCGCTCGTCGATATGAATGCCGACGACCTGCCCGATCACCATGACGGCAGAAGGCGACGGGCCATCGAGCCCGAGCGGGCGGAACGACTGGGTGACCTTGCATTCCAGCGCGGCCGGGGACTGAGCAACGCGCGGTGCCGATACGAGCCGGCAGGGTGCTTCCGTCAGCCCGGCGATCTCGAACTCGCTCGATCCCCGTGGAGCCGGCGCGGACGATCGATTCATCGCCTCGGCCAGTGGCAAGGTCGCGAGGTTGACGACGAACTCGCCGCTCTCGATGGCGAAGCTCGCGGTGTCTTTCAGACCCGACGAGCAGAACATGACGAGCTTGGGATCGTCCGCGATCGCGTTGAAGAAGCTATAGGGCGCGAGATTGACCGAACCATCCTTCGCTCGCGTTGAAATCCAGCCGATCGGCCGGGGCGCGACGATGGCCTTGAACGGATCATGCGGCAGACCATGGTCGTTGTGGGCGGTCTCGTAGAACATCAGGCTGAGGCCGGAAGCGAGGCTTCGGACACGACGGTCGACAGATCCGGGCGCGGACGATCGCTCGGCTTCTCCGTCGGCGTGCCGATGTAGACGAACCCGACAACCTTTTCGTCGGGCGCAATTCCCATCAAGGCTTTGGCCTCGTCGTCATAGGCCACCCATTCGGTGATCCAGTTGGCGCCATATCCACGGGCATGGGCGGCATGGATCAGGTTCATCGTCGCCGCACCGGCGGACAAGACCTGCTCCCACTCGGGAATTTTGAAATGCGGCTTGGCGGTGGAGACGACACCGACCACGAGCGGAGCGCGCGTGAAGCGATTCTCCTCGAAGGTCCGCCGTCCCTCGCTCAAAGCCTGCCCTTCGCGACGTTCGGCCAAGTCGGCCAGAGCTTTGCCCATGGCGTTCGCCGTGTCGCCGCGAAACAGGATGAAGCGCCAGGGCGTAAGCTTGCCATGGTCGGGCACGCGCGTCGCTTCGGTGAGGATGTCGGTCAGTTCCGCGCCGTCTGGTGCGGGGGCCGTCAAGGCGGGAATCGGGACGGAGCGTCGGGTCGCAAGAAGGGTCTTGGCTTCGATCACGGAACTATCCTCTCTCGTGCTGGCACAGAGCTAGGCGAAAGCGTGCATTTTGCAAACCGCCTCCGTCGATGAGGGGAACGGTCGCCTTTTCGCCTTGAAATGAGCTATGCCTTCTCGCTCAACAGACGAGCGATCATGCAAAAGGGAGACCGAACATGCGCCCAGGTTTCGGGACCGCGTCTTTCGCCCTCTCCATCCTGTTTCTACAGCCAGCCCTCGCGCAGCAGGCGCCTCCCGGCGGCGGTGGGCACGAACCCGAAGGGCCCGGCGCATACGCTTCGCCCTCCGCCATCCCCAAGGACCCGGCCGCTGTCGATCTCGGCATTCCGACATCGCGCGGCTTGAAGAAGCTGGAGCCGATCGCCCTACCCCAACCCCCGCCCAGTCTGCAGGGGTCGGACCTCAAGCTGCCGACGATACCCGCCTTTGCGCCCCAGCCCCAGCCCAGCCTCAACATCACCAGACCGCCCAACGCGCTGACCTTGCATGCGACCCTTGGCAAAGACGGCCCGTCGATCCCATCCGATCTCGTCTGGCGCTTGTTCTCGCCCGATCCCGCTGCTGATGGAAAGCTGCCGGTGATTGCGGTGGCCAAGGGCGGTGAAGCGGTCTTCGACGTTCCGCCCGGACCCTACATTCTGCATGTCGGATTCGGGCGAGCGGGCGTCACCAAGCGCATCGACTTCAGTGGGCGGGAAACACGCGAGACGGTCGCGATCGATGCGGGTGGACTGCGCCTGTCGGCCAAAGCCTCGGTGGACACGGTGCTGACCAAGGACAAGGTTCACTTCGACATTTTCAGCGAGGCGACCGACGAACACGATCGCCGGCTCGTCGCATCCGAAGTCGAGCCGGGTGTCGTCATCAGGTTGAACTCCGGGAACTACCATGTCGTGTCGCGCTATGGCGATGTGAATGCCGTGTCCCGAGCGGAAGTACGAGTCGAGTCGGGGCGCATCACGGATGCCGTCATGACCCAGCGCGCCGCGCAACTGACCATGAAGCTCGTGCGCGAACATGGCGGCGAAGCTCTGGCCGACACGGCTTGGTCGATCACCAGCATGCAGGGTGACCTCATCAGCGAAAGCGTCGGTGCTTTTCCGTCCATGGTTCTGGCGGAAGGCGACTATGTGATCGTCGCGCGCAACAAGGACCGACTGTTCCAACGTCAGTTCGCCGTCAAAAGCGGCGTAGATTCAGACGTCGAGGTGCTGACGAGCGATCTGGTCGATCCCAACAGCCCCGATATCGGCACCGGCGACTGAGCCGGCGCTTCTGAAAAAAAGGGCGGCTCCGAGAAGCCGCCCTTTATTTCATTCCGCTGCCGAGCGGAGGTCCGGCGCGACGGCTTCCGCCAGGAGAAGCGCTTTGGCTGCATCCAGGCTCATCGCTTCCTGATCGCGCGAGCCGAGCCTGCGCAGGTTGACCGAACGCTCCTCCGCCTCGCGCTTTCCGCAGACGAGGATGACCGGAACCTTGGCCAGCGAATGCTCGCGGACCTTATAGTTGATCTTCTCGTTGCGAAGATCGCTCTCCACCCGCATCCCGGCAGCCCGCAATTCGCGCACGACGCCAGCGGCGTATTCATCCGCCTCGGATGTGATGGTCGCGACGACGACCTGCGTCGGCGCCATCCAAAGCGGGAAATGGCCTGCAAAATTCTCGATGAGAATGCCGAGGAACCGCTCCAGCGAACCGCAGATGGCGCGGTGAATCATGACTGGCGGGCGTTTGTCGGAGTTCGAGTCGATATAGAAGGCACCGAACCGCTCCGGCAGGTTGAAGTCGACCTGCGTCGTGCCGCACTGCCATTCGCGGCCGATCGCATCCTTCAACGTATACTCGAACTTCGGCCCGTAAAACGCGCCCTCGCCTTCGTTGATGCCCGTCTTGATGCGGCCTCCCGACTGCGCCTCGATCGTCTTGAGCACGTCGCGCATGACAGACTCGGCGCGGTCCCACATCTCATCGGTACCAACACGCTTCTCCGGCCGCGTCGAGAGCTTGACCATGATCTCTTCGAAGCCGAAGTCGCGATAGACCGAGAGGATCAGATCGTTGATCTTCAGGCACTCGGCTTCCATCTGCTCGTCGGTGCAGAAGATATGCGCGTCGTCCTGCGTGAAGCCGCGAACGCGCATGAGACCATGCATCGCACCTGACGGCTCATAACGATGTACCGTCCCGAATTCGGCATAACGGATCGGTAGTTCGCGGTAGGACTTCAAGCCATGCTTGAAGATCATGACGTGGCCGGGGCAATTCATGGGCTTGAGCGCGAAGACGCGCTTGTCCTCGGCTTCGTCGCCAGCGGACTGCACCTGGAACATGTTCTCGCGATACCAGCCCCAGTGGCCGGAGGTCTCCCACAGCGACTTGTCGAGAACTTGGGGCGCGTTCACCTCGGCGTAATCGGCCCGCAAACGGCGACGCATATAGGCGATGAGGTCCTGGAACAGCGACCAGCCCTTGGGGTGCCAGAAGACGACGCCCGGTCCCTCCTCCTGGAAATGGAACAAGTCCATCTCGCGGCCGAGGCGGCGGTGATCGCGCTTCTCGGCCTCCTCCAGCATGGTGAGGTAGGCTTTCAACTCCTCGGGCGTGCGCCAAGCTGTGCCGTAGATGCGCGTCAGCATCGGGTTGTTCGAGTCGCCGCGCCAATACGCGCCGGCCACCTTCATCAGCTTGAAGGCTTCGCCGATCTGGCCCGTGGAGGCCATGTGCGGACCACGGCAAAGGTCGAACCATTCGCCCTGACGATAGATTTTGACGTCCTGATCCTCTGGGATCGCATCGACCAGCTGGACCTTGTACGTCTCGCCCTTCTCGCCGAACACGCGGCGCGCTTCGTCGCGGGACCAGACCTCGCGCGTGAACGGCGCGTTGCGACGGATGATCTCCAGCATCTTCTTTTCGATGACGGGCAGATCATCAGGCGTGAACGGGGTCTCCTTGGCGAAGTCGTAATAGAAGCCATTCTCGATGACGGGACCGATCGTGACCTGCGTGCCCGGCCAGAGTTCCTGCACGGCCTCGGCCATGACATGGGCCGCGTCGTGGCGGATCAGCTCGATCGCACGCTCGTCCTCGCGCGTGACGATTTCGATCCGGCCCGCGCCGCCGAGCGGCTGCGAGAGATCGCGCACTTCGCCATCCAGTGCATAGGCGATGGCCTTCTTGGCGAGCGACTTCGAAATGCCGGCGGCGACAGCCGCGCCAGTCGTTTCGGGCTCGTAGGACCGCACGGAATTGTCGGGAAACGTGACGTCGATCATGATTATCCTTTCCGCTCACCCCCGCCTACCATGCGGGAAAGCCTGTCGATCGATGGCCGCAGCGCTTCTGTCTGCGAGGCTTTGGCTTCTAGGCGCGCGTAAGAGCCTTCGCAAGCGCGAAGCCTTTCCTGAGCTTGCTAGAGACAGAGCTCAGTCCGGAACGGGGTCATGTCCCGCGCAGCCGAACGGCCCGCAACGCGCCACGCGGCGCGCGGTCAACCATCCGCCGCGCCTAAGCCCGTGGCGCGCGATCGCCTCGTATCCATATTCCGAGCATGTCGGCACATGGCGGCAATGCCCGCCGACGAGCGGCGAGAAGACGATCTGATAGAACCGAACGATCCCGACGCCAAGGAGCCGACCGGGCGTCTTGCGCCAGGGGCCGGTATAGTTGCGTCCCAGCCGCTTCACGCCGCCGCGCCGGCCCGGCCCGCTTCCGCCATATCGAGGGCGGCTTCCACAGCTTCGAACGTTAGAAGTGTCGAGGCATGGCGCGCCTTATGATCGCGCACGGGCTCCAGAAATTTCAAATCCGCGAAGCGACCTTCGGGCGGCGCGCCGCCGGCCTTGAGCATCGCCTGCATGGCCCGGTGCACATCGCGCAATTCCTGCGGCGAAGCGCCGACGATATTGCGCGCCATGATGGCGGACGACGCCTGCCCCAGCGCGCAAGCGCGCACCTCATGCGCGAACTCGGCCACCACGCCGTCCTTCAGCTTGAGATCGACGATGACGGTCGAGCCGCAAAGCTTGGAATGCGCCTTTGCTGTGCCGTCGGGATCGTCCAACCGCCCGAGCCGAGAGATGTTGCCGGCGAATTCGAGGATCCGGGCATTGTAGAGATCGTCGATCATGATCGGCCTCGCGACAGACAGTTCACCGACGGTCCTCTTCAAACCGTCGATCGTCCCCGTCATATAGGGGTCGGACAAGATGACAGGAAGCGGCAGCGCCAGCAGAGAAACGTCTTTGCTTGACGCCATCGAAGCTTTCCAACATCAAGCGGTTCGATGTCGGTGGGGCTTGCGGTGCTTGTGCCGCGAGAAAAGCCGCGCCCGAAACCAGTTCGGGATGAAGTGATGGACGCGATCGTCAGAAAGACCAGTCAGACCATGCAGCCGGACGAGACGAACCGCCCTTCGCGGGAAGAAGCCGAAGCGGCGGTGGAAACTCTCCTGCGTTGGATCGGCGAAGACCCCTCACGCGAAGGCCTGCTCGACACGCCGAGGCGCGTCGTCAAAGCCTATGAGGAACTGTTCTCCGGCTATCGGCAAGAGCCCGCGTCGATCCTGAACCGCACCTTCGATGAGGTGGCAGGTTATGACGACATGGTTCTCCTGAAGAACATCGATTTCACCTCGCATTGCGAGCACCACATGGTGCCGATCATCGGCAAGGCGCATGTCGCCTATCTGCCCAATGGCGGGCGCGTGGTCGGCCTTTCCAAGATTCCACGCATCGTGGAAGTCTATGCTCGCCGCCTGCAGACGCAGGAAGCGCTGACCGAACAGATCGCCGGCATCATCGACGGCGCGCTCGGCGCGCGCGGTGTGGCCGTGATGCTGGAAGCCGAGCATATGTGCATGTCCATGCGCGGCATTCGCACCAAGGGCTCCACGACGATCACCACCTCTTTCTACGGGACCTTCCGGGACGATAAAAGCGAACAGACCCGCTTCCTGACCATGGTCGGCGCGAAGTGAGCGACGCCGCACCTTTTGCCACGGCAGCGACGAAGGCCGAATTGGAGGAAGGGGTGGAACTCCTGCCCCGTTTCGACGCATCGGGGCTCGTCACCGCTGTTGTCACCGATGCCGCTTCCGGAGAGCTCTTGATGGTCGCGCACATGAACGCGCAGGCTCTCGATCTCACCCTCTCGACCGGGATCGCGCATTATTTCAGCCGCTCGCGCCAGAGCCTCTGGAAAAAAGGTGAAACGTCGGGCGCGCTGCAAGTGGTTCGCGAAGTCCGGGTCGATTGCGATCAGGATGCGGTTTGGCTGAAGGTCGATGTCGCCAAGCCGGAAGACACCTGCCACACAGGCCGCACGACCTGTTTCTATCGAAAGGTCGTTTCGTCAAACGGTCGTTATCGCTTGCTAGACACGGAGCCACGCGCTGCAACGCAGCATAGTTAGCAGACCGTCAACCGTTCCGGTCAGCAAACTGGAAAGCGGTGGTCGCATAAGCTCGAACCAACGAGCCGAAACGGTGACGGGAGGCCCTCATGCTCGATCTGGTTTTCAGGCGGAGTGCTCCGGCCGGTGGCAGCATAGGCGGCGAGTCGGCCAAGAGTTCGCCGAAGCCCGCCGCGCCCAAGCGCGGCGTTGCACTGGCCCTGGGCGGCGGCGCGGCGCGGGGCTGGGCGCATATCGGCGTCATCCGGGCCCTGACGGAAGCCGAAATCCCGATCAGCATGATTGCCGGCACATCGATCGGCGCGCTTGTCGGCGGCTGCTATCTCGCCGGTCATCTCGATGAACTGGAGCAGTTCGCTCTTTCGCTGACGCGGCGCGGCATGATGCGCTTCTTCGATATTCGCTGGGGCGGTGGCGGGTTGATCGGCGGCGCGCGGCTGCATCGTCGCCTGGCCGCCGAATTGGCGGATCTTCGGATCGAAGAGCTCACCCGGCCGCTCGTCTGTGTGGCGACGGAGGCGCGAAGCGGGCACGAGGTCTGGTTGGATTCCGGTTCTCTGGTTCTGGCCATGCGCGCCTCCTACGCGCTGCCGGGCGTCTTCCCCCCGGTCGAATGCAATGGCCGACGCCTCTTGGACGGTGCGCTCGTGAACCCGGTGCCGGTCTCGGTCTGTCGGGCCGTGGAAGAGCCTTTGGTGGTGGCGGTCAATCTCCACTACGACCTGTTCGGGCGGGCGGCCGTGCTGCGCATGAGCGCGGAGAATGCCTTGCCGCAGCGCCCGGACGACGCGAGCGCCATCGATCCCTCTCTGGCTCAATCGGCGCGGGGCGCGCGCGAGCCGGATCGGATCGGCATCGGCCGCTCGATGGTCGATGCCTTCAACATCATTCAGGACCGCATTTCGCGCTCGCGTCTGGCGGGAGACCCGCCCGACTATACCGTTCATCCGCGCGTCCGCGAAATCGGACTGTCCGAGTTCTTTCGGGCGCGCGAATGTATCGCGTTCGGCTATGAGGAAGCCATGCGGGGAATGCACGAGATCGAGCGTCTCTGCCACTCCCTGCCGGGTCGTTGAGGACCGCTTATACGCCGGCGTGAATATAGGTTTTCAGGTCTTCCGCTTCGCGCTCGGCGTCCTCGATCCGTCGCTTCACCACGTCGCCGATCGAGATGATGCCGACGCATCGCCCGTCCCGGACCACTGGTAGGTGGCGAAACCGGCCGCGCGTCATCAGTCCCATTGCGTCATCGATCGTCGCCGCTTCGTCGATCGTCACGAGTTGGCGCGTCATCACGTCCCCGACGCTTTGCGACAAAGCCTCCGCACCGTGCTCGGCCAGAAGGCGAACGATATCTCGTTCCGAGATCAGACCCAGCAACCGATTGTCGGCATCGAGCGCAATCAACGCGCCGATCCGCCTCTCATGAAGATGTTCGATCACCTCCGCGAGGCTGTGCGAGGGATCGACCGTGGCGACATCGCGCCCCTTGGCCTCGAGAATGGTCTGCACTGTCATCTGGACCTCCCTTTCCATCGGACAGTGCATCCTGCGACGAGAGAGGCCTGCTGGCAACCTCGGCGCTCCAGCGCGTCTAGAAGCGCTCCTGCCAGATGTGCTGGCGACGATCGAACAGCGCGAACCCCAGGAAACCGAACAGGAAGCCGCCGACATGCGCTTCCCAGGCGATGGCGCCGGCTTCCCCGAAGATCGCTCCGCCCGCGGAGCCGAGCAGGAGATTGGTGCCGAAGAAGATGAGGATGAAGAACAGAATGGTCCGGTCCGAAAGGCTCTGCCGGATTGACAGTCTCGGAGCATAGGCCACGTCGGAGGATTGCAGCCGACCCATCGATCCCAAGGCGAATCTCGCAGCGCCCCCCATCAGCGCGGAGACCACGCCGGATGCGCCGATCATCGGCTGGATCAGCGTCGGATTCAGCGCATAAAACAGCGCCGCGCCGGCCATCGCGCCGAGGGCGGAGAAGATCAGGAAGCCGCCCGTTCCCAAACGCCGCGCGACGGGCGTTCCAAAGGCGAGCAGCCAGATGGCGTTGGTCGCAAAATGCGTCCAGTCGCCGTGAAGAAACGCGTGGCTGAGCGGAGAGATCAGGCCGGCCCATGACTCGCGGAGCGCGCAGACCTGATCGAGATCGCTGTAGCAGCCAGGGATCAGGGCGAAGTTCACGAGCGTCCAGACATCGTTCTCGGGCGACAGCCAACTGGTTCGAAGCCAGTGAATTCCCGCGAAGATCGCGATCAGCGCCAGAACGATACCGGGCACGTTGACAGGCGATACGGAGCGAGGCGGGCGGCTCTCGCCAGACATATGGGCAGGGTCGAGAGACACGCGGCACTCCTTGGATTGGCGGTTCTGTTCTACGTCGGGACGGCGCAAAGTCCAACGGACCGGCCTGATGGTACGGACGCCACGTCCATCCTTTCGCAACCGGAACTCTTAACCATTCTTCGATAGGGTTCGTTCAGCACAGCGATCAGATGGCAGCGAAACCTTATGCTGGACGTTCTCCCCGCAGTTCCGCTCGTGACGGAAGACCGACGGCACCACAACCGCGTGAAGGTGGATCTGCTGGGCCGGTTCATGCTGGAGAACCAGAACGAGTTTCCGTGCCGCGTGGACAATGTCAGCCCCGGCGGCATCGCTGTGATTTCGGCCGTCGAGCCTCGAACGTCCGAACGTGTGATCCTCTATGTCGATCACATCGGGCGGATCGAGGGAAACGTGGTGCG
Source organism: Aureimonas sp. N4 (assembly GCF_001463925.1). Lineage (NCBI taxonomy): Bacteria > Pseudomonadati > Pseudomonadota > Alphaproteobacteria > Hyphomicrobiales > Aurantimonadaceae > Aureimonas > Aureimonas sp. N4. Next base: position 182,124 of record NZ_BBWS01000055.1, on the reverse strand, counting down.
GCAGTTCCGCGGCGGCTTCGCCGTGCAGATTCAAGCGACGGAACGCAAGCGTGAGAAACTCGCAGCGCAGCTGACGTGGCTCGCCAACCGGCATGAACTCGCCCTGCCCGAGGATCGCCGGCACGAGCGTATCCAGCCGCGCAACCCCATTATCGAGATGGTTCTGGACGACGGACGCCGCTATCAGGTTAAGATCATCGATCTTTCGCTCTCCGGCGCGGCCGTCGCCTGCGCCGTGCGGCCCGCCAATGGGTCGAAGCTCACGCTCGGCACCATGCCGGGACGGGTCGTGCGTCAGTTGGAAGACGGTCTCGCAATCGAGTTCAGTACGCTCCAGACGGCGGACACGCTCAACGAATCATTCCGCTGAACGAAGCACCTCGCGTCTGGATCGGGGCTGCCTGCCGAAAGCGGGCGAAGCTTCTGTGGATAACGCAATTTAGCTCAGGAGACCCGGTCCGAGGCTCGGAACGGACCAGCGCGTCCGAAACATCGGTGCAGCGGCGGGCGGCGAAGGTCGCACCGCCTTTTTCGTGTTCAGAGGTCTTAACGTCAGGCCGCCTGATGTGTTAACGGCCGAACCGCCGCGCCCCGTTTCGCCGCGCCTCAGGTGATCGATGACCTTCACCTTCGTAACCGAAAGAGTTGATGGCGAACAAAGTCTCAACGGCTATAAGGCCTCGTTGACACAAGTATCGAAGTGGTAATAGCGGCAAAAACCTGCTGTTCGACTTCGGACTTGCGTAAAATCCGGCAGTTCTCGTTCGAGAATTCGTCAACCTGGGCTGCGAAGGTCCTCCCAAGTCCTCGGGAGGTCTATCGTGCTCACCTCGACCAAATCGCTTCTGGCTCTTGCCGCTCTCATCGTCGGTCTCTTCACGCCTCTCGTGGGCGCGGAAGCTGCGATGGCGACGCGCGGCCCGACCTCCCAGCCGGTGGGCCATTTCGACTTCTGCAAATCCTATCCGGCGGAATGCGGGCCCAATGCCGAGGTCGCCAGCGTTCGGATCACGGATCGGACCTGGGCCGCGATCATGGAGGTCAATTCATCGGTCAATATCGGCATCACCGCCAAGACCGATCAGGAAATCTATGGGGTTCCCGAGCACTGGGCCTATCCGACGACGGAGGGCGACTGCGAGGATTTCGCGCTGCTCAAGCAGTATATGCTGGAACGCGAGGGCTTTCCGCGCTCGGCTCTCCTGCTCACCGTCGTGCGCCAGAGCAATGGCGAAGGTCATGCGGTGCTGACCGTTCGCACCGATCGCGGCGACATGATCCTCGACAATCTAGACCAGCGTGTTCTGGATTGGACGCTGACCCCCTATCAGTATCTCAAGCGCCAGTCGGAGCGCGACTCGTCGAAATGGGTTTCGATCGACGACGGCCGCGAAATGCTGGTCGGCAGCGTTCGCTAACGAAGGCCTGCGCTCAACAAAAGGCCGGCGAGAGCGCCGGCCTTTGTCGGTTCAGTCGAGATCGATGTCGAGGATCGTCATGGTGAAGTGATAGGAGAGTTCGCCCTCGTCCGTATCCTTCCCGATCGTCCCGACGAACTCGTCATCGAGATAGACCTCGGCCGTATCGTTCCGCTTGGGCATCGGGCGCACCTTTAGCTCGACACCCTTGAAGGTGCGCTTGAAGAAGGCTTCGAGCTTGCGGATTTCGTCGGGTTTCAAGTCCAGAACTCCTTGTCGGGACGGCCAAGGCAGGGATGGTAGCCAAGGCTTGGGGATATCAGGCCTCATGGGCCTTTGTCGGTCGCGAGGACGGAACCTCAATCCTCGCGGCTGAAATTCTGATCCATGGCGGATGCCGGCTCGGCGCAGCCGGAGGTGCCGATGATCTTGGCGGGAATGCCCGCAACGGTGGAGTTGGCCGGCACTTCCCGCAGAACCACCGAGCCGGAAGCGATCTTGGAGCAGGCGCCGACATGGATGTTGCCGAGAATCTTGGCGCCCGCGCCGATCAACACACCGGAGCCGATCTTGGGATGCCGGTCGCCGAACTCCTTGCCCGTCCCGCCCAGCGTCACGTCCTGGAGGATCGAAACATTGTCGCCGACAACGGCGGTCATGCCGACCACGAGCCCGGTCGCATGATCCAGGAAAATGCCCTTTCCCATGCGCGCGGCCGGATGAATATCCGTCTGGAAAACGGATGAGGACTGGGACTGGAGATAGAGTGCGAAATCCGTCCGCCCGACATGCCAGAGCCAATGCGCCAGACGATGCGTCTGGATGGCCTGGAAACCCTTGAAGAACAGGAGCGGCTCGATATAGCGCTCGCAGGCCGGATCGCGGTCGAACACGGCCTGAAGGTCGGTTCGCACTTCGTAGGACCATTCGGGATGGGCCGTCGCCATGTCGGCAAAGGCCTGCTCGATGTGAGACGCTGGCACATTGGGGTGATCCAGCCGCTGCGCCACGCGATGCGCCACGGCCGCTTCCACCGAGCGTTGGTTAAGCACCGCCGCATAAAGGAAACCGCTCAGCGCGGGTTCGCGCTCGGCGGCACGCAAACTTTCCTCTCGCATACGCGTCCAGATCGGATCGACCGAATGAACACGATCCGCGAAGGAAGCGGGAATCACAGTCATCGTCCTGTCGCTTTCGTCTCATGTGCGTTTCGACGCCGGCTCACCAGAAGGTAAGCCTGCGCCCGACCGTTGCCAGCACCCTGCCTTAACTTAAAAACGCCGCCCGTTCCAACTCGCCAGCTCAGCGCTCGATCAGCGCCCGGTGCCCGTCGAGGAATTCCAAGACCTTGGCCTTGAAGAGGCGATCGCCCACGGCCAGCATATGATCGCGGTTGGGGATGTCGAAGGCTTCGCCGTTCGGCAGGAGGTCCGCCAGAGCTTGAGCGGAGCCGGCAATATCGTCCTTCGTCCCGACGCCCACCAGGCTCGGCTGGACAATGCGCGAGACGTCTTCTGCCGTGAGTTCCTTCCTCGATGTCTCGATACAGGCAGCCAGCGCCAATCGATCGCTTCGCGTTCGGTCGGCGAAAGCCCGGAACATGCGTCCTCGCTCGTGCGAGACATCCTCCAGCGAGGGCGCGAGAAGCGCCTCGGCGATCGGGTCCCAATCCCCCACGCCCTCGACCAGACCGATCCCGAGGCCGCCGAAGACCAGGAGCGGAAAACGCTCGGCATAGCGACGCGCCGCAAAGGCCGAGACGCGGGCACCCATGGAATAGCCGAACAGGGCGGCCGTTCGAAGGTCGAGCCTGTCGGCGAGAGCCAGCACATCCGACGCCATGGCTTCGGGCGTATAGGCAGCGCCGGCTCTCGGCTTGTCACTCTCGCCATGGCCCCGATGGTCGAAGGCGATCGCGCGATAACCGGCGTCGGTCAGGGTCTTCACCCAGCCGGGATCGACCCAATTGACCTTGAGGCTGGAAGCGAAGCCGTGAACGAGGAGAACCGCTGGGGCTTCCGGGTCACCCTCATCGATATAATGAAGGCGAAAGCCGCCGTTCTCGAACTCAGCCATGACAGCCCTTCCAACTCGCGATGTTTCGACCCGTTATCGCGATCCGAGCCGCTCGACCACCCTGTTCTTTTAACGCTCGCAGGATTAAGGTCCGGCCGATTTCAGACCAAGGGTCGCATGGAGAGCCTCATGGCCGGTTATGGCACGCCTCACTTCCAGAACAGCGCCGGGCACGACGTGATCGAGATCGGCGTCGCTGAATTCATGTGCGTGGGTGCTCACCCGCCTTACGATCATCCGCATGTTTATCTGGACATGGGCGATGAAGGCGAGAAGGTGTGCCCCTATTGCTCGACCCTTTATCGCTACAATCCCGCGCTGAAGCGCGACGAAACGCTCCCAGCGGGCTGCGCCTATCACGACAAGGCCGCCTGACAGGCGTCGGCTTTGAAGGACACGGACCTCGCGTCACGCCCACTCCTGATCGTCGGAGCGGGCGTGGCGGGTCTTGCCTGCGCCTTGGCTCTGGCCAAAGCGGGTTGTCGCAGCATCGTCTGCGAACGCGCGCCCAGCCTCCAGCCGGTTGGCGCGGGGCTGCAACTGTCCGCTAACGCACTCAGTGTTCTCGATCAGCTCGGGCTCAAAGCCTCATTGGCGGAACGTGGGTTTTCGGCGCGCAGCGTCGCGCTGCGCGATGGCGCGAGTGACGGGCTTCTGGCTCGTGTTCCCGTCGAGTCGGGGCAGGACGGCTATATCGCCGTTCACCGTGCCGATCTCCAATCTGTCCTCTTGGACGCGGCGATGGCTGCCCCCTCCGTGGAAGTCCGGCTGGGGCTCAGTTTTCAGCGCGTAGAATCCCAGGCGAACGGACTGTCCGTCTGGTTTCTAGGCGCGGATGGTTCGCAGACCGCAGTCGAAACCTCGCTGCTGATCGGTGCCGATGGTGTCCATTCGCCCGTCGCAGCCTTCGCGGGTTGCAAGCCGTCGGTCGATAGCGGACTCGTCGCTCATCGTTTCTCGATTGCAGATGCACCCGGTCCGGAGATCGAAGCGTGGCTGGCGCCTTCGTCTCACGCCGTGTCCTACCCCATGCGCAAGTCCGGCGAGCGCAACCTGGTCGTCGTCGAACCCGTCGGCGTTCCTCACGGCGCTCCCGACTCTCGGGATTGGAACCCGCGTCTGAGCGACTTCCTGACGCGTGGAGACTATCTCGGGGCTTGGCCGCTCTTGACGGTCGATGCGGTCGATCGCCTTCGCTCGCGAGAGCGCATCGTTCTGATCGGCGACGCCGCCCATGCGATGTTCCCTTTCGCGGCGCAGGGTGCGGCCATGGCTCTGGAGGACGCCTGGGTCTTGGCATCCTGTCTCGCGACAAAAGCGACGATCCAAGAGGGGTTGGCCGCCTATGCCGCGACCCGTCTTCCGCGCATTCAGCGGGTGCTGAAGCGTGTCAGCTTCCACCGGCGGGTTTATCATCTCGGTTGGCCGCTCAGCTTGGCGCGTAACCTCGCAATGCGGGTGCGCCCGGAGGCCGCCATGCGGGCGGACCTATCCTGGCTTTATGATTGGCGTGCCGAACCGATCGCGCCGCCGCTCTGAGCTACACAAAGAAAGCCGAGGCTGTCTTTGTGGCCCGTTTAATGCCAGACCTTCCAGCAGCCTGTGTCACGTTCACGCGTCTGTGGGCCTCCGCCGCACAGGCCCCGGCTTTCCCTCCGCCTCCCACGACCTAGCTCCTTTCACCAGTGTTTCGGTTTTCCGAACGCGCATCCGGTTTGCGATGGCGGCGCGGCGCTTTCGCGAGCTGGAAACCGCAAGGGACAGATGGAAAGGTCTTTTATGCCGAATTTCGAACGTGCAGGGCGTCTTCTGGCGATCACGGCGCTCGCCGCATCGACCGCACTTACGGGCCCTCTGGCTGCCCTTGCGCAGCAACCACCTCCGCCCGCCGAGGGGCAGGCTCCACCGGACGCTGCACCGCCGGGGGAACCCGCTCCTGATTCTGCACCTCCGCCGCCGCCTGCCGCAGAACCCGCCGAGCCGCCCGCTCGCGAGCGACCGGCACCGCCCGAGCGACCAGCGCCGTCGAAGCCTGACGCATCGCCGGAGCCGGAAGCGCCCGCCCGCGACACGCCAACTCCGCCCGCCACGCCCAACGCGCCGCGCCCCGGTGGCGCTTCGACGCCGTCCAAGCCTGCCGCTCCAGACTCCGGTCCCCCGACCAATGCGCCGGAGGGAACTCGCGGCAACATGCCGACGGATCAGGGCACGCTCAACGACGCAGCCCCAGCCCCCAATCCAGGCCCAGAACCGGCCCCTGCCGCGCCAGAGCCAGCGAAGCCCGAAGCCTCCGAGCCGCCCCGGCCGGCAGGCGAGCAGCCTGCGCCAGCACCACAACGACGCGCAGCCCCGGCTTCCCAGACACCAGACGCCCCACCTCCGCCCCCTAAGCCTGAAGCTGAAACGCCGCCTCCAGCGAACGCACCGGCGGCGCAGCGGCCTGCAACACCGCCACAGACGGAGCCTGTACCGCCCGCCCCTCCGCAGCCTGGGCAAGAACCGGCCGCGCCCAATGCGGACCCTGCCACACGAGCCGCTCCTGCCGCAGCGCCCACCGCGCCAACCGCGCCAACCGCCGCACCGGCAGCGCCCGATGCCGCACCGGTCGTACCGGGCACGCCGCCGGCTCCGCCTCCACCGGCGGGAAGCGACACTCCGCCCGCTGCACCGGGCAGCGTTCCCGCTCCGCCGGTGCAGGAAGGGGCGACGCCTCCCCCTGCGCCGGCCAATCCAGCCGCGGCGCAACTTGCGCCCCCGGCGGCCGAGGCTCCCCAGCCCGTTCCCGTCGAAGTTCAGACCGCGCCGGTCCCTCAAGGCGGCGTTAGTCGGAGCGATGCCCGCGTGCAGCAGTTGCAGCAGCCGATCGCCGTACCGCCTGTGCGACAAGCCGAAGGGCAACCCATTCAGGCTCCGCCTGCGCCTGTGCTCCCGCCCAATGTTCAGGTCGTGGAGCGGGTTGGGAACCGCGACATCCTGTCCTTGGTCGGCGCGGGCGTCGCCGGCGCGGCGGCGGGCGGTCTGGCAGCCTATTTCATCCGCTCGGACGACAATCCGCGCCTGACGCAAGGGTCGCAGGACGTTCGGTTCGAGCAGTTGCCGCGTGGCTTGACGCGTCAGACGATCCGGCGGCCGAACGGTGTCGAGGTCGTCACGATCGAAAACGAATATGGTGACATCGTCCAGCGGTCTCGGATCATGCCGGACGGGCGGGAAGTCGTTCTCTTCTACGACCCATATGCCGAGGACGACACGCGGCGGAACGACTATGCCGACGTGGGCGCGGATCTTCCGCCTCTGCGCCTGACCATTCCTGAGGATCGTTATGTCGTGGACGTGTCCCGACCCGACGAGGATCTCTACTATCAAACCATCGTCGCGCCGCCGGTGGAGACGGTGGAACGTATCTATTCCGTCGATGAGGTGCGACGCTCAGCCCGCATTCGCGACAAGGTTCGGCGGATCGATCTCAACACGATCAATTTCGGCTTCGGTTCGGCGACGATCGAGCAGGCCCAAGCTCGCAACCTGCAAGCTCTGGCCGATGCCGTGAAACGCGTCATCGACGAGAATCCGGGCGAGGTCTTCCTGCTTGAAGGTCACACGGACGCGGTCGGCAGCAATGTCGCCAATCTCGCCCTGTCGGATCGGCGCGCGGAAGCGGTCGCCACCGCTCTCACCGAATATTTCGAAGTGCCGGCCGAGAATTTGGTGACGCAGGGCTATGGCGAAGAAAATCTGAAAGTGAACACGCAGGAGCCGAACCGCGAGAACCGTCGCGTGACGCTGCGGCGCATCACATCGTTGGTCAAACCAGTTGAGACCAGCAACCGCTGACGCCGGATAAGCGCAGATGATGGGGCCGGGCCGCAGATGCGCCCGGCCCCGTTCTTTTTGGACGATCGTTAGGGAGAAGGAGGCGTCTCCTCCTGCGCCTCTTCGGCGGCGAGGAAATTGGCAAGGGGATGCAGGCTCTCGATATAACCCGCCACGATCTTGACGCAGACCATGAGCGGCACCGCCAGAAACATACCGACGACACCCCAGATCCAGCCCCAGAACGCCACGGACAAGAAGACCGCGGCCGCGTTCATGCGCAGCCGCCGCCCGACCAGAATGGGTGTGATGAACTGTCCCTCGATCGAGGTGACCAGGAGATAAACCAGAGGCGGCACGAGCGCATGGGCGTCGCTCCCGAACTCGGTGAGCCCCACCAGCCCGACAAGACCAATCCCTGCGATGGCGCCGAGATAGGGAATGAAGTTCAGAACGAAAGCCAGCGCGCCGAACACTGCCGGCATGGGAAGCCCGACCAGCGCCATCGCCGAACCGATCGCCAAGCCTAGGCAGAGATTGATGAGGGTGATGGCGAAGAGATAGCGCGACAACTCGGTTTCGATATCGGACGCGATGGAGAGGGCCCGCTTCTTGTCCGAAAGGCTCGGAAGGGCCTCGACCGTCTTGCGGTAGAAAAGGCTTCCCGAGGACAGAAGGAAAAACAGAAAGATCAGTGCGAAGGCGATGCTGGCCCCGATGCGCGGGATTACCGCCGCCATGTTTCCCAGAAGGCTCGGGCCGCTGATGACGACATCCTCGGGCGGCTCCGCGCCCGTATCCTTACCCGCAGCCTGATGCACCTCGCGCTTGGCGTCGCGAACCACGGCAAAGCGCTCTCGAAGAACCGAAACCTCTTCGTTCGCCGCCTCGATGTAACGAGGCGCGTTTTGCGCGATCTCCGCGATGGGGCCGCTGAAGGCATAGAAGGACGAAAGGATAACGAGCAGCGTGCCGAAGACAAGGGCTGCCGCCGTCACAGGCTCCCAAAACCCGAGGCGCCGTTTGGCGACGCGGACGATCGGGCTCAGCACCAGCATGAAAAGAAGCGCAAAAACGACCGGCAGAATAAAGTCGCGAGAAAGATAAAGCGCGCCGAAAAACAGGATCAGGAAGATTCCGATCACCGCCCAACGCGGGCCGATCTGGATCGTCTGCGTGTTGATCAGGCCGATATTGGGCGAGACGATTCGTGTCGCCTCTCGCTTCGGCCTGTCTCCGTCGTCCGTCATGGCGGCATGTCCTTGTTTGAAGGAAAATGCCGCCCTCTCCCGCCCGTTCCCTAAGGAATGGTAGCGATCCGAGGCTGCCAGCCGAGCCCGTCCCAGCCGGCAGACCGAACCGATCTTAGTGCAGGATCTGGCTCAGGAAGAGCTTGGTGCGCTCGTGCTGCGGGTTGTTGAAGAAGGCGTTCGGCTCGTTCTGCTCCACGATCTGCCCGGCGTCCATGAAGATCACGCGGTTGGCGACCTGACGCGCGAAACCCATTTCGTGCGTGACGCAGATCATGGTCATGCCTTCTTCGGCGAGCCCCACCATCGTATCCAGCACTTCCTTGACCATTTCCGGGTCGAGCGCCGAGGTCGGCTCGTCGAACAGCATCACTTTCGGCCGCATGCAGAGCGCGCGCGCGATAGCCACGCGCTGCTGCTGGCCGCCCGACAACTGGCCGGGATATTTGTTGGCCTGCTCGGGAATGCGCACCCGCGTCAGGTAGTGCATCGCGATCTCCTCGGCCTTCTTCTTCGGCATCTTGCGCACCCAGATTGGGGCCAAGGTGCAGTTCTCGAGGATGGTGAGATGCGGGAAGAGATTGAAGTGCTGGAACACCATCCCAACCTCCTGACGCACGAGGTCGATCTTCTTCAGATCGTTCGTGAGCTCGACGCCGTCCACGACGATCGTTCCTTTCTGGTGCTCTTCCAGACGGTTGATGCAGCGGATCATCGTGGATTTGCCCGAGCCCGAAGGACCGCAGACCACAATGCGCTCGCCGCGCTGAACCTTCAGGTTCACGTCACGAAGCACATGGAACTCGCCATACCACTTGTTGACCTGCGTGAGTTCGATGGCGACCGGGCCGAGTTGGCCGGCGGGAACGATGGTGGATTCGGCAGCGGAGGATGTCATGGCGTATCGTCCAGAAATGGGGTGCTGACAGAGATCGGCCCGAACCGATCAGCGGCAAGAGGAAAGGCTGAGAGGGCTCAGCGCTTGTGTCCCCTCGAAAGGCGACGCTCCATAAAGATGGAATAGCGCGACATGCCGAAGCAGAAGATCCAGAAGGAGAAGGCCGCGAAGACAAGGCCCGTCGCCGGCGTGGTCGGCGTGATCCAGGCGGGATCGTTGAAGCCGCGCCGGACAGCGCCCAGAAGATCCGCAAGGCCGATGATCGAGACCAGACTCGTATCCTTGAACAGGCCGATGAACGTGTTGACGATCCCGGGAATCACAAGCGTCAGGGCCTGCGGCAGAATGATCATGCGCATCTTCTGCCAATAGGTCAGCGCCATCGCATCGGCGCCTTCATACTGGCCTTTGGGAATGGCCTGCAGTCCGCCGCGAATGACCTCGGCCATATAGGCAGCCGCGAACAGCGAGACGCCGACCAGCACACGAAGAAGCTGGTTCAAGCTAACGCCGCTCGGCAGAAGCAGAGGCAGCATGAAGGTCGCCATGAACAGAACGGTGATCAGGGGAACACCGCGCCAGAACTCGATGAAGACGACCGAAAGCAGGCGAACCGCTGGCATACTCGACTGACGGCCGAGCGCCAGAAGGATGCCGAGGGGAAAGGACAAGGCGATGCCGGTCAGAGCGACCACCAGCGTCACGAGCAGACCGCCCCAGAGATTGGTCGGCACGGGTGCCAAACCGAAATCCGTCGTCAGGGTCGCCACGAAGAACAATGCCGCCAGCGTGGGATAGACCAAGCGCAAAGCGCCGGACTTCTCTTCCAGGGTCGCAAGAGCTGTGACGAAGGACAGAGTGATCGCCAACAACGAAGCGAGAAGCGCGACGAAGGACAGGGTGTCGAAGCGGAAGGTCAGAACGCTGAAGCGATCGAAGTTCAAATAGGGTGCCGCGAAAGCGGCCAAAAGGCCGAAGACCGTCAGTCCGACAGCAGCTTTCATCAGGACATAGGAACCGGCGCGACTGCTGATCCCGACGCAAAGGAACAACGTGACCGCCGCCGCCAACGCAAAGGCAAGCGCGATCGAAGCGCCCGTCATGGCGAAACGTCCGCCGGTCAGGAGAACGATCGTCACCAGCGGAAACACGAAGAACATCAAGGACGCGTTCAGCCGCTTGAAGGGCGCGCGCGGGATTGCCAGCGGAACCAGGAGCACCACGAGCAAAGCGAAGACGAGAACCACCCGCCACCGCTCTTCGACAGGGTAAAGCCCGAAAATGAACTGCTGGAAGCGTGCTCCGATGAAGGCCCAGCAAGCCCCAACCGAGTCACCCAAACATGCGCTTCGATTTTCGCCGCTGAAGACCGCGTTGGCGATGCCCCATTGATAGAGGCCGACGGCGATATATCCGATCAGCAGGGCCGACAGAAGAGACAGGACGGCGTCCAAAGGCGTCGCAAAGAAGCTTTTCCGAATTCGTCCGGTCCAACCGCCTTCAGCGGCTGGCGGTGGAAGAGGCTGTAGATAGCTTCCGGCGACGAAGCGTGAGACTTGTTCTTCCATGGTCTCGTCCTCAGCGCTCGATCAGTTTCATGCGGCGGTTGAACAGATTCATGATGATCGAAACCGTCACGCTGATGCCCAGATAAACCGCCATCCAGATGACCACGACCTCAATCGACTGCCCGGATTGATTCAGCACCGTCGAGCCGACCGCGACGAGATCAGGATAGCCGATCGCCAGTCCGAGCGACGAGTTCTTGATCAGGTTGAGATATTGGGAGGTGAGCGGCGGGATGATGACGCGGAAGGCCTGGGGGACGATGACGAGGCGCAGCCCCTGCCCTCGACGCAGACCGAGAGCCGCTGCCGCCTCCGTCTGACCTTTGGACACCGACAGGATGCCCGCGCGCACAATTTCAGCGATGAACGCGCCCGTGTAGACCGACAGGGCCAGGAAGATCGACAGGAACTCGGGTCTGATCTGGAACCCGCCCGTCAGATTGAACGTCCCGCGTTGCGGAATTTGGAGCGTTGCAGGGAGGCCCGTTGCGAGGAACACGCCGATCGGCAAGACGATGATAAGGGCCAACGCGGGCAGCAAGAGCCCGGGCCGTTCGCCGGTGCGCAATTGCCGCGCCTTGAAGGCCGAGGACAACGCGATCGTGGCGACAATGCCGACGATGAACGCCGCAAAGGTGAGCCAGGCCTCGGGGCCGAACTGAACGCTGGGCGTCTGGAGACCACGGTTGGAAATGTAACTGTCGAACGGCAGTTCGATGGCTTGTCGCGGCTGCGGCAGCACGGCCAGAACGCCGAAATACCAGAACAGGATCACCAGAAGCGGCGGGATATTGCGGAAGGTTTCGACGTATACGGTCGATATGCCGCGCACGAGCGCATTATGCGACAGGCGGCCGATTCCGATGAGAAAACCGAGGATCGTCGCGAAGACAATGCCTGTGCCGGCCACGATCAGCGTGTTGGTCAGGCCGACAAGGATGGCCCGCCCATAGGTGGCATTGTTGGTGTAGGGGATCGGCACCTGCGAGATGTCGAAGCCGGATCGCGTGCTGAGGAAGCCGAAGCCCGATGCGATATTGGCGTTCTGCAGATTCTGCGCGGTGTTGCCGACGATCCACCAGACGAAGACACTGAGGCCCAGGATCAGGGCGACCTGGATGACGATGCTGCGCACCTTCGGATTGGTAAACATCGAATCGCGAGAGCGACTGGCTGGCATCGTTCCGGTATCGACCGTCATGGGCGTCCCTGTACTGGGAGATAAGGTAGCGTCGCCGGCTAGAAGCCGGCGACGGGATTCATCAGACAAGCCCGATCAGCGCACCGGCGGAGCGTATTGGAGGCCGCCCTTGGTCCACAAAGCGTTCTGGCCACGCGCGATCTTCAGCTGCGAGTCCTGACCGACATTACGCTCGAAAATCTCGCCGTAATTGCCGACCGCCTTGACGATGCGAACGACGAAGTCGTTGGTCAGACCGGCATCCGCGCCGAATGTGCCTTCGACGCCGAGGAGACGACGAATCTCAGGGTTGGTCGAGTTCTTCATTTCCTCGACATTGGCCTGATTGACGCCGAGCTCTTCGGCGTCGAGCAGCGCGAAGTGTGTCCACTTCACGACATTGAACCATTGGCTGTCGCCCTGTCGAACGGCAGGACCAAGGGGCTCCTTGGAGATGATTTCCGGCAGAACCACGTTATCGTCCGGGCTGCCCAGCTCTAGGCGGGACGCGTAGAGGCCCGACTGATCGGTGGTCAGGACGTCGCAGCGGCCGCTCTCATAGGCAGCGTTCACGTCCGACTGGGCCTCGATGACGACCGGATTGTATTGCATGTTATGGGCGGCGAAGTAATCCGCCAGATTCAGTTCCGTCGTGGTTCCGCTTTGCACGCAGACCGTGGCGCCGGACAGCTGCAGCGCGGAATTCACACCCAGCGACTTGCGGACCATGAAACCTTGGCCGTCGTAGAAGTTGACGCCCGCGAAGGTCAGCCCCAGTGCCGTATCGCGGCTCATCGTCCAGGTCGTGTTGCGAGCGAGAACGTCGATCTCGCTATTCTGCAAGGCCGGGAAGCGTTGAACGGCCGAGAGCGGCGAGTAAACGACCTTGCTCGCATCGCCGAAAATCGCAGCCGCAATGGCCTTGCAATAGTCGACGTCCAGACCGGCCCATTCACCCTTGTCGTTCTGGTAGCCGAAGCCCGGCAGGCCGGTGTTCACGCCGCAACGAACGGTCCCGCGCGCCTTGGTGTCGTCCAAGGTTCCAGCGGAAGCGCCAGTCGCAGCAACTCCAACGGCGGACAGGCAGAGCGCGGCGGCTAGAAGCTTCAGTTTCATCCCAATACCTTTTTGCATTCGGGTGGAGGATCGTTCACCGCTTGCTGATCCCAACAAGGGCAATTCGAAACGTTGCGAGCGTCAGGTTCATGCCATAAAACTGCGCAGGTCAAGCAGGTGACAAATTTTCTCCCAAGATTTTGTCCTGGCTCGAACCGACCCTGTTTAAATCTCTCTCAGGATGCCCGTAGCGTGAGCAGCCCAACTGACAATAAGCACCAGTTCAGAGCATCGACCCGGCTCATCCACGCGGGCTATGATCCTCACGAATACCATGGCTTCGTCAATCCGCCCGTGGTTCATGCCTCTACAGTTCTATTTCCTGACGCCGCGACAATGCGGCGGCGCGATCACAGCTATCTCTACGGGCTGCGGGGAACGCCGACGACGGATGCGCTCGAGGCCGCGCTGGACGATCTCGAAGGCTCAGCGGGCACGATCCTGGTTCCTTCGGGCCTCGCCGCGATCAGCATTCCTCTGCTCGCCTTTCTGTCTCACGGCGATCATTGTCTGGTGATCGACAGCGTCTATGGTCCGACCCGCCATTTCTGCGATACGCTGCTGACGCGAATGGGGGTCGAGGTCGAATATTTCGATCCCGCGATCGGTGCGGGTCTGAAAGATTTGATGCGCGACACGACCCGCGTCGTCTTCCTGGAAGCGCCAGGATCCAACACCTTCGAAATGATCGACATCCGTGTGATGGCCGACATCGCAAGAGCGGGCAACGCCGTTTCGATGATCGACAACACCTGGGCGACGCCGCTCTTCCTTCGCCCGTTGGACTTCGGGGTCGATCTTTCGATCCATGCCTTGACCAAGTATCCGGGCGGACATTCCGACATCATGCTGGGCAGCGTCTCGGCGACGGCCGCAACCTATACCAGGCTGCGTGAGGCGCAGATGCAGATCGGCATCAACGCAGCGCCCGACGATGCTTATCTCACCATTCGCGGTTTGAAGACGATGGAAGTTCGCTTGCGCGCCCACGAGCAGGCGGCGCTTCGTCTGGCGCAATGGCTGGAGGGTCACAGCGGCGTCGCTCGGGTTCTTCACCCCGCCCTTCCCTCCTTTCCCGGTCACGACCTCTGGAAGCGGCAGTTCAAAGGCGCGAGCGGTTTGTTTTCGTTCGTTCTCAATGGAGGGGGAAATCGCGAAGCCGACGCCTTCCTGGACGCGCTGCGCATCTTTGGCCTCGGCTATTCCTGGGGCGGGTTCGAGAGCCTCGCCTTGCAGGTGGATCTGTCGGACCGGCTTTTCGCGAAGGCCCCAACGGAGGGACCCGTCATCCGGCTCCAGGTTGGGCTGGAAAACGTCGACGACCTCCAGGAAGACCTCGAAGCCGGCTTCGCGGCCATCTCGGCGATCGGCTGAAAGCGATCAGGGCGCAATCCAACGCCGGATTGCGCCGCGTTCGGAATAGAGAAACTCAGCTCGGCTCTGCCGCCCGTCCTGCAGCTGCAACCATTCCAAGCGTCGGATGACGCAGCGGACCAGAACGAAATTCTGCTCCGCCATGTCGTGGCCCGCCACGCTCTCCGGCCACGCGGCGTCGGGATGACCGATCGGCAAACCAGCGGCAACAAGACCTCGATAGGCGTTTCGCGCATCGTCGCTCAGTCCGCGGAAGGCTGCCGCGCCCTCTGAGGTCGACGTTCGCCAAAGGGATGCTTCGCCTTCCGCGCGCAGCTGAACACGATCGACCTCATCCCACACCAAGAGGCTGACGCGCGTATCCGCCGCGATGTCTCCAACCTTGGATGATCTTGCATCCGTATGAAACGAGAGCCGTCTCTGGGGAGACGCGACGTCTCGCAGGACCACCATCCTTGCACGAGGCGCTCCTTCCACCCCAATCGTCGAGACCGTCAGCAGCCTGAACGGATGACGGCGATCCAGGACCGCTTCTTCCCATCGCTGCCAGATCGAGGCTTCCAGCTTTTCGAGCTCGCCTTCGACTCTCATCTTGATCCATTCCTCGAATCGAATAATCGACCTTTCGGTCTTCGCCTTGATCTTGCACCATCCATGCTCTATCTCGCGCGCCTTCGGACGAAAGGAGCTCCGCGATGCACGACGCACGATCCACCATGACTCGAAACGACATCGTAAGACGGGAAGGCGAAGACGCCAAAGCTAGGCACCGCACCCGTAAGGACAACCCATACCGGCCAGGCAGCGCCGACTGGCGCGCTTGGACCGAAGGCTTCGGCGACGCTTTCTGATCGAGTCGCGCCACGACAAAGCTCCCGCTCCGTGGCGCGACACCCTCGGCTATCCATCGCATGGAGGATCGACCCTGCGGTCTACAGGGCTTCTGAAGGTCGGATCGATAAAAACCACCGCCTCAGGTGGCAGCGCGATATCTCCAAACGCTGTTTGGGCGTCGGATGCTAAGCGAAACTACGACGTAAAAGGCTGATCGCCGTACATCGACCGGAAAATTCGAGAAAAGAATGGCGACCCCGGCAGGATGACCACTATCGTGCAAATTCAGTTGGTTAACTCGGCCGGTTCGCCGCATCGTTCCTCCTTTGTCCCGAAGAATCTGGCGAACTGATCAGGGGGGCGGCACGATGCTCGCACGGCGTCCGGTCGGGGTCTGCAACTCAAAGCGCTGCGTAAAGGCCGCAATGTTTGTGTCCAACAATCCGAGCACTTGGTTCAAAATTAGATAGATTCAAGCCGTGCCGGGCGACCGGTCTTCCTGAAACTTAAGCAAGAGGATACTGGACCCATCGGGCAGCCTAGCCGCGATGAGCTATTTCGTTTTGCTCGCCAGTCAGTTCAGTGAGTGTGGCGTAAGATCTGTCCTCTTTCGTCGCCGTGTCATATACGCGTGTGATGTCTAAAAGCGCACGGCACCTACGCCCAAATAATTCTCGCAGCGCAATTTTCGCGCTACGGGCGACCTTCCCTTCGATAACCGTACCGTCATCTACCTGAAGTTCGAATCTATCGCGTAGTAGATTTGCCCCTACGAGCACGCCTATAGCTTGCTGTTCCCCGAGAAACACCGTCCTGAAGCGAGAGAGTGATGCCCTCATCGAATTGACAGTCGCGACGGGTGCGTTCCACCTGTACTCTGTCCCAGACACATCTTTCCACGACAGAGTAGCGCCGCTATTTACCTTCCCTAAATCGTCGAGCACATGCCGTAGGTGATTGATAGATCGAGGCCCAAGCTCCGCTGACAGGCGAGTTACCTCAGCCTCTCGGGTAGTGGAGTTGAGTAAATTGAAAAGTGTATTCAATGACGAGGATGCAGTACTCTCTCCAAAAATATCAAACTTCTGACTTATAACAAGCTCAACACCAAATGAAGAAGGGTAAACACTTGCCATCCTCATATTCGTGATTGCCGATAGTTCCCGATGTATCGGCCCCCGAAGCTTCGGCCCAACAGTGAGGGCTTGCGCGATGCTGGTGTAAAGCTTTTGCAATCTGATCAAAAAGAATCCAAGACTGCCTATATCTGCAGTATGATCATCGAATGCATCACCGCTCAATGCAACGTTCACCACCTCTCCCCGCCGATGAGACACTAGCTCAATACGTTCAGCTAAAAGCGCAGTTCTCATACTGTCGAGACTTGTGTAAGCCAAGCGCGCTGAGAAACTGCCCGTCATAGCAGCCATCAAACGCTGACTTTCGCCTATAGCATCTTCAAGCTCAACAAGGCGTCTCGTCAACGCACGCATGCGTGCTTCAGCCTCGAAGCTGTCGATACCTTCCCAAACGCTCATTGTGCCGACTCGGAGTCGCAAACGGGCTCTGCCTCAACGCTCTCCGCAATCGACAGTCCTGCAGGAGAAGACGCCACAGTGAGTCGAACAATCCCCTTTGGAATGTCTACGCGGTCGAAGCCAAACTCTCCCATCCAATACTTACGCTGCGCCCTTGTTTGCGGAAACTGCGGATGGTCTTCTGGGAGTTGAACGCAAAAATATGCATCGCACATGAACTTGTCCTTCGTGGACTTTCCAGCCACGAGAGCAGTTAGCATTTCCTGATCCGCTGGGCTTAGATTGTCCACTAAAGTCATGTCGGCAAATACGACCAAATCGACATCACCTGGATCGTTTTTGTTAGTCGTAAAGCTACCATTTATGAATTGCTGATAAGCTGAAACGATCTTTGTCAATGCTTCTGAATGAGCCTTGAACCCAGAAAAAATCGGGGCTCTACTTGTCGAGTTAGGAAACTGATTGACGAATGCATCCGACATCTCTTCGGAGTCCATATCGTGGAAACCCGGTTCGAGGTAACCATGCGCATTGAACATTTATGATTCGCCTATCTTGGTTCGATATCAACCTAAGATAGTGAAGAGCCTCTGAGAAGTTATTTTTTTGTTTAACCATTTGTTGGTTAATATTGAGAGGCGCTTTGATGATGACTTCCGAGCGCCCTCGTACGACAGCGCGTTTGGTCAATCAAGGACCAGGCATGATGCTCGCACGCCGGCCCGGCGCCTGCAATTCGAGCCGTTGGGTCAGAACCGCCACTTTCGTATCGAGCCCGCCGAGCGCCTGGTTGATCTCGGCAAGGCGCTGGCTGATGTTTGCTAGAGAGGCGTCCACACGGGCGTTCGTGGCCTTCAGCGCCTCTTCCGCCGCCTGAACCCGGAAGCGTACTTCATCCGCGCCAGCGAGGCGGCGATCGACCTCTGCAATCCTCGCGTCCCGCTTGATGATCATGTCGGCATCGACTCGTGTCAGCCCATCGATCTCGCGCGTGTGGATGTTGACCTGATCGCGCAGATTGACAAACCCCAGAGCGGCAGCGGCGAGAACGCCGCCGATCGCGATCATGGTCGAGACGTTGATCGTCCAATCGAATTTCGGAGCGTTCATGGCAGCGCCCTCGCCTTCGGTGCTCATTCTCAGAATGCCTTTCGGGATGCGGAAGTTCAGGGCTGGCCCTGGGATTGGATGGTCGTCACAGCGGAGCCGAGCGCCTCATGCCGATCCCGGCATTCGCCCAGCGAAGCTCGGTCCCTGCCCCAGAGCCGCACCGTCTCGGCCGTGGTGAGATCCCGGTCGGGCAGCGCCACGGGGTCAGCGCAGGCCAGCAGGAGCGTTTGCGGCACGGTTGGCAGTCGAGGGGGCACCGACACCGGAGAGCGCGTCGCGCAGCCGCTTTGGGACAGCAGGACGGCAAGCAGGAGCGCTGCCAGCGACAGGCGGCGGGGATTGGACGGCATCGGCTTGCTCTTGTTCGAGGGCGGCTTCCAGAGCCGACATGCGGGCCGCACGATCGGCCTCGCGCTGGTGGTAGTCGCGCTCTATGGCGTCGATCTGCAATTGGGCGGCTTGGCGGTCTGCCTCGGCCTTGGCTTCGGCGGCGCGCTGGGCTTGCTGCCAGACCATGCGCTCGGTCTGCGCGCCTTGCTCGCGGGCGTCAGGCAGGGCAATGAGGCTGGAAGCCACCCAGCCCAAGGCAGCGCCTAGGATGAGGCAGACGCCGGCTTTGATGGCTTCGAGTGCGCCGATCATCCCGCACCTTCCAGGCACAAGCGGCGTTCATCCTGCCGGCGGTTCGTCAGACCGGCCACCACGCGCCCGCCAGCCTTGTTCCAAGCGAGCAGCGCGTCGCAGGCGCCCTTGATGTCGCCCGCGTTCAGCCGGCGCGCCATGGACGAGTTGCAGAATCCGGCCGTGCCGATGTTATAGGTGACCGAGATCATCGCGGCATACGGCTTGTCGGGGATGGCGTCCGGGTTGCGGAGACAGCCGCGCATTCCGGCCTCGAACTGCTTCACGCCCTCGCCGAGCATCACCCGGCATTCCTCGAGCGTGTACCGATCGCCCAGCTTCACGCCTCGCGTCTCGCCGAAGCATACGGTCGGCACGCCAACGATGTCGGGATAGGCGACGGTGCGCACGCCCTCCCATGTGCCGATCGTGCCGAGCACAAGAGCGAGGACGACACCTCCCTTCTTGAGGCGAGAGCCGCCGACGCGCGAGGTCTTCGTGGGCTGGCTCATTGCTGGCCTCCCGAAACCGCCGGCTGGACGACCAAGCGGGCCACAAATGCGGCGGCGCTGGTGACGCCAGAGATCAGCGCGAAGGTGCGCGGCGGAAGGCCGAGGCTTTCTTCGAAGGCGGGCAAGGCGAAGTCGAGCACGATCAGGACGAAGGTCAGGGCGATGAACCTGACCGACCACGCGCGCGACAAAACCCGCCGCCAGTTGGCAACGAGGGTCATGGGATCTCCACTGTGAGGGGGTGCCCGGCGCTATGGCCAGGCTGTCGTCAGACGATGAGAGATTTACTGGCGTCTAAGAAGATGGCGCCTGCGACAGAGCTTTGCCGCGAGGTGTGGGTGCCATCGGAGGTGTAAGTGCCGGCCACCGCTGCGCCCGTCGTGTGCGCCTTTGTGAACGTACCCTTGCGCCCCACAGTGAAAGGCGCGGCCGACCCCGAGACGGTCGTCACGATGAACGTCTCGACGCTGGCCGAGATACCAGCGTCAATCACGAGCGTGTCACCTTCAGTCGGCTTGAAGCTGAGCGTCATGGAGTTCGCACCCACGGCCACATCAGCCGAGAGAGTGCCGGAATTGTTCGCCGGCACCCCCCACTTGCGCGCTCCGGCTGGCCCCTCGAATGCGGGCCGAACGTCGATCACGCCATCCACATTGAACGGCCTGCCCATGATCCAGTCGTCATAGGCGGCATGGCCGCCATCTGAGGCGCGAGTCTGGCTGGCTTCATTGGCGCTGGTCCAGTTGGTGTCGTTGAGTTGCACCGTCTGAGGCGTCAGCGTCGTCGCGAGGGTCTTCCGCCCGTTGCCGCCGAGGGTCGCCACAAAGGCAAACGCCTCCGCCGCCTTAGTGAGGGTCAGCGCCGCCGCGTCATTGGAGACAGTGTTGATGCCCATCTGAACCAACCGCGTCGAGAACGGATAGCCCGCCGCCTCCAGCAACGCCTTGCGCATAGCGAAGCCTGCCGTTCCCGCCTCCCCGCCGCCGCCACTGAGCGTCAGATCGCGGAAGCGCGAGCCCGGCACACAGAGGTTCGTGAACGGGATGCGTCCCTTCGTCGGGCGGCTGAGGCCGCGATTGACATAGCCCTGCGTCGCGAAATCGGCGCTTGTGATGCCGAAGCCCGCCTGGAAGTCATTTTGCATCCAGCCGATGCTGTCTCCAAGAACGACAGCTGACTTAGCTGCGGCAATCGCTGCGGCTCCGTCCGGTAGGCAGGTGATCGCCACCGGAGCACCGACGATGGCGTTGTCCCGCGTCGCAGCGGCCGTGCCTGTGGTGTTGGTCTGCAAAAACGACTTGCGGGAGGTGGCATTGGCCGACCCTGCGTCGCCCCGGCCGGAAGCGGTAGCGAACACCGACGCAGGTACGCGGATGCCTGCCGTCGAAGGATACGACCCGCCCGGCGCGACGTTGAGCGCCCAGCCTACCCGCACGGTGGAGTTGGCCGGGATCTTGATCTCGTTGATGTCCGTGCCCTTGAACCCGCCGTTCGGAACGACAAAGGCCTCAGACCCGCCCGACGGGAGCGTGTATTTCACGTCGTTGATCTCGATGAGCGCGAGTTCGTAGTTCACATCGTTGCCGACCGCTGTCTCGCCGGTTCCGGTTTTGCCGTAGAACCCGCCGAACCAGAAGCGCGGACATTTGCAGTCCCACGGCGGCGAGATCATCGTGATGATGTCGGCGCTGTTCTCCAGGACCGCGACGCTGGCTTGGATCACCCCGTTGTTGAAGGCCAGACGGCTGTTGAAGCTGTGAACATCCGCGATGTTGCCGCGTTGCGGGGATGAAAGGTCGCGATAGATGGACCGAAGATCACCACCCGCAGGGTAGTGCGTTCCAGTTGCCGCGTGAGTCCCGTCCGTGCCGAGTGTCGCCTTGACGGCAGTCCCCGCCAGATGCGCCTTGCCGGGCGTACCGAGCGCGCCATCGGCCGAGCCATTCCACGGGTTCGTCGTGCTTGGCACGAACGACACAGTGTAGGGCGAAGCCGACCCCGAGACGGACGCGACACGTGGGCCACCTTGCCCGCCGATGTCCACGTTGCTGGCGTTGCCGGGTTCAAACACCAGGTTGTCGAGACTGTTAGGGGCCGCACTCATTTGAACATTTGTCGCCCCAGCAACGACATCGGCCGTTACCGTGGCGGTGAAGGCCGGGACACGCCAGAGGCTCGGGTTCACCGGGTCAGCGCAATAGCTGGCGAAATCGAAGATGACATCCGGGCCACCGTTGACGCCGCGCTCGGCCGCCAGTGCCGTGTTGAACTGGTCGCGGCGACCGCCGGCCTCGAACCCGGCGACGGGAACCTGATTGGCGAGATCCGTGCACTTGAACGCGTTGTCCGTCGTGCGCGGCTGGATGTTGCTCTGGATGATCTTCCGCACCCCGCCCTTGCGAGCCGAAGCCCAGATCGCACGGTTGTCGGCCATGATGAGCGACAGATCGCGGGAGCCGGCGAGCTCGTTGGTTCCGAGCCCGATGTGAATGTCGGTGAAGCGCCCGGCCTCCAGCAATGACAGGAGTTTCGGAGAGTTGGCGGTCTGTTCGGCCGTACGCCCGCCCACCGCCATCGTGACGAACGGGATGCCCTCGGCATAGGCGGCGCGCTTGGTGTAGCCGCCGCCGGCACGACCAAGGCCGCCCGTGTCGTTCTGCTGGCGGAAAATGCTGTCGCCCAGGAGACCGAGCGACGTGGCGCCGACGGGGAGCACACCCAGCATCATGGACGGGAAGAAGATGTTGAGCGCGTCCGGCGTGTTAGAGACCGTCATCGGGCCGGTCGCGTCCACGTCGTCCCCGAGATCGCTCGTGGTGCCGCGCCAGGACTGATTGAAGTCGGTCGAGTAATCGCAATAGGGCGCGCTCTGACCGGCCACGAGATCGAACAGGTGGCGGTATTCAACGAACGAACGCGGGGCGAACTGCGACACGCCGAACGCCGTCGGCGGGATCGGATCGCAGGAGAACTCGGCCACCCCGGCCGGGATCGTGAAGGTGCGCGACCCATTGTAGGTCACGGGCACCGACACGCCGTTGTAGACCACCGACGCCTTGGTGATGGTGATGTCCTGCGCGGCGGCGACCTCGCGTTGCGCATAGGTGCCGTTAGTCCACCACGGGCAGAAGGTCGGCTGGATGGACGGCGGCGTGAAGAGGCCGAACGGGTAGGCGCGACGGCCCTTGAACCGCGTCTTGCTGCCGGAGGTCGGCAGCACGTTGTTGCAGATCAGGCCACCCAGGACGGTGTTGACGAGGCGCGTTTGCCCGTCCCCTCGCGCGGCAACGGTGAACGATACCGGCAGGCTGGCCGCGCCGGTACCATCGGACACCCCGATCGACCCGCTGAAGCTCTGCCCGCCGGTCAGCGGGCGGCCATAGATCGTGCCGGACTGCGACGAGAACGACAGGCCATCAGGCAGCTTGCCGGTGAGCGTGAAACTTTTGTCGCCCGAGCCACCCGTGACGGTCGGCAGGAAGTGGAAATGATAGCTCGCGCGAACCGTGCCGGGCGTTCCCGAGATGGCGAGCGCCGGCACAGCGACCATGAGCGTGAAAGTTTGGCGCTGCGGGGTGTTGGGCGCCAGCGGATGCGAGCGGACGATTTCCACCTTGATCGGCGCGTCCGTCGTCGCCGTCAGGCCGCGCACAAGCTTGGTTCCGTCAGACGACAGCACGATCCGCCCATCGTTCGGGCTGATGCTCTCGATCTTGTCGCCCGACACGCGCCCACCGATCGTCGCGATATCGGCGCCGGCTGCGAGCGTCGAAGCGAAGGACGAGGCCGAGAGTGTCAGAGCCGGCAGGGTCGTGATCGCCGGGTTGCTGGCGTCCACCGTGCGCAGGACAGACACCACCGCGCCAACGCCCGCGCCACGAGCCCAGACCTTCGCGGCGAGTGTGTCGAAGTTGAGCGAGGACGACGGCAGGCCGGGCAGCGAGTCCGCTGCGGGCGCGCTGTCGCCGATCGAGAAGAGCGCCGCGCCCGAGCGCACCGTCGCGCGGAACGGGCCGCTCGCAGCGTTCGAGATGAGGCGCCAGGTCTGGTCGAGGCCGATGTCTACGGTTTCGAGGGCCATAGGGTTCTCCAGGCATGAAAAAGGCCGCTCGCGGCGGCCATGTGGGCTTCAAATTGTGAGGGGATTTCAGATCGCGGCGGCGGCTCGGAACAGGTCGTCGATCTGCGCTTCGGTCAGGCCGAGCGCGGAGCCGATGCCAAGGATGAGCGGGTTGTCGCGGCGGAAATATCCGGCGTCGGCCCAATCAATCCGCGCGTCATCGCCAGCCTTGCCCGGGATTGCTTCGATGGCCGCATTGGCTGCTGTCAGATGGCCCGCGTCGGACAGCGCACGCTTCGCCTGACGACGGGAGACCTCTTCCGGCACGGGCGGGAGCGGAAGCGCGACGACGGCCCATGTCTGACGCCAGACACCGCCCGAGAGCACCGGATCGCCTTCGGTCAGCATGTGCGTGGTCGGATCGTAGGTGGGCGGCTCCAGGGCTTCGACCGGATCGAGGCCGAGTTCTTCCAGCACTTCGACGGGCGGCTCGTCGCCAAACAGCGCGCCGGCAGACTGGCGCACCTCTTCCAGCGTAACGGGATAGCGGCCGGACACGCGGTTGCGGTAGGCGGCGACGGTCATGTGGGGCTCCTGATGGCCATGTAGACAAAGGTGCCGCCCGACACGTTGACGGACGTTCCATAGGGCTGGAAACCAGAGGCTGTGAAGTTCACGCCGTAGGAGGATGCGCCGTTGAACTCAGCATCTGCGAGGTTTGCGGCAAGCGGGTTCCCGAGCGGGTTGGATGGGCCTCTGGCCGTGTCGAGGATATACCAATCGCCCGCGCTATCGGTGCGCTTGACCATCAACCATTGCGGCTTCCAACCCTTGCCACATGTGACAGCTGGGCCGTTCGAAGAGCCGTTTCCGACATAGCTGCCAAAGTCGATCAGGTCGGGGTTTTTCGCGAAGATGTAGGCGACATAGGCGGCGCCGGCAGCATTGACGTTTCTCTGACTTGTAGCTCCGGGTCCGACCGTGAACGTAGTACTTGTTGGCGAATATATCTGCCCTTCCACAACAGGCGCATCACTGGTGGACGTGCCGCCGGCTGCGCTACTGTTGAGTAGAAAATGCAGATTTTGTCCCGCGAAGACACGGCAGGCCCAACCGGAAGCGTCGTCCCGCCGTTTAACGACGATCATCCCCGGTTCAGCCTCAAGACCATGCGGTATCTGCCGTCCAGATTGGCCGTTTCCCGTGTAGGTGACGATATCGAAGAACTTCTTGGCGCGGCGGAATGACCAAGCCACCGATGTTCGTCCACTCGCTGTCATGACCGGCGTATAGGTTGAGCCAGCTACAGACGATCCACTACCGCCTTCAGCATCTGTTAAATTTGACTTCAGACGCTTGTCGAAGCCACGCACTTTGTCCGTCAGATAATGATCGCTCTGAACAGTATCTCGTATCTTGTCCCACAATAGGGCGGGCGCGATCCCGAGATTGACAGTTTGCCCCGCCTGCCCTGTTCCCGTCCAAAGCGTGGTAGAAAAAACGTCCTGAGGCCGCAGCTTCCGCGCACCCTGCATCAGCAGCTTCTTCGATGACATCAGGCTCATTGGAACACTCCCGTCCGCACCCCGGCGACGACTTCAAAGACGATGCGATAGGCAGCGTTCGCGGTGAGCGTGACACCGAGATCGGCGAGGTTCGACGATTTTGCCCCGCCCCCAAGCTCCCATTGCGTGGTGCCTGAGACCGCTATCGAGCCGGACTGATAGAGGACGTTGACCTGCATCACGTCGCCCTCCGCGAGCCCGGTCGGGTCGATGACCAAGGCGCCCGCTACGGTGACGGAATGCGTGTTGCCGTCCGAATAGCGGAACACTTCCGTCACGCTGCCCTTGCTCCCGTGCGGGAAGACGCGGCTGGATAGCGAGCCTTCCATGCGGTCGCCGGCCTTCGCGATCCGCGTGTCGCGCGCCGCCTCGATGGCCGCCTGCTGCGCCGTGGAGACCGGCTTGGCGCTGTCGGCCGTGTTATCGACGCTGCCGAGTCCGAGATTGGACCGAGCCGTCGCAGCAGTGCTCGCCCCGGTCCCGCCGTTCGCGACCGAGAGGTCGGCACCGCTCCAGTCGCCATCGTTGACGCTGCCCTTGGTCGCCAAAGCGCCGAGGCCAAGGGACTGACGTGCGCCTGTGGCAGTGTTCGAGGACGTGCCGCCGTTCGCGATGGACAGCGGCGAGCCTGACCATTTCGCGTCTGAGACGACGGCTTGCGGCAGCGCGCCCGCGTTCTGGACCGTCCCATCGGAATAGTGGATCAGCAGATCGCCCCCGGAAGACACCTCGAACCGGCTGATGACGCGGCCCGCCACGAGGCTTGCGAGCCACTGTGCTTCCGTGCCGACGAACCCGTTTGCGACGGCCACCTGATAGGCCGAGAAGCCGCGCGGGCCGAGAAGATCGACGCCGGGCGCGAAGGTGCCGTTCGGACGCTCGAAGGACAGGAGCGAGCCGTCCCAGGTGTGGCGCGGGGGCGGCCCGATTGGTCCTTGAATGCCCGCGACGAGGATTTCGACCGTCTCGATGTCACCGCTCATCATTGATACCCCGCTCGACCACGATGAAGCCCGTCAGGATCGTGGTTTCGTCCCATTGCCCGGTGCGCTCGTCCAAGATGCGGCGTTCGATTTCGTAAGGCACGATGCCAACCGTCATCTCGCGCGTCTGCGGTGCCGTCAGAAGCAGTTCCACTTCACCCAAGAGCGGCGTCATCGTCAGCCCCGCATCGCGGCCGGTCTCGAACTGGATGCGGTTGCAGCCCGTGCCGGCCGAGAAGGCGATGACGGATCCGGTCAGGTTGAGCACGTCGCCCGACAGGCCACGGAAGCGGAAGCGACGCCGAAAGGTGTTGCCCTGGCGAAGGGCCATGTCGTGCGTCGAGATCATTGGAGGATGCCCGTGCGATAGCCGGCCACCATCTCGATCACCATTCGATACGGGCGGCCGGTCAGCAGCGTGACGCCGAGATCGGCGAAATTCGTGGACTTGGACCCGCCGCCCAACTCCCACCATGTCGTGCCATTGATGGTGATCGAGCCAGACGTGATGGCGATATTGATCTGAAGCGTCCCGCCGATTTCGGGCAGGTTGGCGAAGTCGAAGGTCACAGCGCCCGCCACCGTCACGGACTGCACATTCCCATCGGCATAGTCGAACGTCACCGTGCCACCCGTGACTGTGCCCTTCGCCGCGCCGGGCTTGCCGCCGAGCGAGATGGCGCCGGTCGTCTTGTCGCCTGCCTTCGCCAGCGCGCCGATGTCGGACAGAGCCGTTGCCGCCTTCACGAACCGCTCGTCGCTCTGGGCCTTCGAGTAGGCCGCGCCCTGCCCACTTTCGACGCTGGTCTTCAGGTCCGATAGCGCGGTCTTCACCGCCGTCAGACCATTGGCCAGATTGTCGAGTTCGTCATCCACCTTTTCGGCCTCGATCGTACTCTCGGGCGGGCCGAGGTCACGGTCGCGGGTGAAGTTCTGCGTTCGCTGGAACTGATTGTCTTGGAACGGCAATGCTGCCTCCATGAAAAAGGCCCGCCGAAGCGAGCCTGAGAGACGAATGAGATGGGCCGTTCAGCGCTCGGCCAGCGCGCGCTGGAGCGCGGACGGCGGCTCGGCTTGGGTCATCCAAGGTGGGAGCGCGACCGGCCCACGCTTCGGTTTCTCGTCCTTCGGATCGACCGCCGCGCCGACCGTCGCCGCCTTCACGTAACGCCGCGCGAGCGCACCGAACATGAAATCGGCCTGCCTCTGATCGGTCGGCACCTTCGCCATAAGGAAGCGGGCTCGCTCCGGGTTCAGGAGCGCATCGCGCACGAGCTCGTCCACCGAGTTGATGCCGTTCAGCCGCATGGCGTTGAAGAGCGCCGCGAGCCCGCCGCCTGCCAGAGCGCCCGGTGCACCTGCGACCGCCGCGCCTGCCGTGCCACCCGCCACCGTCGTCCAGTTCTCCAGGCCGGCATTCATGACGTTCTGCAGGATGGAGCGCTGGTCCTGCGCCGTGTTCGACTGGTTCGGGATCTTCACCGAAGCGTTCGAGCGGTTCGCCCGCTGGAGATCGGCCGCAACCGCCTCCAACACATTCACCTCGGGCTCGGTGAACACGGCGCGCAGGGCGTTTCGGTTCGTCTTCACGAAGGTCTGAAGCTGGTCGGCGCGCAGAAGCTCCCGGCCGCTGGTCGCCGCCTCGGTGTTCGAGACGAACCGCGTCATCACATGGTCTGCGACAGCCTTCCGAAGGCCCTGCTGGGCGTCCTTGTCGCCACCCACACGACGACGGAGCGTCGCCAGCTGCTCGGCCGCGTCCTGGCGCGAGAAGAGCCCGCCGACGATGTTGCGGACGCTCTCCGGGTCTTCCACCCCGATCAGGCGGCCGAGCGCGCCACGCTGCGTCTCGTCGAGCGCTGCCTTGCGGGCGGTCGCGGCCTGCTCCACCGCTCGCGCCGCGTCACCAGCCGTACCGATCTTGATGTCGAGCTCGGGAAAGGCTCGCAGCGCGTCGGCATGGCTTCGACGCCAGCTTTCCAGCTTCGCCGGGTTGATCTGGCCCGTGTCGCGGTCGATCGCCGCCTTGCGGAGGCTGTCCACGGCGTAGGCTTCGATTGCGGCCATGCCTTCCGGCCCGGCTGCGCCACGGTACTGCTGGACACGTTCGAAACCGCTCGCTCCCGGCTGGAAGACACGGGCCGCCACGCGAGCGCTTTCGACGTTGTAGGGCGAATGGTCGGCAGGGCGTGCAAGCAGCGGCCCAAGCTGGCGGTTGTCGAAGGTCGCCGCGCGCTGGCGGGTCGCCTCTGTCGCCGTGTCCAGACGGCCTTTCGCTTCGGCATCGAACGGGCGGAAACCTTGTTCGGGCGCACCCGGCGCGCTATTATCAGGACTGCTTGCGGCCCGCGCGAAGTGCTGTTCCTGTCCGGTCTCTGTAGGACGGCGCACAAGTGGAAGGTCGTTACCGGAACGACCATCGGGGGTCCGCTCCCTGACCGCAAGCCGATCCCCCAGTTGATCCTCTCGACGCCGGCCCGCCGTGACGACGCGCCAGTAGTCGGCCCCGTCCACCTTGGCGAGTTCGACCGCTGCGACACCGTTCAACTCGGGCGCCGGCTTCACCAGCAGAATGCGGCCTTTGTCGCCGCGACGCATCTCGGTCCATGTGCCTGAGATGTCCGTCAGCATCTCCCATGGGTCGGAATAGCCCAGGATTTCCGCGTCGGAATAGTGCACGGGTGACGCGATGTGCTTCGTGAAATCGCCACGCCGAACGCGGATCGGCAGATCGCCTCCGCCGCGCAGGTTCGGGGCTGTCCCAAGATCAGGCTTGCCGGGCGCGACGGGAACGAACGACTGATTGTCGCCCGAGCGCACAAAGAATGGATCGTTGGGCTTCTTCGCGCGGATGTCGGCCGCAGTCAGCCCGCTGTTTTGGCCGCTTCCTCGTCCAGCATCTTGCGATAGTCGCGGATCGCCCGAAGTTGGCCCAAGTCGCTGCGAAGTTTCGCCTGCTGCTCCAGATATGCCAACAGCGGCAGGTGGTCGGCCGGTTCCACGTCCGCCAACAGTCGCACCACCACCATTCCCGGACGACGCTTCGGCGCGCTCAGCGTACCATTGCTCCTGCTGCTTCTTCATGTTGGCGAGAAGCGTGTCTTCCTCGCGCATCTGGCCCGCTGCCACGGCCTGCTCTTCGACAAGCACCTTGCGCGAGACGGCGTTCTCCAGATCGCTTTCGATAGCACCGCGAAGCTGCACCAGTCGAGCCCAGGCGGGCGACTTGCCGCTACGAGCGCGCTCATCGGCGATAGCCTGCGACACGCGGGAGCGATAGGCGCTGAGTTCCTTGAACGACACCACGTCGCCCACGTCGCCGATCACCGAATAGATCGCGGATTCTTCAGAGCTCGGCGGCTTGGCCAGCTTCGGAAGATCGGCGACGATTTCCTGTGCGACGCGCTTCGTGTCCTGGGGCGGGAGGCCGAGGGTGCCGTCAGGGTCGACCGCACCCCAAAGGCGGTTCTCTCGCTCCATGGCCGCGTCGCGGTTACGCTGAAGGCTCTGACGCGCGGCGTCGCCTGCGTCTTCCGGCCGCTGGCCCGAGCCGAGCGAGCGGCGCGCGCCCTCTTCCCAAGTCCGCGCGTCATCCACCGCCTTCGCCGTCTCGGCGTCCAGCGCCTTGAACTGATCGCGCAGGACGCGGGAGACCTGTTCCGGTGCGCCGTCCGGCTGGATGCCTTCCAGCGCCTCGCGGCGCGCGGTGTTCTGGTCGGCCCGGCGCTGCATGAAGTCGGCGGGCGAGCGCGTCTGTGCCTCGCGTTCGAGCGCGCCAAGGCCCATGTCGCCCGTCGCCTGGAACGTCGTCGGGTTGGAGCCTGGCACGAGCGGAGCCTGCACTTCGTCGAGCTTGCGCATCGCAGCGCGCGGATCGCTCGCCGCATCGACTAGACGCTCGCCGGCCAGCCGTTCGCGGCCCGCTTGGCGCATCGGTGCGGTGAAGTTGCCCGTCGCCTCAGCAACCGCGCGGGTCAGCACGGGAATGCCCGTGGCGACCGCACCAAGGCCACCACCCACAATGCCGCCTGCCAAGCCCGACAGCGGGTCAAACTTGTCGCTGGTGAACTCCTGCGCCGTGGCCGAGCCAGCGCCCGCCGCGCCGCCTGCAACGGCATCGGCCGAGACAGCACCGACGCTGCCCGAGCGGCCCGCCATGGCTTCGACGAGCGGCGACACCGCGACACCGGCCCGCTTCGCCGCACCCACAGCGCCGGCAGGCAGGACTGCACCGCCCACACCCTGCCCCACGCCGCGCGCGATGCGGTCGTTCGAGGTCTCGGCCTTGGTGTTCGCCGGGTCGAGTTCCGGCCGGATCGCGCCCATGGCGTTCGCGATCGAGCGCGAGCCGCCGAAGCTGTCTTCGGGGATCTGAGGAATGTCAGTGCCGGCCACGGCGTTGATGCCGCGTGTGGCGAGGTTCATGCCGCCGCGCACGAGGTCAACAGGCGCGCCGAGCGCCCCATAGAGCGCTTCGTTCACGCCGGCTGTGGCGTTCATGGCCGCGCCGCCGAAGGTCTGCGGCTGGTCGGGCTCAAGCTCGAAGCCGGGCGGCAGCGGCGGCATGGCACCGATCGGCGCCGGCTCGTCGTCCAGCACGAACCCCGGAGGAAGCTGAGGAAGGCCGTTCATTGTGCGGGCACCCACTGTCCATTGCGCAGTTCCAACACTTGGCCGGTCTGCGGATTGCGCGCGCGGCGCACCGGAGCGGCTTCGCTCTTGCCGGCGTCGGAACCGGGCACGAGGCCACCGAGCGGAACGCCGTCTTGGGAGGTTGGCTGCTGCGGAGCCTTGCCGGTCAGCGAGGCCCGCATGTTCTCGTCGAGAAGCGGCGTCTGATCGAGCGTGGAAAGCTGGCGGTCGGCTTCGGCCGGATCGATCTCGCCGCGCAGCGCCTTGTTCGCGATATCGGAGCGCTGGAGGTTCAGCTGTGCCTTCTTCTCGAACAGGCCCATGATCAGGCCATTGGCGTTCGGGTCATTCCGCAGACGCGGGAACGAGCCCATCAGCACATCCATGTCGCGATCAGACATGGCGCCTGAGCCGGGAATGCGCAGTGTCGGCGCGATCTGGTTCACGGTCGCCTGGAAGGCGTCGCCGGCCGTCGAGAAGCCGGGGAAGCGCTCGGCCAGTCGGCCAGCCAGCGGCCCGGTCGGAGCCTGCGCGAGAAGATCGCGCATGACCGGGATCGTCTGGACGGTGTTCGCCGCGGCGGTCTGGCCTTCTGCGATGTCGCCGAAGCGCTTCACCATGCGCTCGTCGGCCTTTTTGCGGAACTCGCTGGAGGTGCCGTTGACGTTGATCGTCTGGCCGCTCTTGCCTATTTCGTCGATCTTGCCGTCCGATCCGACTTGATATGAGCCGGGAGGAAGGCCGCGCTGCTTCACCTCGTCCGGCGTCAGGGTGCGGAAGCCCTCGCCCTTTCGGCGCACAACTTCCTCCTGAAGCGCGAGGCTGCGGTCGGCGCGGTCGTTCTGGAGCTTGTCTTGGTCCCGCTGGTAGCCTTGTGCGGCCAGACGATCCGATCGCGCCTCTTCGCGGTTCGCCTTCGCTGACGCTTCCTCGCGAGACGCCAGGATCGCTTTCGCCGCGCCGTCGCGCCCGCCGAGAAGCTGACCCGCCATCTGATATTGCGGATCAAGGCCAGCGAGCGACTGCTGAAGCGCCGACGCCTCCTGCTTGTCGCCAGAGTTCAGTTCACGCGTAGCCGCCCAGGTCTGCGCGAGGTCACCGACCAGCTGCAACGGGTGCGAGATATTCTTGCCGGTGTTCTCAAGAACGCTCTCGGCCGCCTTCATCTTCCGTTCGGACGGCAAGGAGATGTTCACGCTCGGCGCGGCGGGCTGGCCGCCCTGAAGCTGATCATTCGCAGCACCGCCAGCCAGCGTGTCGGCTCCGCTATTCCGCGCCGCCACGGCGTCGACCAGAGGCGACGTTTGGCCACCGCCCGCCGTGCGACCATTGATGCCGTCCCATCGCCCGATCCCCACATCGCGCGCTCCGTACCACTGCCGCCAGCCGTCTTTCGCCACGGTATCGAGGCTGAAATCGATCTGCTGGCGCCAGGTGTTCGGATCGCGAATATTGATGCCCTTCTGGAGCGCCACCGCGCCGAGGCCGCCCTTCGCATTCAGCTGCGTGACGCCGTAGCTCTCTTCCTTGTTCGAGATGTTCTGCGCGAGCGGGTTGAACGAGCTCTCCTGCTTGAAGACACGCAGAGCCGTGTTCGGGTCGATGTTTCGACGCCGCGCCGCGTCGCGGATGTAGGCCTGAACCTCGTTGCTGTCGTAGGCCATCAGGCGGGCTCCATCTGCGAAAGGGCGCGATAATCGACGGCGAGGTAGCGGCCGATCGCATGAACCGCCTCGGGCGCGACGGCGAACACGTCCTGCGCCATGACGCCGACATGGTGCGTGCCGCCGGCGAGGTAGCGGAACAGGTAGAGGGGCAGACCGCGCCAGCCGGTGCCGACACGCTGAACATCCGTCTTCAAACGGCGGTCGGAGAACATCATGGCCGCTTTGCCAAGACCGAAGAGCCCCGACATGGCCGCGTTGCCGTTGGCCTGCCGCGCCTGCGACTGCTGAACACGGTTCGCATAATCCTGCTGGTATATGCCGGCAGCGTCCACAGGCTGCATGGAATAGGTCGGCGTGTTCATGAAGGACGGCGTGCCCATGACCGGCGCACCCTGAAGCAGGGCCGACGCCTCGTTGAAGTCCTGATTGCGAAGCGCGAGCGCTTCCTGCAGCGCCGCTGAGCGTTGGTCGTTCTGGAAGTTCGCGCCGGTCAGCTGGTTCTGGAAGCCCTGCTGCGCGGTGTTGTTGTTGAAGCCCTGGGAGCCGATCGCCTGATCGAAGGCCTGTCCGCGCGCGCTGTTGTTCAAGGCTGCGTTCTGCATGTTCATGCCGAACAGCTGTCCAGCGGCATTGTTGGCGAACGTGCCAGACGATAGATCCTGCCCGAAGGCGCGATCGGTCGCGTCGTTGCGGAACTGGCCCGCGTTCAAATCCTGGCCGAAGCGCTGGCCAGCGGCAGAATTGTTGATCTGCGTCCGCGTGGCATCAAGACCAAAGAGGCGGGACTGCTCGGCGCTGCCGGCGGCCACGGCGTCATAGGCCGAGCGGTTGTTCGCTTCGCTCTGCGACTGCGCCATACGGGTCAGTTCTGCGCGACCGGCCGCGCTGTCGAGCGGAATGCCACGATCGGAAAGCGACTGTTCGAGCCGCGAGCGCTCCAAATCCTGACCCGGCTTCAGAAGGGATTGCGCCTTTCCAAAGGTGGCGTCCTGCGTCGCCTTCGTGGCCGCGCCATAGTCCTGCATCCCGAGGTTCGACACCTCGCCCGTGCGCGAGTTGATGTCGCGCTGAAGCTCGCCGGAACGCGAGGCGACGGCCATCTGGAGCGAAGGCACGTTGACGCCCGTCGTCAGGCCGAGCGACGAGGGGTCGGCGCCAGCGGCCGAGACGCCGCCCATCTGCGGCCCACTGCCAACGGCTGTGACGCGCGCCGGCAGGTTGGAAACGTCCATCGGCCCGGTCGGAATGCGCCCCGCCAGTTCGCCGGCCTTCTGCGTCAGCCCTTCGGCGATGTTCTGCTGCCCGTTGTAGATCCGCTGCCCTTGGTCCGACAGGCTGATCGTCTGCGAGGTCGGCATTCCCTCGGCGTTCTTCTGGTAGGTCGTCGACCCCCAAGGAGAATACTGATCGACGGCGTTGGCCTTGGCGCTTTCTCGCACCGCATCCTTGTTGGCGGCCGACTGCGCGGCGATGGTCTGTGCCGGATCGGGTGCCTGCGGCTGCGACTTCTTACCCACGATCAGACCCCTTCAGCCATTTGCATTCGTCGCGCACCATCCCGTAGGAGAGCGCCGTTCCGCCGTCCTCGTAGGCCTGCCGGTGAGTGCCTTCGAGCTTGAAGCCGATGCGCTCGCAGACCGTGCGCGAGGCCCGGTTCGTTCGTTTGATGATCGCCGTCATGCGCCGGCATCCGAGGTCTTCGAAGGCGTAGGCGCACCCGGCGCGCAGAAGGCGGCGCGTCAACCAAGAGCCATAGCCGGCGATGGTGACGCGCACCTCGGTTCCGCGATGCTCGGTGAAGGCGATGCCGCCGATCAGCATGTCCTCGCGCACCGCTCCGAACGCCACGGCTCCCGTCAGGTCCGGTGCGTCCTTGATCTGGGCCGCGATCCAGCGCGACACGAGATCACTTTCACCGAAGAGGATTCGATAGGTCACGCCGCGCCCCCGATTTCGGCCTGGAGCGACATGGAGACCCACCGGAGCGGGTCCGTGATGGTGTCGGCGCGCAGGCCCGCCGCGATGTAATTGCCCGACACGCCGCCGGCCTGCCGCAGACTGGTGACGCGCTCGGCGCCGCCCCAGACGGACTTGTCCCAGACACCCTTGTCCCAAACCCCGACATCGGCCGGGATGGGAATGGTCTCCGGGGCGGAATAGGCCGGCGCGCGGAAGTCTGCCGCCAGGACGGTGCTGATCGAGGGCGTCCCGCGCGTGATGACGATGGGCCGGACGCCGTTGATCTTCTTCACGCGGCCTGCCGCGCCCAGTTGCTGCCATGTCGGCTGGCCGGTCGCGACGATGGGCTTGCCGTTGTCGTTCGCACCTTCCATCACCGCGATCTTGCCGTCACGAGTGCCGAAGGCGAGCGCGTCGCCGATTAGTCCCCAGACCGTGGCCGGCAGGTCCGTCCAGCGCGTCCACGCGCCGGTCGCAGCGTTCATGACATGCTGCTCGCAAAAGCGCGGCGTCTGCGGCACATGCACGAGGATCAGCCGGCGGCGGGCGTCATAGGTGATCTGCCACCCTTCGTTCGCGCCGAAGCGCGCCGTCGAGCGCGTGGCGAGCGGCCCGAGCTTGGCGCCGAAGCCCGCGATCGGCGAGCGGCCGGACGGCAGGAGACGAGAAAGCTCACCGTAGCCGTCCACAGAGGCCGTCAGAACGTCCGCGCCGTAGGTGAGCGAGGCGATAGGCCTTGCCGACGTGAACACGCCCACGCGGGTCCAGAAAGCCGCATCGCTCGGGTTCGAGCCGCGATACATGATCGCGTCGCCGCTCGACATGAAGAAAACGATCGCGTCGTCGTCGCCCTCGCGCGCGCCGTCCGGCGTGATGGTGGCGATGTCCACAATGGTCCCGCCCCGGTTGCCGACGCCCGACAGGTCGAAGCTTTGAAGGTCGCCCTGAATATTTCCGGGCGCGGCGGTGTACCAGAACCGGGCCGACCCCTTCTGCGCGAAGAACAGGCGCTTGGCATGGGCGCGGACGCGGAACAGCTTCGTGAGGTCGAGGTCGGCCGTCTCGTCGCTCTTTTTCTGGAAGGTCGGCGTCACGAGAGCGCCCTGGTAGACCGCGCGCGGTGCCGTCTCGCCGTTCACGAGGAACATGCGGCGGTTCATGATGGCGAAGGACCAGCGGTCGGAGCCGAGGCCGGTCCCTAGTTCGGTTTTCGTAAGGGGCAAGCCGGCCAAGCGGAACAGCTTGCCGTTCGAGGCTGCGATCGACTGCACGTCGCCGTCGTCGAAGGCTTCGAGGAAGCCGACCGGCTTGGCCGTTTCGAGATCGAGCGCGATCCGGTGGCCCGGCCGGGTCTCCAGCGCGCCTTCCACGGCCATCCAGTTCACGAGGTCGATGGCGTCGGTCGGAGGCGCGCCGCCGGCAAGGCCATCCACGCCGTTGATGCCGCCGAACGGTGCGGGAATGTCGATCGTGACGTTGCGGGCCAGACCGGGGCGCGCGCGGTTCAGAAGCGGCTGCCTCATCCCTGGATCGAGCCCCCGCGCTGCGCCTTCGTATAATCGTTCGCGAGGATGGACAGGCGCTCTTCGGCGGCCCGGAACTCTTCCGCGTAGTCGTAGCCGTTCGTGTAGCGCCAGCGCCAAATGATCGAGGACCGCATCAGCGTCTCGTCGATCAGAACGGTGTCGGTGTCGGCGTTCGGGGCCGAGAGGCTGCGACCGTCCTTGTCCCGGAGCCACAAGCCGCCGAACAGCTGGCGCTTGAGCGGATACCGGCCCAGCAGTTCGTCGGCCGATGTCACCATGGCGGCGAGGATCTGCGCGACGTGCGGATCGGTGCTGCTCATCGCGGCGCTCGGCACCGGCTGCACGAGCCGGATCGCCGATGCTTTTACGAGGTCGAGGACGGTCGCCATGGCGGCTTACTTCTTCGGCTTGGCAGCTTCCGCCTTCAGGTCTTCGATCGCCGACTTCATGTCCTCGATCTGCTCCTTCAGGCCCGCGTTCTCGTCTTCGAGCTCGGCGATGCGCGCGGCGAGCTTTGGGCCGTCCTCGCTGGTCTTCTGAAGGAAGTCCTTCGCGCGCGCCTGCGCCTCGCGCATGTCGGCGGGCGCCTTGGCCATGTTCGTTTCGGCCAGCTTCTCGACAGTGAAGATGCCGCGATCGGCGAGGCCCTGGCGCTCGGCCGCGTTCACGCCCGGCCAAGCGGCCAGCGGGAAACCATCGGCGTCGGGCTGCTTCGTGCGCTCGTAAATCGCATATTCGGCAGGAAAGCGGTCCTTGTCCTCGTCGCGGATTTCTCGATCGACGGTGTTGTTCGCGTCCACCTGCAACAGCATGTAGGTCGCCATGCGATAGACGGGCTTGCCGTCCTCGCCGACAGTGCCGGTGTCCATCGCGCGGTCGTAGAATTTCGGGGTCATGGGCCTTGGCCTTTGTGGGAGGGGCACGAAAAAGCCGCCGCGAGTTGCCCCGCAGCGGCTGTGTTCGGTTCGGATCGCCCGGCTTAGCGGACGATGATGAGGCGCGCCTGCCGGCTGCGATTGTAGCAGGTGAGCGCGCCCATGAAGGCGATATGCTTCGTCACCGCGTCGAGGTCCGGCGTGGACTCGGGCAGATCGAGCGGTTCGAAGCCGCGTCCCTCGTAATATTCGAGGTTCAGATAGTCCGTGTTCAGCATGAAGCCGCCGTTAGTCGGGTGCGCCGAACCATCGGACTCGCTCACTACGGACGCCGACTTGAACTTGTAGGCGTCGAACCCGAGCTTGGCCGCCGAAGCGTCCTGATAGCGTGCGTTCTCCTGAAGGCCGTCCTCGAACACGCCGAACGTCTCGTCGTCGAGCGTGATCAGGTCGGGCTTCTCGGTGCCCATCGACGCCTTGCGGTAGAGCGTGTTCATGCCCTGCTTCAGGCGGCGATAGCGCTCGTCGGCGTTGGCCGCGCCGGTCAGCGTCACGGTGATGACCTTGTTCCGCCACCACGCATTCGTCGCCGCGTTCACGCCGCCCACGGTGCCGGTCGTCGGGTCCTGGGCCACGATGGCGTCGAGGCCGACGAACGACTTCGCCACAGAGCCGTCGCGATAGGTCGCGTTGGTGATCTGCGTCTTCAGAGTGTTCTCGGCGTTCATGACCTTGCCGCGCATCAGCTTCTTGATTGCGGCTTCGCCATTGTTTTTCGCCGTTTCCTCGCCCGTCAGGGTGATCGAGGCGACCGCCTGGGCCGGCGAATAGGCCGCGTCGCCGATCGTCTTCTTCTGCGCGCGGGTCAGGGTGTCCGTGCCCTCGTACCAAGCGAAAAGCTCGGTATCCATGATGATCTGGCCACGGATGTCCACGCCGCCGTCGACGGACGTGATCTTGCCCTTCTTCTCCAGCGTGGCCAACAGCATGTTGGAGCCGGTGATGTTGTCGTAGAACTTGCGCTTGTATTTCGAGATGGTCAGCGCCACGAGCTGGGCGCGAACGTCGGCACTGAGAGCCGCCATTGTCCTGTTCCTTTATCGGTTGATTTCGGCAAAGGCCTGCGAGACGGCATCGTCGATGCTGTCCACGGCCTGCGAAGGAGCCATGTTGCGAGAGCCGGGCCGAATGTTGCCGCGCCGCGCCTTCTGCGCATCGGCGGCCTCGTCCCTGGCCTTCTGCGCCGCTGCCGCCCGCTCCGCTTCCTGAAGCTTCGTGCGCACCGCCGGATTGCTCCAGGTCGAGCGCTCATAAGCCTCTTCGAGCGTCATCTTCGGGTTGGCGCGGATCAGCGCCGCCATGTCGTTTTCCACGTCCGCGAGATGCGGGCGCAGAGGATTGCCGGAGGGGTCTTTGGCATCGCGGAAGGCTGCGATCTGCTGGCCGGCGTCGTTCAGAACGCGCTGCCGCGTCTGTTCGACCTGCGACTGCTCGTAGCGGTTCAGGCGCTCTTCCAGGCGCGAGATGGTCGGGTCGGTGAACCCGTCGTCGCCGGGCTGGGCCTCGCTCTGCGGCTGACCGCCGAGCCCCAGCACCTTCGCCACATCGACGCCCATGCCCTGAACGTGCCGAGCGACGAACGCGAGATATTCCGCCGGCTTCTCGCTGGCGAAACGCTCCAGATTGGCAAGGTAGGCGACCCCCTGCCCGATCGACATGCCGCTGGCTTCGAGCCGGCTCTGCAAACCGGGATCGACGACCGCGCGCACCTCGTCGGCGAGCTTGATCGCCTCGGCGCTGCCTTCCGTCTTCTTCGTGTAATCCGCTTCGATGGCCGCGATCCGCTTCTCGACGAGCGATTTCGTCTCGGGCGGCAGCGCGTCAAAGGCGGCCTGCTCTTCGTTCGACCAGTGATCGGGCGTCGCGTTGGCCTGTTCGGCACCGGCGGCGGGCGTCTCGCTGGAAATGGGATTGGAGGCATCAGCGGCAGCGCCATCGCGCGCCGGCTGACCTTCCGTGTTCGCGTCCTGGCTCGCTCGAACTTCGGCGAAGGCCTCGGTCAGCGCGCTATCGACGGTGATGTCGTTCTCGGCGCCCGTATCGGTGCCGGCGTCGGTCGTGTTGCTCATGTCAGCCTCGATGTCTCGTGCCATTGGCTCGGAGTTCGCCTTTGAGGTCTCTTGCGTCGATACAATCGTGACGCTTCATTTCCTCGCGGCGGTGCGAACGCGACGTGATGGTCAGGCCCGTGATCGGGCTCTCGTAGGGTTCGATGTCGCGCATGAAAAAAGGCCCGTCCGACTGGAGGGCCTTGGCTTTCTCGACGAGCTTGCCGTCGCGAATGACGTAGGTGGTCATGCAGGCACCCCGAATAGACGCTCGCGGCGGTTCTGCTCGGCTTCGATGCCGCGCTGCTCCATGTCGGCGCGGAACTCCATCTGACGCATCTTCATGTTGTCGGCGCGCTCCTGCATGTCGAAGGCGTGTTCTTCCTGCCGGATCTGCATCTCCTGCTCGCCCTTCTTGCCGTCGAGTTCCAGCTTGGCCTTCATGGCTTCCACCTTCGGATCGAGCGGCGGAGGCTGTTCGGGCTGCTGCTCGGCCATCTGCGCGGCCTGCCCGATCATGTCGAGCACGTCGCGCGAGCCCTTGAACGGCTTCAGGATCATCTTCAGCATCTCGACGAGGAACTGCTTCGGGATCGTGCCATCCTGAACCAGGGGGCCGAAGGTCTGTATCAAGCCGCCGATCGCCGCGACGAGAGCCTGGGCCGCTTCCTGCTCACTCGCCTGATCGGCCGCCACAGTGCTGTCGGTCTCGATATCCACGAGGCACATCAGCTGCGACTCGTTCCGTAGATAGGCCTCCAGTTCCGGCGTTACCTCGCGCCCCGACATGAGCGAGAGGGTCGGGGCGGAGAATTTCGAAGCCAGTATCTCCGCTGAGATGCGCGTCAGATCGCGCAGGAAGGCCGACAGCGCGCGCCGCCGGTCGTCGATGCGCAGAGTGCCGAAGTTGCCCTTGATGCGCTGTGCGGTCGCCGTTTCGTTCGGGTTCGAGGCCCCGCGCAGCACGTCGGAGATGCCGGACACCTCGTAAAGAGCCTGCTTGGCCTGCTCCCGCGCGTTGTAGAGCGCGACCGCCGCGCTCGCGAGCATGTCGAGCGGGATCATCCAGACGTTCTGGTTCATGGCCGAAGCCATATCGACGCCGGCCACCGCCACCATCTTGCCGTCAGGGCCGTCCAGCGCCTCGGCCAGTTCCTCGATCGAGCCGTTGTAGAGGCCGCGCACCTTCATGCGCTTCATGATGGCGTCGATGCGCTCGGTGATGCGCGCCACCTCGGCGGCCAGATCGCGCCAGATTTCGTATTCGGGCACCGGGACCATGTTCTTGGTCGTCCAGATGCTCAGCATCGGCTCGGGGCACGGGAAGAAGCCCTTGAGGTCGAGGCTGTCCTCGTCGGAGCGAAGAAGCGTCGGGTTCTGGCCCGGCACGATCCAGTCGATGGAGCGCTGGCCCTTGTCCCAGCATTCCCAGACCATGACGCGAGGCTCGGCCGCGTTGATCGCCTTCGAGGATGGCGTCTTCTCTTCGGCCGGGGCGTGAATGAACGTGCCGCGCACCCAAGCGTCATCGCTGAGCTTCTTCGCGATCTCAGCATTGTCGCCGAACTCGGCCTTGAGTTCCGCCTTCGTCAGGTAGTGCCGGAAGGCCACCCACTGGCATTCCTTCCAGCGCCGCGCGGGCTCCTGCGCGAAGTCCTCCCAATAGATGTGATCGTAGTCCAGCACCTCCCAGACCTTGCGCTCTTCGGTCTGCGGCTTGCCGTCCTCGCCCATGAGGGGCTGACCATCGGCACCGATGACCGGCTGCGGCTTGAGCGTCGGCAGCCAGCGAACGCGGATCGTGCCGCGTCCTGGCAGAAGCACCTCCTGCACGGCGCGGCGGATTTCCGCGTCCAGGTTGGCTTCGTCGAATGCGGCGGTGAGCGCACCCTGCAGAACGCCGGACGCCGCATCGGCCAGATCGTCGGGCCGCTGGAAGCGTCGACGCACGTCAGGCTGCGGCGGCTGCTGATAGACGCTCGGGAAGAGGATCGACGTATTGGCGAAGAGCATGTTGAACCGCCCGCGCCCGGCCGATCCGTCTGCCGTCTTCTCGGCCCGGTAGATGTCGACGACTTCCTTGCCCTTGTCGCGCCATTCGCGCTCGACGTTGGCCGCCTCGCTGATGCGCGTGTTCCAGCGCTCGGGCGAGATGCCTTCTGGGCCGGTCGGTTCGGCTTCTGTGGTCACAGGCGTTCCTTGGGCGTCTTGAGCGCGAAGGCGTTCTTCGCGAGGTAGGGGTTCTTGTCTTCGGTGGCCTTCGGCGCGAGCTTGGCGCGCATCCGGTCCAGCAGCTGCGTGGCCTTCGTGATCGCGTCCACTTGGTCGTCATGCCGCCCGTTGGGGAACACCATGAACTCGGACACGAGATCGGCGAGCCAGGCGGCACCGCGTCGGAGGAACACCTTGCCGCTGGCCATCTGACCTTGCAGCGAACGGGCGCGAGCCACCTTGTCCTCGGTCGATGCGATCTGCTCACGAGCGAAGAACACCTTGCGCTCACGCATCCGGGTCCGAAGGTACGGGCCGACCGAGCGCGAGATCTGGCCGAGCTCTTCAGCCCAACCGAGCGGGTTGTGCACCTCCACGAGGTCGAGAAGCTGGTCGACCCAGATGTCCGGCTCGCCCTTCCCTCGCCAGAGGTCATGAACGTAGAGATTGCCGTCCCGGTCGATCGCCACGACGACGTGGACCGTCCAGTCGCCGTCCTCGCTGACCGCATAGTCCGAACCGCCGTAGAAGCGGCAGCCGGCGGGAAGCTCGTCGTAGAACTGGAGCCATTCCCGCTTGAAGATGTCGCCCGCATCAGGCGCCGGCCGCTGCTGGTAGAGCGACGCCCATGTGCGCGGCACTCGCTCGAACTGCGCCCAATGCTCCCGGTCGAACCACTCGGGCCAGAGATAGTCGCCGACCTTCCGGCCGAGCGGGTCGTCGTCCCGTTCCGCCTTGGCCGCGAGGCAGATCACCTCCCAGACCTGTCCGTCGCGGCACATGATGGCGCCGGACTGGCCGTCGTATCCCTCGGGCAGGATCGATCCCGCCAAATCCTCTTCATGCCAGCGCGTCTGGATCAGGACGATGGAGCCGCCAGGCACGAGGCGCGTCTTGATGTCGTCCTGATAGGCTTCGATCGTCTTCTTGCGGATCGTCGGGCTGTCGGCGGCC
This sequence comes from Aureimonas sp. N4, assembly GCF_001463925.1. Taxonomy (NCBI): domain Bacteria; kingdom Pseudomonadati; phylum Pseudomonadota; class Alphaproteobacteria; order Hyphomicrobiales; family Aurantimonadaceae; genus Aureimonas; species Aureimonas sp. N4. The sequence continues at coordinate 140,276 of NZ_BBWS01000055.1, read as the reverse complement.
TCGCGGCCCTTCACCGGGTCGTCGATCACCACGAGATGGGCGCGGTTGCCGGTGATACCCGACAGGATGCCGCCGCCCATGTACTCCGAGCCGTTCGTCATGGCCCATTCGTTGGCCGCCGCGCTCTCGCTCGACAGCCCCGTGGCGTAGAGGCCGGCAAAGCCCGGCTGCTTCACGATGGAGCGGCAGCGGCGCCCGAGCTTGCGAGACAGATCCGAACCGTAGCTCGCGGCGATCACCTTCATGCCGGGTCGACGCGCCATCGCCCAGGTCGGGCCGACCACGCTGGCATAGGTGCTTTTGGCTGAACCAGGAGGCATGAAGATCATGAGCCGACCGTGGCGCGTGTCGACGCAGCGCTCGAAGGCCCGCATCAGCAACCGGTGATGGTCTGCAACGCCCGTCTCGATCGCGGCTGGGCTGACGAACTGGTCGTCGTCCTCGTCGTCTTCGATCGGCTTACCGGGAATCTCGATCGCCTGGCTGAAGCCGATCAGGCTTTCGCGGGCTCGCCTACGCCTCAGAAGCTCCCTCGCCGCCTCCGCTGGCGATACGTGCAAGTTCATCGTCGGTCATTCCCTTGGCCGATACGACGTGTTCGATCGCGCCGCCATCCGCACCGGTCAGAGCCAGCTTCTCGCCGTACTTCTTCGGCTGCATCTTCCCGAGCATCCATTTGCGGGCATCCACCTGAAGCCGGCGATGCTCGATCATGTCGCCCGTCTGCGTCTCGGTCTTGTCACCGATCGTCTTTGTCTTGACGCCTTCCATGGGCGTGTCGGCGATGTGCAGGATCTCGTCGAACAGAACCTCAGCCTGGGCTTCGCGCGCGCGGGCGTATTGCTTCGAAAACTCGTCTCGCTCGCCCAGCCATTTGAAGATGGTCGACTGAGCAGGCATCCCATCGTCCCGGCAAATCGCACGGAGGCTTTCACCATTCGCGATACGCTCGCATATCATGTCGGCAAGCGTTTCTGTGTACTCCGATGGGCGACCCATAAGGCATCCTATGCAGGCCCTTGCCCACCACCTATGCGCGTGGATAGGCTAGGCCTCCTTATCTGTGAGGCTGACCGATGCAACTGAAGCTCTTCCTCGTCGCCACCGCTTTGGCACTATCGGCCCCTAGCGCTGAAGCGCAGCAGATGGCTTTCGGAAAGGGCGTCTGTGAGAAGTTCGTTCTCGGCCGGAACAACATGACGAAGGAATGCGACACCAAGCTCATGAACTCGACCTATGACAATGGTCGAACAGGCTTCTACTTCGTGTTCAAGCGCGGGAGCATCATCACCTTCTCTGGGATGGATCGGCCAAATCCCACACCCGACACCGACCTGTTCGCGATCGATAAGGTAATCTTCTCGGCAGGAGGTGCGACCAAAGAATTCGCTGCAACAGGCAGCTGCCGATACGGGAACTACAAAGCTGGACACAAACGCATCAGGTGCAAGGGCACCAGCGACGACGGCCAACCGTTCGAAGCTGTGTTCCGTCTTACGGCTCCACCCGAAGGCTAATTGTCACGAATCGAACGTCAATCGGTCGACTTCGCCTATCGGATCTTACCGGACCGCCAGATTTTTCAATACTTAGAATCACTTGAAGAATCAGGCCATCGTCCAGGCGCTTCAATGATAGAAGTATCCTGTCCCGGCCCGATTGACTCATTGGAAACGGCCTGATTCCTAAGGTGCATGGGCGTAGAACTCAGTCACCTGCAGCAGCTATTTTTGGGTCATCGGGATATGCTGCAGATAGGGCATCTTCCGATAGAGATTGCGGATAGAACTGCGGTCAAGCATCCCATTATCTACCTGTCGAACCATTCGATCCGCCACATACTAGAGCGACACCCTGACCTTTGCTTCACCGATCTATTACTGATGAGCGATGTGGTGGAGAGGGGAGAAATCATACTGGAGAACAAGAAGAAACCTTCTTTCTTATTCCTCTATTGGTCTGTTGAGCACAGCCGGCCGTTTTCGATGGCGGTCAAATACGTTCGCCAACAATCTGAATTACTGATTGTGAGCTTTCGGCGGACTGATAAGGCAAACATTCGTTCTCTACGTGAGCGAGGTCCGACGCTCAGATGGCACATACGGCCCTTACAAGTCTGGGAGTGACGGGCGCCCTTGGGCAGAGGGCGCCCATCATTTCCGAACGTGGTGGGGACTGCCATTTCCCCCACATTTGCGCTTACCGCCCAGCAAGGCTACGGCAGGCAGGTTCACCGTGTCGCACGTTCAGCAGCCCTCAGAATGAGGAAAAAACCTTCACGCCCGCTTAATACCGTTAGGGTGTGCGCCCAACTCTACGCGTCGGCGTTTGTCGCAGACAGGACCGCGTTATATTAGCAATTTGAAGGGATTGGAGAGTAATGAGCACCAACACTCTCAACAATCTGACCGCCTACTTGGATTTCATGACGGTCATTTGCGCGCTGGTCACCGCTATAGGGGGACCGAAGGAGCTATTCAAAGGGCTCAACGCGTACGAGATAAAGCAGAATACCCACCGGCGGCAGTGGAATCAGATTTTTAATTTTGCGTTCAAGGGCACGTTTATTTGCGCCGCGCTTTCGTACTTTTTCAAAGCTGTTTACCCAGCATTTGGGTCATAGCGAAAAGGCATATCGCAAAAACGCCCATGCAAACCATTGGGGAGGCGGAACCCTCCCCATCGTCCCGCCGGCAACTCAAAAGCTCCAGTCAGTCGGACGCATTGCGCAACCGCAATCTAAGCTGCTGTCTTCAGACAGTCAATCGGCACGGATGCAACGTGTCGGCTTCCGAACATCTCGACCAGAACGGACGCGCGAGCCTTCCCAACTTCCGTGACTTCCGCGTGCTGGCCGATCATCGCGCCCATGTCGATCATCACCCGGTCGCCCTTCTTCAGGCGCTCCGCTAGCGGTCGCAGCTGGTCGAAGGCGCCCGAGGTGACCGATGCCCGGATGGCCTCTACGTCGCTCTGAGGGATGTCCGCGATCCAGTTTCCCGCCGCCGACTTGCCGAGGAAGTCCTTCACCCCGTCACACCGTCGCACATTGCCGAAATGCGCCTCGCTGCCGTCGTCGAGTTCGGCGAACAAATACCCCACGAACACGGGATAGCGGCGGCTGATCCAGCGCTTCGCCTTCGCGTGGCGGAACTCCTTCTTGAACGTCGGTAGGTAGACCCCGAAGCCGGCCCGAGCGATCGACAGCGCCGCCCGATCCTCACAGCGAGGGTTGGTCTTCACGACGTACCACTTCATGCCGCCCTCCCCATGATCAAGCCGACGCCTGCCGACAGCCCGCCAGTCGCGATCCCAGCAAGGAACGACACGCTATCGAACGCCGGGAATGCGAAGCCCGCCGCCGCGAACGCGCACCATCCGATTGCCCCGCCGATCGGGAAGCACATCCATGTCGCCTTCATGCCTGCTTCTCCCAATGCAGAAGCTCCTTCACCAGCCGCGATAGCTCCTGCTCTCGCTGGCGCTCGAACCGCCGCTCGGCGAGCATCGGCATCTTGTGCCGGTCGCTGACCGAGCGCAGCGTCGCCACCTCCGACAGGTCCAGATCGAGCCCCATGCGTTGGATCTCTTCGCGGCGCTCGTCCGCTGTCAGACCGCGCAACGCCTTGATGCGGGAGCGCAAGTAATCGAGATGGCTCGCCGAGACGCCTATGGCCCCAATCTGATTGACGGCAGTGTTGTAGCCGATGCCGCTGGCGAACCCGGCGGACTGAGCCAGACCACCGCCGGACAGAGCCTGCGCGGCCGCCTGCTTGACCAGAGATGGCCCCGCCACAGCAGCCCCTGCCATCCCGCCGAAGAAACCGCGTCGTGTCGTCTTCACGCTGCATCTCCCTGGCGACCGCGCTCCACAGCGTCGATGGCCCCGGCGATGAAGTCCACCTCAGCCAGAGGGCCGGGAAGCGCTTCACGGTCGGCCTCGTTAATGGCCTTCACGGCTTGGAATTCGTCCTCCGGCAGCGCCCGAAGGCGCTCCATCATCCGCTTCATCGCGTCACATGCGATGGTGCGAAGTTCGGTCATGTTGCTGGCGTCGATCTTCCGGCGCGTCATGCGATTTCGCCTCCTTCGGGATTGTAGGTTCGTTGACCGCGCGAGCGCCGAATAACCTCGGCGTTGACGGCGTGGGTGAAGATTTGAAGCTCGGCTTGGATTGTCTCGTCTGGGATGCCGGCGCGCTCCATCTGGCGAGCGATGCCGTCTGTCATCTGACGCCACCGCGCGGCGGAGGCTCGTTCCGTGGGGCTGGCGAGGACGAGTTCGGCGGCTTGGCGGATTTTCCCGACCCTAGCTCGGCAGGGGAACGGGATGATCTCGACCTTTGGGGGCTGCCATCGGAAGAGCGGCAAGTCGGTGTGCCTATCGCTCACGCTTCCCTCCCCCGAGAATATAGAAAGGACTCCCAGTTGAGGGAGTGGGTATGGATTCCCTGTTCAGGGAGTGGGGAACGGTGAAGACATTCCCACTTGAGGGAGTGGGACATTCCCACTTGAGGGAGCGAGGATCGTGTCTCATGCGGCTCCCACTTTGCCGGTGGGCAGATTGGACTTGTTGGCGGCGGATGCCCTTTTTGGGCGCTGTGCCTCCCATTCAAGACGGGCGCGGGCGACACGCGAACGAGCTTCGGTCAGCGTCTGGATCGCGTACCACTCGTGCGTTTGCGGCATATTCCGACTGTTCGGGAAGGTCAGTCGATAGCGACTGGGCATCCTCGTGTCGCCGTAGGACCGCCCGCCCTGGTAGGTGAGCTCGACGAACCCTAGGGCTTCGGCTTCGATCAACGCAGGTTTCACTGAGTTGTGCCCGACACCGTACTCGACGAACTGAGCGTGGGTGACTTTCAGGTTGCCGTTCTCGGCCCCGCCATGCGCCAGATGCTCGATCACCAATCTCATGATGCAGCGAAGCCCCGGCATACTGAGAGCCATGAATGCCGGACTTTCGAGCATCTCGCGAGGCAGCGACAGCCATTGGCCTGAGGGCAAGTCCACAAGCGACTTGTGAGCCTTCGACCGGCCAGTGGTTCGCCCGGTCACGTCAGCTTTTCGTTTACCCTCCCCGCTCACGAGCGGACCCCATTGGAGAATTTGCCCCCATCTCGATCAGGCATTGCGGATTTCTCCCGACTGCATGTCGATGATGGTCTGCGATGACGGCTGTTCCACCTTGAGGCGCTTGCGGAGGCTAAGGCATTCGTTCTTCCACTTATCCAAGCTCTCGCCCTGAGTGCGGATCATCGCGTCTTTGCTCCACAGAACGCGGTCTTTCGCGGCGATCACAGCCTCGAAGCCGCCCTCGTTGAACAGCGTTTCCATCACCTCGAGCCGGGATAGCTCTGCAATCCGCTCGCCCTTGGTTACAAGCTCGGTCTTCAGTGCCTCGATTTCGGCCTTTGATGCCGCCAACTCGTCCTCGAGTTCGGCAATGCGATGGACGGATGGCGCGTCACTCTCGGCCGCCCGCTTGCGATAGGATTGCTGATGCTCCAAGCGCTGACGAACATCCGGAGAAAGCTGGGCCTTCTGCTCCTCGCGGACACGAAGACGCTCGGCAGCTTCTGCCTCACGCTGGCGCCGCTCTTCGGCTTTCTCGTCTCGCTTAGCCTGGATCGCATCAGCTGCGGCCTTGCTCGGCAATTCACCGACCGCCACTCTCGCCTTGATTTCCTCCACGACGGCAGGCAGGTCCGCCTTGATATCGCGGGTATCGCGCTCTGAAATGTCTACCGCCGGTAGACAAACGCCAGAAGCCGTCTTGATCGCGGCAACGGTTCGAGCGTGGTCGATCAGCTGATAAGCTCGCGCCCTGCCGAGGTCCCAGCGGTCTCGGCAGTAGTCTTCGAACCGTTGATGCGTTTCTCGGTAGAGCTTGTCGTCGCGAATCTCGACTAGCGCATTTCCGACATCGACAAACGTCGAGAGGCCTTTCTCAATGACCTTTTCGCACTCGGCAAGGCGAGAGTTTTGCGCAGGCAGCGAAGCACTCGTCATCGGGCGCGGGCTTCAAAAGACTGCTTTGCAGCCAACCAAGAGGCCGTCGAGACGCGCCCACCGCTCAGGGCGTCGATCTTGAGAATGATCGACAGCGGAGGCTGGCGCTCGCCGAGTTCCCATCGCTGCCAAGTTCGCCCTGGGTTTTTCCCTGTGACGCCGGCAAGAGAAGCTGCGCCAGCCAGGGGCAGCTTCATCTGCTTCCGCCATTCGCGCGGAGACAACATGGCTAATCCTTAACACTCTCGGGATAGTAGTCTAATAGGCTACATAACCCACCGCGCGCGTGTAAGCAAGATCAGCTACACGCGCCTACCGAGGCGCGCATGGCTACAAACCGAATTCGTGAGATGCGGAAGCTCAGGAAAGTGAGCCAGCGCGCTCTGGCTGACCTGCTGGATGTACATTTCGTCACGATCTCTAAGCTCGAGCGCGGCGAAATGCAGCTCACCCTCGAATGGATCGAGCGGATTTCGAAGGCTCTGAAAGTGCCTTCCTATAGTCTATACCACATCGAAGGAGATGCATTCGAAGTGGAAGTCTACGGCTACGCCCGAGATGACGGCTCAGTTATGGAAGAGGGATTGTTCCGCCATGTTAGAACGGTTTCTCCGAACGATGTAACCGATGAAAGAGAGTTCTGGATTGAGGTTTCCAGCAACTATCTATGGCCAGCTTTTCATAAAGGTGACCTACTACGGTTCGAGAGTTGGCCACCTTCAGTCATCCGAGACTTCTATGACCGAATCTGCTTTCTACGGCTGAAGGATGGAAAGGAGGTCATCGGCATCGTTGGGCCACCTCGGAATGACGGAGAAGTTAGCGTTCGCGCCATGAACAACCCACCGCAGGATATCGGCCCGATCCGATCTGTGGCTGTCTTGGTCGAAAGCCGACACTTCCCCGCTGAAGCGGTTGTAGCCTTATAGGCTTATTTTTTGGTTGACGGCATTGTAGCGGATGTGGCTTATTCAGATGGCAGATACGGAGGCCATATGTCCACACCCACCACACCCAACTCCACGACCAGCATTGCCACCGATGAGCCCGAATGCCGCGTGGGCACGCGTCTCGTCACCGAAGCCGAGGCGCTGTGCAATCTAATTTACGATCTCGGCGTCATCCCTGCTGTCAACCTGACGAACGACAGCATCTATTTCACAATCGACGAGAATCCGAAGGCTGGCGCCTTCGATGTCATACAGATCATCGCTAAGCGCGCATCGGACGATGAAGTGTTTTTCAATGATGCGGTCTGTGCGATCGCGAGTTGCGGCTACTATCTGACGAGCGCGCCAGCTGTAATCTCCGCCATCAAGACTGGTGCCGCCAGCGATGTCATTATCTGGCTCGAGGTCAGCGGTCTCCTGATTTGCCACGGCTATCAGCACGACGCCGATCAGACCCCGTTCCTTTTGTTCACGCCCTGCCCAGGAAGGCCCATCGCGCCGAACGCTCATCTCCTGATGGAGGTCGTATCAGCGCGCTTCGCCAGCGAGCCGGTTTTTGCTCGCGATATGACGCAAGCCGCCATCGCTGCCGGACGCTCCCAGCACAACGCCTGAGCCCGACCCGACCTTGGAATGCCAAGGTCGCTTCCCTCACCGCTCGATACGAAAAAGCCCGGCAGGGGCGGCAACCCCTCCGAGCCATGGTTCCAGCGATCCCCCACCATGGAGATTTCTATGAACAGGACAAATCGTAGCACCAAACCGCCCGAAGACGCAACAGTGATTGCGGAGGCTGTGATCTCGGACGCTTTGGACCAGCTCGCCTATGCCCGCGCGGAATCGCTTATCGCGATCAACCTGCTGGAAAGCGAACTCAAGCTGAATGCCAACACACCAGGCTTCACCTACGGGCTGAACCGGGAGCAGACGGACATGCTCCACCATGTGGCGGCTCTCGTTCACGGCTCTGTCAATCGCGCCATCGCCAAATTGGAGGAGGCACGATGACCCGCCGGGAAGCACTCTCCCATCTCGGTAAAGGCGGGGCTGCCGGCCTTCTAGCGGCAACTGCCGTTCTGGCGTCGCAGTGTCAGCCCATCGCGGCCCCGGCCGCAGAACTGGCGGACGCCGAACTGCTTCGGCTGGGCGATGAATTGCTCACCGCCTGGAAGGCCGAACTCGCGGTCATGGACGAAACACGGGACGACAAGTCGGATGAAGCGTCTGCGCGCGACATGGCCGCTTACGAAGTCCGGCGCGATGTCGTGGAGAAGATCGCCTCCATTCCGGCAACGACGGCGGCAGGACTCGGCGTCAAATGCCTTGCGATGGCGACGTGCGAGATCGATTGGGCGTCCGACGATGACACCCCCGAACTCTACATCGGGGATCGCCTCTCGGCGCAGATCAGGCGCGATGCACGAGGTGTCAGCGCATGAGAGACGGCCTCACCCTGAACGACCTCCCCGAGGTCTGGAACTGGACCCTGATCGATCGCGAGGCACAGCGCCGCATCGAGCAGATGACGCGCGACCACGACGATTTCGGCGACGACGACGAGCAAGATCCGCAGGAGCCATGGGCATGACCGACATGCGCAAGCAGATCATGGCCGAAATGACCAAGGTGGCTGCCGAAGCTATCGCACGAGGAGAAAACGGACTCCAAGCGGTCCAGTCGGCCTTCCCTGGCGTACCCCTGATTGTTGCCGTTGAAGCTGAGATGGATGCTGACAACGCCAAGACGGAAGCATGGTGGCAGACCATCGAGCGCACAATCGACGGAGAACTGGTCCGACGCGGTATCGCCTCGGCGGCCGAGGAGGACGAGAGGTGCTGAAGCACATCAACCCCACCCTCAAGCTGCCGGATGGCCGGCTGGCGCGCGACATCGCAAGCGAAGGCGATGCCGAGCGCATCATCAACGAGTTGTCGGCCGAGGTGACCGGCATCGAAACGCAGATCACCTCGGCTGAAGCCTACAAGGCCGTTGGCCGTCGCGTCGATCTCCATTGGCTCTATCGCGCCAGGCAGGCGGCGAGACACCGGAAGGAGGTCGTCCGGGCGATCCGTGGTGCCCTCAAGGTCATGCGCCGGGAGGAGCACCAGCGCCGGGAAGCCATACGGCTCGCTGCCGGGCCAGAGACGCCCGAGCAGAAGCGGCAGCGCGTCGAACTCGCCAACGCGCAGCACGAAACGGATTGCGCCCTATTCGTCGCCGAGATGCGAGAGCGCCTGCCCCGCGACGAATATCTGGCGGTCTGGAAGGCCGTGCACGCGAAGAAGGCCGAGGGGGCGCCGCAGTGATCGCCGCACGTCTCTACCTCTATCGATGGGATCGCCAGGGCCGGAAGGGGCAAACCTGTACGGTGACCGCGCGCGGCACGATGAACTCATGCTGCGTCCGGTTCTCGGACGGCTACCAGATGGTGACGAGCCGCAATGCGCTCGCGAAGGTCACGGAGGCGTCGTCCGATGGCGAATGATCCGAGCCACCGTAAAGTCCACACGATCACGCCCGGCGCGCCAATCCCCAAGCGCTGGATGTCACCCGGCGGCCCGATCCGCGTCATGTGCGAGCCGGTCGAGGGCTACGTGATGGCCCGGCGCCCGCACGCTGCGCCGTTCGTCCTGTCCGTCCGCGAATTGCTGGGCTCGTCCCGGCATCCTCACCATTTCGGGCCGTTCGAGCCCATCACCTCGGCCACCCGCCGCAACAAGGGGGAGGAACTTCCATGAGCCGTCAGCGCGACAATCTCCCCTATCCGCCGCGCGGCATGGATCGCATCGACGCGGCCCGCTACGTGGGCGTCGGGATCAGCAAGTTCGATGAGATGGTGGCGGACAGGCGGATGCCAAAGCCGAAGACCGTGGACAAGCGCCTGATCTGGGATCGCGTCGAACTCGACATGTTCTTCACCGATCTGCCTGCCCGCGACGAAGGCGGGAACAGGATCGACGCCATCCTGGCGCGGGCCGGGAACGCCTCTGCCCGATAATCAGTCGGGGCGCCGTTCGCGGCGCTCCAGCTCTGCTTCGATCGCCTCTCGGATGAAGACGGCCATCCGATTGGGGCCGACGATTTCCTCAATCCGGCGCGCGACATCCTCCGTCATTCGAACGGTCGTTTTCACAGTTCGCACTTCGGCTTTTAGCGGCGGTCGGCCCATTCGCTTGGGACTAACCGCCATCGCTATCTCTGTCAAAGACCCCTCCTAACCGCCATCGCTTATTGACCGAATAAGCGCCCTCCCTTACCTAAGCGACGGCGGTTATGGAGACAAGAGCAATGATCCTGAACGAATCCCCCTCCCGAAATGGCGACGTGAAGTGAGCGAAGATCATCCCGGCGCGGGCAAATATCGAGACCGGCACGAGAAGGAGCGCTGGCGCTTCCGACGCGGCGGCAAGACCATCGCTCTTCCAGGCGCGCCCGGCGATCCCGAGTTCGAGGAAGCCTATCGGGCAGCCGTCGAAGGTCGGAAGCCGGTCAAGGCCGAGGTTCGCACACACCCCAACGCCGCCCTACCCCGCACATTCGGGGCGGCGTGGCGGCTGGTGAAGCAATCGGCCGACTGGAAGCGCCTAGAGCCCGCCACACAGCACAACAACACGAGGTGGACGGAAGCCTTCCTGCTGACGCCGGTCCTTGAAGGGCATCCCGACCTCTGGAAGGACCAGCGTGTCGAGGACTTCAAGCGCAGGCACATGAAGGCGCTTCTCTCGGACAAAGCCGATACGCCCCACGCTGCGCGGAATCAGATGGTCGCGATCCGCCGCATGATGACCGTCGCGCTCGATGAGGAATGGATCGACTTCGACCCGACGCTCGCGATGAAGTGGCGCCCCGAATACAAAGGGCGGCGCGCCTGGACCGACGAGGAAATGGAGAAGTTCGAGAAGCGCTGGCCGATCGGGTCGAACCCGCGACTCGTCTACGCAATTGCGCTCTGGCTCGGGAATCGCCGTAGCGACGTGACGCGCCTTCGATGGGACCAGCGCAAAACGCTGACGTTTCGCGATAAGGGCGAGAGCGTCAGCATCGACGCCTTTGTGCTGGAGCAGAAAAAGACCGGGAAGCAGCTGACCATTCCCATCGTGCCGATGCTCTCCGAGGTGCTGGACGGCTCCACGATCCGAGGCGAGACGGTGATCGTCACCGCCCACGGAAACCCCTACTCGGATAAGTCCCTCACCGGGCGGATGCGGACATGGACCAGATCGGCCAAGCTGCCCGAGGGCTGCACGCTCCATGGGCTGCGCAAGACGCTCGGGCGCATTCTCGCGGAGAGCGATGCGAGCACCCGGCAGATCATGGACATTCTCGGCCACGACGACATCGAACACGCCGAACTCTACAGCCGCGAGGCCGCTCAGATTCGCCTTGCTATGGAGGGCATGAACAAGGTCGTGGCGCTTCGGCGGCGGGCTGGCTAACCGGCTGGCGAACCACCCCGGCGAACCACCATATAACCAACTGATTTCATTAAGAAAATGGCGACCCCGGCAGGATTCGAACCTGCGACCATCGGCTTAGAAGGCCGGTGCTCTATCCACTGAGCTACGGGGCCCGGTGAGCGCCGCGTCGGCGGCGCTCCGATGGTTCAGTGCGTCCAGGGCGCGATGCGATCGTAGCGGAAATTGTCGGAATAGGACACTTTCGGACGAACCGACACGTGCTCTTCCTCGACGCGATACGCGATACCGTAGCGATCGGCATAGGCAATCGCCTGTTCCTTCGTTTCGAAGGACAAACGGACCTGCGACAGCATATCGGACGAGGATGTATAGCCCATCAGAGGCTCAACGACCTTCGGTGCGGCAGGCTCGTATTGGAGCAGCCATTCCTTGGTCTTCGCCTTGCCGGACTGCATCGCCGTACGTGCAGGACGATAAATCCGGGCCACCATGAAAACGATCTCCAACCTCTTGAGCCAACCAGTCCTTTCAAGACATGGTCGGAGCGGCAGGATTCGAACCTGCGACCCTCTGGTCCCAAACCAGATGCGCTACCAGACTGCGCTACGCTCCGAACGGCCCCAAACGACTGGAACGATCTGGGGTATGCCCTGCGGATGAGCTCGGGTCAAGAGACGCCCGCGCCTCATTCCAGCTTTCCAAGAGCTGTGTGAACGATCAGTTTCGGGACGGGATGACGGCGTGTTCCAGCCTGTCGCCGCGTGTCGCTCCATACCGGGCCGCCGCGCCCCCATTGATCTCAAGCACGTAGCGAACCGGGCCGCCCGAAGAGATCAGGTCCAAGGACAAAGGCTGGGCATTGGCGCCGATCCGCACGATCCGTCCCGTCTCGTCCAGAAACAGCATGTCGAGCGGAATCAGCGTATTCTTCATCCACATATCGACATCGCGTGTCTGACCGAAATCGAACAGCATCCCCGTATCATGCGGCAGCGACTCGCGGTTCATGAGGCCGACTTCGCGCTGACCCGGGGTATCGGCCACTTCAACCTCGATCGGAAAGCGCCCTTTCGAAGTCACCAGTGTTGCGGTTGACCCCGAGGATTGCGTGGTGACAGCCAGGACGCCCGCAATGGTCAGTGCCGCCAATCCCAGGGCCGCGACTGTCGATTTGGTCCGTAGCATCATGTTTCTTCACCGCCGTGTTCGTCAGCAGTCGGCCCAAGAGGTTGGATTTCGGCTGCCATCAAGCCTTTCGAGCCGAGACCGAATCGGACAAGCACCGACTGGCCGGGTCGTAGCTCCGTCATGCCATAACGGCGCAGCGTTTCCATATGGACGAAAATGTCCTCGGTGCCCTCGCCTCGTGAGAGGAAGCCGTAGCCTTTGGTCCGATTGAACCATTTGACGCTCGCCAGCTCCAGATCACTCGACGGATCGACTTGAACATGGGTCCGCATCGGTGCGCCAGCTGTGCCGGACGAAACGGCCGTCGACGCATCCATGGACACAACGCGCGAAGCCTGAAGCCCACGTCCCCCTTTCTGAACCTCACAGACGATGGTCGCGCCCTCAAGAACGGTAGAATAACCATCCCTCCGCAGGCAGGTTACATGGAGAAGGATATCCGCCGATCCGTCATCGGGCACGACGAACCCGAACCCTTTCGCGACATCGAACCATTTGATGCGACCGGATACGACCTGCGCCGGCTCCGCCAGTTCCGCGTGACCGTCAGTCGTTTCGGTGGGGCAAGAGCAGGCGTGCCCCGTCATATGGGCCATCGCTTCGCTTGCCGATACACAACACGCATTTCCACCCCTGTCCAAACCGCATGCGACACGCTGGTCTCACATCGATTCGCCGCCAATCGTCCTTCGACACCGCCTCTGTTGATGAGAATAGATAATCAAGTGCTTTTGGAAATCCTTTTGATCGAATTTTAACGATTTTCCCGACGGGCGATCCCCTTACGTCACAGTCGCAGCTAACGGATGCTGAGCGAAATAAAACCGACCAAATTTTATGGGAGACCGGAACAATTCCGCCGAACCCTTTTCGGCATCGTTTCGGGCACCAGATAGCGCGAACACATTACGACGGGGGAATCCTTGCGCTATCTTCACACTATGGTTCGGATCACCGACATCGATCGCTCTCTCGATTTCTACTGCCGCCATATGGGCATGGTGGAAATCAGGCGATCGGAAAGCGAAGCGGGTCGATTCACACTGATTTTTCTCGCAGCGGCGGACGACGTCGAAACAGGTCGCGCTCAGAGCGCCCCGCTTCTGGAACTGACCTATAATTGGGACCCGGAAACCTATAGCGGTGGCCGGAATTTCGGCCATCTCGCCTATGAGGTCGACGACATCTACGAAACGTGCCAGCGCTTGATGGATGCGGGCATCACCATCAATCGGCCGCCGCGCGACGGGCGCATGGCCTTCGTGAAGTCGCCCGACAATATATCGTTCGAACTTCTCCAGAAAGGTTCGAGCAAGCCGCCGCAGGAACCTTGGGCGAGCATGGAGAACACAGGTTCCTGGTGAGGCGCCGAGTAGTGGCACCGCGCTTCATTCGGTGTTAATGTTTCTCCATGTCAGGAGCTGCGCCGAACAGGCGGGCGCATGGGAACTTGAGACGCTTGCAAGGCCGGTCGCGCCGATCCTCGGATCGGCGCTCTTTTTTAAGACGCCGGTTCTGCGACGCATCAAAGGGTGGACGAGCGATTGACGACCAAGAGTTACTGGCGACAAGCGCGTTGCGTTTGGATTGTCGCGGGCCTCGCGAGTGCCTCGTCCCTGGTGACGGGATGTGTGTCCGCTGTCGATGAAACATCGGCCTTCGGATTCTCTCATACCCCGAAGGCGAACGAACCCAAGGACATCGCATCGATCATCCAATCGGATGGAAAGTTGACGCCCGACGTCACCAGCCCTCCTGAGGTGGCAGCGCCCAGTCCAGTGGAACCGGCCAAAAAGCAGGCGGAGACGCTCCGAAAGGTGGCGTCGGGCGATATCGCCAGATCGATCGCAACCCCCGCCCCTGCGGATCGTCAAGCGCCAATGCAGGTGGCGGCCGCCGATCGGCCGGCAGACGCCAAATCGCGCAGCCTGCTGACGCCACTTTCGGCGCCGGTCGTTACCGCCTTCTCGCAGCCGCGCAGCGGCGGGCCGGAAGCCGATCATTCTCTTTACGCATCTCTCTATACGCAATCCGAGGCCAAGGTCCCCTTGCGCAACGCCGATCGCACCAAGAGCAAGCGGGTCATCATTCATCAGGCGGGAAGCGACGACAAGCAGAACCCGGCCGACAATGGGCTTCCCGGCGTCAACCCCAAGTCCCTCTTCGAAATCGGCCAGCGCGCGTCGGTGGATTCGGAACTGATCGACGATCTCGGAGACAGCTATCAGCTGGCCTCGCTCAGCGGCATCGCACGCCTCGCGCCGAGTGGCCTTCTGATCCAGCGTGAAGACGTCGTGACGAATTGCTTCGACTCCAATCTGATGTCGCTGATCTCGCAGATCGAGACGCGCTTTCATCAGAAGGTGGTCATTACGTCAGGCTTCCGTTCACCGTCGCATAATCGCCGCGTCAACGGCGCGAAGGCATCGTTGCATATGCAATGCAAGGCCGCCGACCTTCATGTGCCGGGCGTCAATGGACAGGAAGTGGCTCGCTTCGTGCGCGCGCTGCCCGTGCGCGGCGGCGTCGGGACCTATTGCCATACGGCCTCCATCCATATCGATGTCGGCCCGCGCCGGGACTGGAATTGGCCGTGCCGAGGCATGCGCCGAACCGGGTGATTTTCACTCGCAAGAGGGCTTGCGAATCTGCGGCCTTCCTTGCATAGGAACACTTGTCCGCGCCCGTCGTCTATCGGTTAGGACGCCACCCTTTCACGGTGGAGAGAGGGGTTCGATTCCCCTCGGGCGTACCACATTCTTCGCATATCAAGCCATTCAGGCGTGCTTCCGAGTTTGGCTCGGTCTCGTTATGAGCGTTGTTTTTCGAGCGGTGGCGTGTCCTCGAATTGCAATGATGGCTTGCGATAATACGCGACTCACCTTATAGAGACCCTCGTCCGCGCCCGTCGTCTATCGGTTAGGACGCCACCCTTTCACGGTGGAGAGAGGGGTTCGATTCCCCTCGGGCGTACCACTCTTCTGTCCGTCTCAAGCCATTCAAGCGTGATTCCGAGTTTGGCTCGGGCTCCTTTTGTGTGCCGCTTACCGAGCGGTGGTGCGTCTTTGAAGTGCAATAATGGCTTGCCATAACACGCGACTCACCTTATAGACGCCCTTGTCCGCGCCCGTCGTCTATCGGTTAGGACGCCACCCTTTCACGGTGGAGAGAGGGGTTCGATTCCCCTCGGGCGTACCACAAGCCTCCGTAATATGATCTAGTTTGTGTCTTGCGGCGTTCGCCCGACTAGGCACGCAATGGGTTCGCTCACTTTGGGCTGAGCGAGGATCGTTGGTCGATCAGGCTCCGAACCTGTGTCACTCCGACGGGATAGCCATATCTACGACCCGCATCGTCACTTTCTCACGCCCGCCATAACGATCCATGGACAGCGTCCCAGCCACATGGATCGCCCTGTCTCGTGACGCCATCAACGCCTCACCCAGGGGCGTCCCTTCGACCCGGAAGGCGATGGCGGACGCCTGCGCACCATCGGCAGCCTTCAGTGTCATACGAATGTGACCACCTGTCCCAACATAGGACGCATGGGTCAGGCGATGTCGCGGTAAAGCGAAAATGGGCGCGGCATGACCGGCGCCATAGGGGCCTGCCTTCTCCACCAGCGAATAGGTCTCGGACGACAGCGCCGAGGCGGACATGGCCGCGTCGATCTCAATGACATCGCTCGCCATCAGGTCCGGAACGACCTTGCCGGCCTGCTCCTCCGCCAAGGCGCGGAAGTCCCCCAGACGCGCACGCTCGATCGTCAAACCGGCGGCCATCGCATGTCCGCCCCCTTTCACGAGAATTCCCGTCTCGACCGCGCGCCGCACGAAGCGCCCGAGATCGAAACCGGGGATCGAGCGCCCTGATCCCGTTCCACGGTCGGTCGCGTCGAAGGAAATGGCGAAAGCCGGGCGCGAGAAGCGCTCTTTGAGACGCGCAGCCAGAAGCCCGACGATCCCCGGATGCCAATTCGCCCGGGCGGCGATCAGGACCGAGGGCCCCTCACCCGTCCCAATTTCCGTTCGAATCTCGGCCTCGGCTTCGTCCAGCATCACGCGTTCCATGGCCTGACGCTCGGCGTTCAGGAGGTTGAGCTGCTCGGCAAGCGCCCGCGCCTCCAGATCGTCCGACGTTACGAGAAGTCTTATGCCCAAATGGGCTTCGCCGATGCGACCGCCCGCGTTGATGCGCGGGCCGAGAAGGAAGCCGAGATGGAACGTGTCGATCGGACCGGACAGGCGCGCGATTTCAGCGAGAGCCTTGATGCCCGGCTTGCGGAGATGGCGCATGGTGGCCAGCCCGCGCACCACCAGGGCCCGGTTGAATCCTTGCAGCGGCACGACGTCGCAGACCGTCGCCAGGGCAACGAGATCGAGATCGTCCATGAGGGGCGGCAGGCTGGACGGATCGTAGCCGCGACGGCGAAGTTCGCGCGATACGGCCGCGAGCGTGACGAACACCACGCCCGCCGCGCAAAGATGCCCCTGCTGCGAAAGATCGTCCTGCCGGTTCGGATTGACGATGGCATGGGCGGGCGGAAGCAGGCCGCCCGTCTGGTGATGGTCGAGAACGAGCAGATCGACCCGCCGCGCGGCGACGGCCTCCAGCGCCTCGAAGCTGCCCGTACCGCAGTCGACCGTTACGATCAGCCGCGCGCCACCGTCCATCAGGTCCCGCATGGCATTCGGATTCGGCCCGTAGCCCTCCGTCAGACGGTCGGGAATGCGCACGATGGGGTCGAGGCCGAAATGCTGGAGATAACGAGCCAGCAAGGCCGAGGAAGCCGCGCCGTCCACGTCGTAGTCGCCGAAGATCGCGACCTTCTCTCGGCGGGCGATCGCGTCGGCCAGCCGCGCAGCCGCCTTGTCCATATCCGTCAGGCTGGACGGGTCCGGCATAAGGTCGCGGATGGTGGGCTCCAGAAAGCGCGCCGCCTCGTCCGGTCCGACGCGCCGAGCCGCCAGAACGCGAGCCACCATATCGGGGATCGCGTGAAGCTGCGCAATCCGCGAAGCTGACGCCTCATCCCGAAGGTTCAATGCGTGAACCCAGCGACGGCCGGACGCCGACTGCTCGACTTGAAGAAACGTTCTGCGCTCGGCGGTCATGTCTGCCTATGTGGGCGTGACTCGGCCATGATGGTCCCCCATCGCTTTTTGCGAGCAGAAGCCATGAGCCTTGCGTCAAAGCCCGAATTTTTC
This sequence comes from Aureimonas sp. N4, assembly GCF_001463925.1. NCBI lineage: Bacteria > Pseudomonadati > Pseudomonadota > Alphaproteobacteria > Hyphomicrobiales > Aurantimonadaceae > Aureimonas > Aureimonas sp. N4. The sequence continues at coordinate 122,502 of NZ_BBWS01000055.1, read as the reverse complement.
GAACTCGTAATGGCGCGCGCGAATATCGCGGATCGTTCGCGTCTGCATCCGCATCACCAGCGTGTGCGTTTCGATCCGCCCCTGATGGAATCGAACGCCGTCCAGAAGATTACCGTCGGTCACACCCGTTGCGGCAAATACGACGTCGCCCCGCACCATATCGGCCAGCCGATAGATGCGGTCGGGATCGCCGAGACCGAGCTTCTCGGCTCGGGTGCGCTTTTCGCCGGTGTTGAGTTGCAAACGACCTTCCATCTGACCACCCATACAGGCCAAAGCCGCCGCAGCGAGAACACCCTCCGGTGCGCCGCCAATCCCCATATAGATGTCGATGCCGGTCTCTGCGGGACTGGTGGTTTGGATCACGCCCGCAATGTCCCCGTCGCCGATCAGCCGGATCGCTGCGCCGGTTTCGCGGATCGACTCGATTAGCTTCGCGTGGCGCGGGCGATCGAGAATACAGGCCGTGATCTGACCGACCGACACGCCTTTTGCGGCGGCCAGCGCGTTGAGATTGTCTGCCGGACTGCGGTCCAAACTGACAATGCCATCGGGAAAGCCCGGACCGACCGCGATCTTCTCCATATAGACATCGGGCGCGTGCATCAGGCTTCCCTGCCGCGCAATGGCGAGGATCGTCAGAGCGCCGGGCAGACTTTTGGCGCAAAGCGTCGTGCCCTCAAGCGGGTCGAGCGCCACGTCGGCCGAGAAGCCGCCGGCGCCGATCTGTTCGCCGATATAGAGCGAGGGCACTTGATCCTTCTCACCCTCGCCCACCACGATCGTGCCTTGGATGGCGAGCGCCGCCAATTCGCGCTTCATGGCATCGACGGCCGCGCGGTCGGCCGCGCGCTCGTCGCCGCGCCCGCGAAGCGTCGCGGCGGCCACGGCGGCACGCTCGGTCACACGCGCGATCTCGATCGACAGAACGCGGTCGAGCGACTGCAAGTCTTCGTCCACTCGCTCCGACATCGCTACCATCCTCCGGCTCGAGAGCTAAGGCCCGATATTTCGGCGTTCCGTTGCCGACATATGATAGGCGCTCCTGCCTTTTTTCTTAGTCCAAAGCCTCGATACGAACCATGCGGGGCTCGCTCTTGAGGTGGCCATCCTTCGAGACGGCATCGAGCGCTTTGCGAACCGCCGCTTCCGTCGTCTCATGGGTGATCAGGATGACGGGCGCGGCGTCCCGCTCGCCCGCACCGTCTCGCTTGCGCTGGACGATGGATTCCAGAGAAATCTCGTTCTCCGCCATGCGGCGCGCGATCGAGGCAAAAGCACCGACACGATCCAGAACGCTGAGGCGGATGTAATAGCCGCCCTCATGCGCGCGCATCCGGGCCCGCTTGTAGGGCGCAAGACTTGCAGGCTCCAGACCGAAGGCAGGCATGGAAACGCCCCGCGCCGCGTCCAGAACATCCGATAGAACGGCCGAGGCCGTCGCATTGCCGCCCGCCCCCGGCCCGACCAGGAGAATCGAGCCAAGAAGATCGGTGTCTACGGCCACAGCGTTCGTCACGCCATCGACCTGAGCCAAGGCGGAATGCGCCGGGATCATGGTCGGATGAACACGCTGCTCGATGCCCGATTCCGTGCGCTGGGCGACGGCCAGAAGTTTGATGCGATAGCCGAGATCGGCCGCCGCCTCGATATCTTCGGTCGTCACCGCCTCGATGCCCTCGATGAAGATCGAATCGAGGTCGATTTCGCAGCCGAAGGCGAGCGAGGTCAGAAGCGCCAATTTATGGGCCGCGTCGAAACCGCCAATGTCAAAAGTCGGGTCGGCCTCGGCATAGCCCAGACGCTGCGCGTCCTTCAGGCAGTCGTCGAACGCGATGCCCTCCCGCTCCATGCGAGTCAGCATGTAATTGCAGGTGCCGTTCAGAATGCCATAGACGCGGCTGACCTTGTTGCCGCGCAGGCCCTCGCGCATCGTCTTGATGATGGGGATGCCGCCCGCGGCGGCCGCCTCGAAGAAGATCGTCGTTCCCTTGCGCTGCGCCAGCTTGGCGAGTTGCACACCATGATGGGCGAGCAACGCCTTATTGGCGGTGACGACCGGAAGGCCACGGTTCAACGCGGCCTTCACACTGTCGAAGGCAGCCCCTTCGGCTCCACCCACGAGTTCCACGAACAGGTCGATCTCAGCATGAGACGCCAGAGCGACCGGATCGTCGAACCACTGGACCCCGGACAGATCGACGCCACGATCCTTCGAGCGATCCCGCGCGGTGACCGCGACGAGTTCGACCGGGCGCCCGGCGCGCAATGCATAGGCATCCTTGTTCGAGGCGATCAGCCGGGCGAGCGAGGCGCCGACCGTACCGAGCCCGGCAATGCCGAGCCGCATCGGGCGATCCATGATATGTCCTTGGGTCAAAGCTCTGCGAATGGGTTGCTGCCGCCGTCGCGCGTTACGCGCCGGCTGCGGCCTTTTGGCCCTGATCCTGCTCCGTTGCAAGGAAGCGTCGCAGGTTGCGGGCGGCTTGGCGAATGCGATGCTCGTTCTCGACCAGAGCGATGCGGACGAAATCGTCGCCATATTCCCCGAAGCCGACACCTGGAGCGACCGCAACATCGGCCTTCTCGATCAGCATTTTCGAGAATTCCACCGAACCCATATGCCGGTAGGCCTCGGGGATCTGCGCCCAAGCGAACATGGTCGAGGACGGCGGCGGGACATGGAAGCCGGCGCGACCGAAGGATTCGACCAGAATGTTGCGGCGATGGCGATACACCGAGCGCACCTCTTCGATGGCCGCATCGCCGGCGTTCAGCGCGGCTGTAGCGGCCACCTGGATCGGCGTGAAGGCGCCATAATCGAGATAGGACTTCACGCGCGCCAGAGCCGCGATCAGGCGCTCGTTGCCCACGGCAAACCCCACGCGCCAGCCCGGCATGGAGAAGGTCTTGGACATGGAGGTGAACTCGACCGTCACATCCATCGCGCCGGGCACTTCGAGGACGGAAGGCGGCGGCGCGCCGTCGAAGAAGATTTCGGCATAGGCGAGATCGGAGAGAATGATGATCTCATGCTCTTTGGCGAATTTCACGACCTCTGCGTAGAAGTCCAGCGTCGCCTCGTAGGCCGTCGGGTTCGACGGATAGTTCAGGATGATCGCGATAGGCTTGGGGATCGAATGGCGCACCGCGCGGTCGATCGCCCGAAGGAAGTCCTCATCGGGACGCGCCGGAATCGAGCGGATCGTTCCGCCCGTCATCAGGAAGCCGAAAGCGTGGATCGGATAGGTGGGGTTCGGGCAGAGCACGACATCACCGGGCGCGGTGATCGCCTGCGCCATATTGGCGAAGCCTTCCTTGGAGCCCAACGTCGCGACGATCTGCGTGTCGGGATTGAGCTTCACATTGAAGCGGCGCGCATAATAGGCAGCCTGGGCGCGGCGCAGGCCGGCAATGCCCTTGGAGGCGGAATAGCGATGGGTGCGCGGATCGCGAATCGCCTCGCAGAGCTTGTCGACCACGAAGGACGGTGTCGGCAGGTCCGGGTTGCCCATGCCGAGATCGATGATATCGACGCCGCGCGCGCGAGCGGCCGCCTTCTTCTTGTTCACCTCCTCGAAGACATAGGGAGGGAGACGGCGGACTTTATGGAATTCTTCGGTCATGGGATTTGCTTTCGAATCGGTACGGACGATCGGACGCGCTGGGCCATGGGGAGGCGCGCGTCACTGTTCACTCGCTTTGAGCGTCCGCTGAAGCCGGGCACATCGACCGTGGGATCGGTCGGCGGCGCTCTACTGCGCCCGGCTGCTGGCGGCGTCCGCCGCCGATCCGGTGGTCGCGGCTCGAAGCCGCGCATCGGCGTCGCTCTGCTGCTGCGCCGCGATCTGGCTGAGTTCGCCGACACGGCGCTGATAGGCGGCGTCGTTGGGCGGCGTGGCGCGCGCGGCGACATTCGCAAAACGGTTGCGCGTCGCCTGTACCTCTTCGTTCGAAACCTGCGGCGCCGCCGCCTTAGGGAATGCGCCGATCAATGGATATCCATTTTCATCGAGCCGCTGGGCCGAGGGGCCGGAGGCCGGCGCAGCGCCCAGACGCGGAAGAATGGTGGGAGTGTCGTCGCGCGGCAAAAGCGGCTGGCAGGCCGAGAGAGGCGCGCCGATAAGGGCGAGCGTCGCCGCCATTCTCAACCGTAGCATTGCCATACACCGCTTCCCGCTCCACACCGCGTTCTCTTTACCTAAACCACGCGCCCTTGGGAATGGTGCCGTTCCATCGCGTGTCTTGCTGCAATGCCGCGACGAAAACCGGAGCGGAAACGCTGGCAATCGCTGAAACGATCACCAAAACATGCTTATCTCCGACCGACGAGGAGACTTCATGAACGACCAACGCTCCGCCCCCTTCCAAGCCGGGATCGATAGTTTCCAAGGCTATGCCGTGCGCGACCCCGAGGCCTTCGCGCGCAACGCGGCGCGGATGCTCGAACATCTCGGCAAGGCGGCGGCCGCGTGGGTGGAGCCGCGCGAACGGGGCGAAGTGCGCGATGGGCCGATTAGCTACACGGACGTCGTCTCGACTCTGTCGGAGGTCGGAGACTATTGGCTGAGCGACCACCAGCGCGCGTTTCAGGCCCAGGCCAAGCTGATGTCGGGCTTCATGGGCATCTGGGCCAATTCCATGGCTCGCGCGGCGGGCCAGCCGGTTGCCCCGCCCGCGCCGGACAAACGCTTTGCCGACGAAGATTGGCAGCGCCACCCGCTCTTCGCCTTCCTGCGGGAGAGTTATGGTGTCGTCAGCGAATGGGCCAACGGCTTGGCGCAGGATGCCGAAGGGGTCGATCCGCACACGCGGCACAAGGCGATCTTCTACACCCGCGCCATCGTGAACGCGCTGTCGCCCGCCAATTTCCTCGCCACCAATCCCGAACTGTATCGCGAGACCATGGCCGAAAACGGCGAGAATCTCGTTCGCGGGATGCGCATGTTCGCAGAGGATATGGCGCGCGGCGAAGGCTTCCTGAAGCTGCGCCAGTCCTGCGAGAACAGTTTCAAAGTCGGAGAGAACGTCGCGACCACGCCCGGCAAGGTGATCGCGGAAAACGAACTGTGCCAGATCATCCAATATGCGCCGTCCACCGAGACGGTGTTCAAACGGCCGATCCTGATCTCGCCGCCCTGGATCAACCGCTTCTACATTCTCGATCTCAACGCGGAAAAATCTCTGATCCGCTGGATGGTCGAGCAGGGCCATACCGTGTTCGTGATCTCCTGGGTGAATCCGGATGCCCGGCACGCAGACAAGGACTGGCAGAACTATGTCGAGGAAGGTCTCGTCTTCGGCCTCGACACCGTTCAGCAGGTGACGGGCGAAAGCGAGGTGAATGCCGTCGGTTATTGCGTGGGTGGCACGCTTCTGGGCGCGGCGCTGCCCTATCTCAAGGCGCGCAGCGACGAGCGCATCCGCTCCGCGACCTTTCTGACGACCCAGATCGACTTTCGCCATTCGGGTGACCTCAAGGTCTTCGTGGACGAGCAGCAACTAGCCGAGCTCGAAAAGACCATGGAGCGCGGCTATCTCGAAGGTACGCGCATGGCGGCGACCTTCAATCTCCTGCGCTCGGGCGAGCTGATCTGGCCCTATGTCGTCAGCAATTATCTGAAGGGCAAAGAGCCCGCGCCGTTCGACCTTCTTTTCTGGAATGCCGACGCCACGCGCATGGCCAAGGCCAACCACCTCTTCTATCTGCGCGCCTGCTATTTCGAGAATCGGCTGGCCCGCAAGGAGATGGAGATCGGCGGCGTTCGTCTCGACCTTTCGACCATCGATCTGCCGGTCTACCATCTCGCGACCAAGGAGGATCACATCGCGCCCGCGATCAGCGTCTATGAGGGAAGCCTCGCCTTCGGCGCACCATCCACCTATGTGGTCGCGGCGTCCGGCCACATCGCCGGCGTCGTCAATCCGCCTTCCAAGCAGAAATACCGCTTCTGGACCGGGGCTGCGCCGTCGCGGGACGTGAGCTTTCAGGATTGGTGGAACACGACCGAAGAAACGCCCGGCTCTTGGTGGCCGCATTGGCAGGTCTGGATTGAGCCGATGGCCGGAGAGCGTGTGCCGGCGCGCGAGCCGGGCGGCGGCGTTCTCACACCGATCGAAGACGCGCCGGGGCGCTACGTCAGAGGTTGAACGAACCGATCCGGTTCCGCTCTGCCCGCCCACGCTGCCGCACAGCGCGGGCGGGGTTGAAGCCGGGGCCTATCGGTGCGACATCTCCAGAAAACACCGCCTTGTCGCGGTCTTGGATCGAATTGCTGCCCGATGACCATCTATCTTGAAGCCGAAGCCCAGCCCCTGCGCAACACCGGCTCGATCCGCCTTTACGGAGCCGAAGCATTCGAGGGGATGCGCCGCGCCTGCCTGCTGACGGCGACCTGCCTCGACAAGCTCGCCGATCTCGTGAAGCCCGGCGTCGCTACGCAGGCGATCGACGATTTCGTGTTTCAGTTCGCGATGGATGCCGGTGCCCTGCCCGCGACCCTCAACTATCGCGGCTACATGAAAAGCGTCTGCACCTCGATCAATCATGTCGTGTGCCACGGTATTCCGAACGACAAGCCGCTGCGCGAAGGTGACATCGTGAATATCGACGTGACCTTCATCGTCGATGGCTTCTACGGCGATTCCTCGCGCATGTATCTGGTCGGCAAGGTGAAGCGCGCGGCCGAGCGGCTTTGCGAAATCACCTATCGCTCGCTCGTTCTGGGCATTCGAGAGGTCAAGCCGGGCGGCCATATCGGCGACATCGGCGCGGCAATTCAGGATTATGCCGAGGGCGAGCGCTGCTCCGTCGTGCGCGATTTCTGTGGCCATGGCGTCGGCAAGCTGTTCCACGATTCCCCCAATATCCTGCATTATGGCCGGCGCGGCGAAGGCGTGGAGATGCGCCCCGGCATGATCTTTACGATCGAACCGATGATCAATCTCGGTCGCCCGCATGTGAAGGTTCTGCCCGACGGCTGGACGGCCGTGACGCGCGACCGCAGTTTGACGGCGCAGTACGAGCACACGGTCGGGGTGACCGAGGGTGGGTGCGAGGTCTTCACCTATTCTCCGGCCGGGCTCGACATGCCGGGCTTCTCGGCCGAGCGTCTGGCAGAAATCTCCGCCTGAAAGCTCGCTGCCGGTGCCGCCCCGCAAGGATCGCAAGGGACTGAATGAAGCCTCGGGCTTTCTGCCGACCGAGCTTCTTCGGACGGCAGAACCCATTCCAGTCGCGCCCATCAAGCCCGCGCCCGAACCCAAGCATCATGACGGGCATCGCGACCGGCTGCGCGATCGGTTCGCGGACGCTGGCGCGACGGCGCTCGCCGACTACGAGCTTCTGGAACTCGTCCTGTTCCGCTCCATTCCGCGACGTGACGTGAAACCGATCGCCAAGGCATTGCTCCAGCGCTTCGGCACGCTGGAAGATGTGTTGAACGCGCCGACCCATCTCCTTCAGGAAGTGGACGGAATGGGTCGGTCCTCTGCCTTGGATCTTCGCATCATCGCCGCTCTCCTTCAGCGCGCCATTCGCTCCGGCCTGCGCTCGCGCGAGGTTTTGTCGTCTTGGTCAGCCGTTATCGACTATTGCTATGCGGCGATGGCGCATGAGACGCGCGAGCAGTTTCGCGTTCTCTTTCTCGACAAGAAGAACGCGCTGATCGCAGACGAGGTGCAGCAGACCGGCACGGTCGATCATACCCCAGTCTATCCGCGAGAGATCATTCGACGCGCACTGGAGCTTTCGGCTTGTGCGCTCGTGCTCGTGCACAATCACCCGTCAGGCGACCCGTCGCCGTCCAATGCCGATATCGAGATGACCAAGATCATCGTGGACACATGCCGACCGCTCGGCATCACCGTCCACGATCATCTGATCATCGGCCGCAACGGGCACACGAGTTTCAAGAGCCTGCGCCTGATGTGATCAATGCAGATGTCCGACCTCGCGCATGAGGCGGATTTCCTGCGGGCGGATGAGCCGCTCGTGCGAGATGCGAACCGAATGGATCTTCGCTTCGATTTCCCGCTCCCAGTGGTCGAGAAAGCGGCGCAGGCGCGGATAGTCCGGCGCCATATCCTCGAACTGCCAGGAGAAACTTTGCAGGAAGCTCGGATGATCCGGCATCCGGTAGAGAATCTCCGCAAAGGTCATTCCGAAGCCCGAAAGCATCTTCCGGAATTGCGGGTCGGGCACGCGTGCAGTCGGCATGTCGCATCCTTTCGCAGGCGGCGCTGAACTGCGCCTGAGACAAGGCTGCGCCCCCAAGCTTAACGAAGCCTTGCAGTTTGGCTATTTTAAAGGCCGGCACAAAATTTGTGCAACGCGATAGGCCAACCATGGAGGTAAGTTGCCGCAGGGCGCTGGTCTCGCTCCAGCGACAGACCATCTCCGCCTCATGCCGAAAATGAAAAAGAAATCCGACCTTCCTTCCAAACTCTGCCGCGAATGCCAAAAGCCGATGGTTTGGCGCAAGGCTTGGGCGCGCACCTGGGATCAGGTTCTCTACTGCTCGGATCGCTGCCAGAAAGAAGCCAGCCGCAAGCGGCATGACGGAATGGCTCAGGCGGATCGAATTACCCGCGCATCGCCGAACTGATGGATCAAGCCGGGGGGAGAACGCCTCCCGCTAGCTCCATCAGTTCGGGCGTATCGACGTCGAACGAGGCGGCGGGGCCGATGTCGATCTCGCGAACGATGTCGTGGTGCTGCTGCACGAGCTGTCTCGCACCGACATCGCCCTCGAGCCTGGCGATGTCTTCGCGAAAATCAATCGACAGGATCACGGGATTGGCGCGTCGCTCTCCGTCGCAGGCCAGAACGATCGAACCTTCTCCGGAGGGTACGAAGGCTGCGATCAGCGTGTCGAGATGGGAGGGCGTCAGCAGGGGCTGATCCGCAAGCATGACGAGGACGCCATCAGCATCCTGGGAAGCCGCTTCGAAGCCGCGCTTGAGCGAGGTCGATAGGCCTTCGGCATAATTGGGGTTGTCGTGTAGCACGACGTCCAGCCCCTCGATCGCGCGCCTCAACTCGCTCGACCTGTGACCCAGAACGACGTGGACCGATACCGCGCCGCATGCGAGCGCCGTTTCCACGGAGCGGCGAAGGAGCGGCTGACCATCGAACCTCGCCAGGAGTTTGTTCGGCCCGCCCATGCGACTGGAGCGGCCTGCCGCCAGGACGACGATCGCGATCCTCGGGGTACGGGCCTCCAAGCGATTGATCTCCCGAGGCTGCGGGCGCGAGGCGATTTCCATCAGCAGGCCTCCCACGCCAAGACCCGTCAACTCCCGCGACGAGACTGGAAGATCGGCCAACAAGCGGTCGAGAACCCAGTCGAATCCGTTCTCACGCGGACTGCGCGCGCAGCCCGGTGCGCCGATGACGATCCGCTCGCCAAGATGCCCCAGCAGCAGGAGATTGCCGGGATCGACGGGCATACCGAGGTGATCGACTTGGCCGCCGGCCAGCCGGATCGCAGCCGGGATGACATCATCCTCGTCGATCACGGCCGAAGCCCCGAAGACGATTGTCATCGCTTCGTCCGGGTGAGCCTGCGAGAGGGCTCGCCTCAATTCGTTTTCGTCATGCCCGACCCGCTCCTCCCGCAGGATATTCGAGCCCGTTCGCTTCAACCGTTCGGCCAGGACGGAGGCTGTCTTGTCGAGAATGCTGGGCTTCATCCCGGGAAGAACGGTCTGCACCAAACCGACGCCGCGCCCGCGAAACGGCGCGAGGCGGAACGCCGCCTCGCCGGCCAGCAAGTCGGCGACCTGCTCGACTGCGGCACGCGGCACGGCCAGCGGAATGATCTTCACCGTCGCAACCATGCGGCCGGCCTCGACGCTCGTGTAATCGTCAAGCGTCGCGAGCGTGATGCCGGGATGAACGCGGTTGATCGCATTCACGAGACGGCGATCGGCGAGAAACACCCCGGCCTCGCCCGCGAAGAGATTGGCTCGGCCCGTGGCGGCCGGCGCCGCGCCGATCTCGTCGCTCACCAGGGCGTCGGCAATCGTGGCGGCGGCCTCGTCTTCGGGCAGATCGTCTGGACCAAGCCGTGCGACGATGACGCGATCGATCCCGGCCGCCAGAAGACGCTCCACATCATCTGACGTCAGACACCGCCCCTTGGGCAGTTTGCTGCCGCCGACCTGCGTCGCGTGGGCGAGAATGCAGCCTTGAGCTGACCGACTCTCGACCGGCCCGAACTTCACGACGCCTCCGTTTCGCCGCGCCGCTCGGCGTGCATCTTCCGCTTGCGAAAAGCGGAAATAACCGAGCCGAGGATTGCCACCGCGATTTCGGCGGGCGTCGCAGCGCCGATGTCGAGCCCGATGGGCGCTTCGATCCGAGCCGTCTTATGGTCCGGCAATCCCGCTGCAGCCAGCCGCTCCAGCCGTTTGGCATGGGTCTTCCGGCTTCCAAGCGCGCCGATATAGAAGCAGCCGGCCTTGATCGCTTCGATCAAGGGGAGATCGTCGATCTTGGGATCGTGCGTCACCGCCACCAGCGCGCAATAGGAATCGAGCGGCCGATCCTTCAGGACGAGTTCCGGCCATTCGGCTTGCAGACGAATGCCAGGGAAGCGCTCGGGCGTCGCGAACGCCGTGCGCGGGTCGATGATCTCCAGATCGAACCCGGCGAGTTCCGCCATAGGCGCCAGGGCCTGCGATATATGCGCCGCCCCGATCACGACGATGCGCGGCGGGGGCAGATGCACGTTCAGGAAGAGGTCGCCGCCCAAGCGTCCCGATTTTCCACTTTGAAGCGCTTTGGAAAGGTCCGGCGCGAGTTCGTCCGCTTCGACCTCGGCTTCGCGAATGAGGCGCTGCGAGCCGCTGGTCAGGTCCGTGACGAGAATGCAGGCGCGGCGAGCGAGGCGCTCTTCGTTCAAAGCTTCCAGAAGCGCGAGATCCATCAGGCCACCTTCTCGACATAGACGCAGATGCGCCCGCCGCAGGAGAGGCCGACCCGCCAGGCTGTTTCGTCCGCCACGCCGAATTCCAGCATGCGTGGCGCGCCGGTTTCAATCACGTCCAGCGCCTCCGCCACCACTGCGCCTTCGACGCAGCCGCCGGAGACGGAACCGGCAAAATCTCCGGCTGCATCGATCACCAGATGGCTTCCAACGGGTCTCGGCGCCGAGCCCCAGGTTTCCACGACGGTGGCCAAGGCGACGCCGCGCCCGTCACGGCTCCAGTCTTCGGCAATTTGCAGGACGTCGCTCATCGCGTGCAGCGTTTCCATCGTCTCGTCCTCAAGCCATCTCGCGGTTCAACGCATCGGAGCGCAACCAGTGCTGCGGCGATAGGTGGCCGCGATCCGCCCGGTCTTGCGTCAGTGCCTTGCAGAGCGCATCCAACGAGGCGACGGAGTGGACCGGTCGAAACTCATCGACATGCGGCAGCATCGCCCTCATTCCCTTGGCCTTGGCCTCGAACCCGTCGAACCGCAGCAGCGGGTTCAGCCAGATGAGCCGACGGGAGGACAAATGGAGCCGCTCCATCGCCTCTTCCAGTCTTTCCGTCTGATCGCGTTCCAGACCATCGGTGATCAGCAGCACCGTCGCGCCGCCGGGCAGAACGCGGCGCGACCAAACCTTGTTGAAGATTTCCAAAGCCTCGCCGATCCGCGTTCCGCCGGACCAGTCCCGCACGGCCGAGGCCGCGCGATCGACCGCTTCATCCGGGTCGCGGCGGGTCAGTTCGCGCGTGATATTGGTCAGCCGCGTCCCAAACAGAAACGTATGGACACGCCGTCGATGCGCTGTGATCGCGTGAAAGAAATGCAGGAACAGCCGACTATACTGGCTCATGGAGCCGGAAATATCGGCGAGCACCACGAGCGGCGGCGGGCGCGTTCGCGCGGTGCGCCATTTCGGGAGAAGCAAGGCGCCGCCGGTTCGCACGCTGGCGCGCAGGCTTTCGCGCATATCGATCCGCTCGCCATGAGGAGCCGGGCGGAACCGCCGCGTGCGGCGTTCGTCGCCCGAGAAGGCGATGCGGCGCACGGCTCGCTTGGCGTCCTCCAATTCGGCCGCCGTCATCTGCGCGAAATCCTTGGTTCGCAGCACGTCGTCACCCGACATGGAAAAACGCGCGTCGATGTCGAGAATGGGCTTCTCACGCGGAGCTCCGGGCTGTGCTTCCTGAGAGAAAGCGTCAGCGGCCCGTTGCGCCCCCGCCCGCTTCTCGGCCGGCCGTGCTGGGGCACGACCGGAAAACAGAGCCAGCATTTTTTCGATCAGCTGGCGCGACCGCCAGAACGTGTCGAAGACTTCGGCAAAGACCACGCTGTCCTCGCGCCGATGCACGAAAACGGAATGCAGAACCCAATAGACATCCTCGCGCGAGCCGATCCCGCCGAGGCGGAGCGCCTCGATCGCGTCCAGCGTTTCGGACGGTCCGGTCTTCATTCCAGCGCGACGAAGCGCCCGAGCGAAATGGACGATGTTGTCCCCGAAGCGACCGTTATTTGGGTTGGTGTCTAAGTCGCCCGTCGCTGGCATGTCGTCAGCCGACCGCCAGTTCACGCTTCACCGCATTCAAGATTTCGCGGCCTTCGCCCTTCTCGATCCGGGCGATATCGTCCTGATATTTCAGGAGAACGCCGAGCGTGTCGGAGATCAGCGACGGATCGAGCGCGATGGCATCGAGTTCGGTCAGCGCGGTGGCCCAGTCGATCGTCTCGGCCACGCCCGGCGATTTGAAGAGATCGGCTGCGCGCAGCTTCTGCACATAGCTGACGATCTCGCGCGACAGATCCTCGCTCGCGCCGGGTGCCTTCAACCTGATAATCGACAGTTCCCGTTCGGCGCTGGGATAATCGACCCAGTGATAGAGGCAGCGGCGCTTCAGCGCGTCGTGGATTTCGCGCGTGCGGTTGGTCGTGATGATAACGATCGGCGGCTCCTGCGCCCGGATCGTCCCGAATTCGGGAATGCTGACCTGGTGGTCGGACAAAACCTCAAGCAGAAAGGCTTCGAAGGCTTCGTCCGTTCGATCGAGTTCATCGATGAGCAGAACCGGCGCGCGGCCCGCTTCGCCTTCGAGCGCCTGGAGGACGGGTCGGCGGATCAGAAAGCGTTCGGAGAAAATATCCGCCCGAAGCGCATCGCTTGTGGCATCGCCGGCCGCCTCGCGCAGCCGGATTTCGATCATCTGCGCGGCGTGGTTCCACTCGTAGACGGCGGACGAGAGGTCGAGACCTTCATAGCACTGGAGCCGGATCAGCGGGCGGTCCAACGCCTTGGACAGAACCTTGGCCAGTTCGGTTTTGCCCACGCCCGCTTCCCCTTCGAGAAACAAGGGACGACCCATCCTGAGCGCCAGAAATAGGACGGTCGCTAAGGACCGATCTGCCACATAGTCCGCAGCCGCCAGGAGTTCGATGGTCTCATCGATATGGGCCGGCAGATCACTCACGGTCTTCATCCTCCCAGATGACTGTAGCTTCGCCCGCGCGGAACCGTTTCAGAGGCTATGATACCTTCGTGCGCGATACAAAAGGCTGTTGCCGGCCGTCGGCTCCCCGATGGCCAGAACCTCGCCGACGATCACGCGGTGCGTAGCAACCGGGCGGCTGTCGATCACGCGGCAATCGAAGCTGATCAGCGCGTCCATGAGAACGGGCGCATCCGTGACGAGACGCGTCCAACGCCCTGCGGCAAATCGCGCTTCGAGCTCCAACTGGCCTTCTCCCGCGAAGGCGCGCGCGACCGGCTCGTTATGGGATGCCAGAAGATTGACCGCAAAGACACCGTTCTGGTCGAACCGCGTGTTCGCCAGACTGGTCTGGTTCAAGCAGAAGAGAACCGTCGGCGGTTCGTCGGAGACGGAACAGACCGACGTCACCGTCACGCCTCGTCGGCCGGCCGGACCATCCGTCGTCACGAGACAGACCGGCGCGGCGAAATAGCTCATCGCCTCCCGGAAATGCACGCGGTCGGCAGGGGGATGAGAGGCGACACCGGACTTCAACACAAGGCTTTTCCCAGAGCTTCCCGACTCGCGGAGGATGCAAGTCGTCCGCTTAAGATAGAAGAGTCTGTTGAAGAATGAATGGCCCTGCGCCCGGTCCTTTCGCGGTCGCTCGGGATTTGACAAATCACCGGCATCGCGTATGGGGGCCGCTTCGCCTTTCATCGTCGCATCACATGCGCCCGCCGAACGGAGCGACCCGTCATGGCTCCAATGATCGAAGTCAAGAAAGTCACCCGTCGCTTCGGCGGCTTCGTGGCGGTCAATGATTGCAGTCTTTCCGTCGAGAAGGGCAGCATTACCGGGCTGATCGGGCCGAACGGTGCCGGTAAGTCGACCCTGTTCAACATGGTGGCCGGCAATCTGGAGCCGAGTTCGGGCGCCATCTTTCTGGATGGTCGGGAGATCACGGGCCTGAAGCCGCATCAGCTTTTCGGCCGTGGCCTCCTGCGCACCTTCCAGATCGCCCATGAGTTCTCGCGCCTCACCGTTCTGGAAAACCTGATGATGGTGCCGGCGGGTCAGCCCGGCGAGAACCTGTTCGACGCTTGGTTTCGCGGTCGCAAGGTGCGAGAGTTCGAGCGCGGCGTGCGCGAGCGCGCCGAAGAGGTCGTGGACTTTCTCCAGATCGGCCATGTGCAGAACGAGCTGGCCGGCAATCTCTCTGGCGGCCAGAAGAAGCTGGTCGAACTCGGCCGCACCATGATGGTGGATGCCAAGGTCGTGCTGCTCGACGAAATCGCCGCCGGCGTGAACCGCACGCTTCTCAACGATCTCGCCAGCAATATCGAACGGCTTAACCGCGAGCGCGGCTACACGTTCTTCGTCATCGAGCACGATATGGACCTGATCGGCCGCCTCTGCGACCCCGTCGTCGTCATGGCGGCCGGGTCGGTCATGATGAAAGACTCGCTCGCCGAGATCCAGGCCGACGAGCGTGTGGTGGAAGCCTATTTCGGCGGCTCGCCCACAGGACACGCCACCAGCCTGCCCGGAACCACGGCATGAGCCTTCTTTCGGTTCGCGGTGTCGTCGCCGGCTATGGCGCGGCCACCATTCTGAACGGCGTCGATATCTCGCTGGAAGCGGGCGAAATCGGCGTCATCGTCGGACCCAACGGCGCGGGCAAGTCCACGACTCTCAAGGCCATTTTCGGACTGCTGCGCGTGTCCTCCGGCTCCATCACCTTCGACGGGCAGGACATCACCAACCGGCCGACCGAGAGCCTCAGCGCTCTCCGCATGGCCTTCGTGCCGCAGGAGCACAATGTCTTTCGGACATTGAGTGTGCACGAGAACTTGGAAATGGGCGCCTATGTCCGCAAGGATGACGTGTCTGCCCTTCTCGATCGCGTCTACGAGATCTTCCCGCCGCTGAAGGCCAAGCGAAACCAGCCGGCGGGCGAGTTGTCGGGCGGCCAGCGCCAGATGGTGGCGGTTGGTCGCGCGCTGATGATCGATCCCAAGCTGATCCTTCTGGACGAGCCGACGGCCGGCCTATCACCGCTCTTCATGAGCGAGATTTTCGATCGCATCCTCGCCATCAACGCGACCGGCGTGACCGTCGCGATGGTGGAGCAGAACGCCAAGCAGGCGCTGGGGATCGCGCACAAGGGTTTCGTGCTCGCCGGCGGGCGCAATCGATTCACCGATAGCGGCGCGGCGCTTCTCGCCGATCCCGACGTCGCGAAATCCTTCCTCGGCGGCTGACGCCAGCATCAAGACAACGGGGCCAGCCGTGGACGAGCTGATCTTTTTCATCAATCGCGGCGTGGTCGGCGGGCTGATCATCGGCTCCGTCTATGCGCTGGGTGCAGTCGGCGTGACGCTGATCTTCGGCATTCTGCGCTTTGCGCATTTCGCCCATGGCGACATGATGACGGCGAGCGCCTTCATCGCGCTGGCACTGGCAGGCCTTCTTTCGACGCTCGGCGTCAGCCTGCCCATTCCGCTCGTGCTGGCGCTCTTGCCTGTCGTGATGGGGCTGACGGCGCTGTTCGCCATCGGGCTAGACAAGGCCTTCTACCAGCCGCTGCGCCGGCGGGGGGCGAAGCCCGTCGTGCTGGTCATGGCGTCGATCGGCGTCACGCTGATGCTCCAAGGCGTGATCCGCCTGTTCGGCGGCACCGGCTCGCGCGACATGTATCTGGACGCACCCAAGGCGATCTATCGCATCCCGACCGGCGGACGCCCCATCATTCTAACCGAGCCGCAGCTCGTGCTCATCGCGCTCACGATTCTCTCGGTCATCGCGCTGCATCTGTTTCTGACGCGCTCGCGCCTTGGCAAGGCCATGCGCGCCGTCTCGGACAATCCCGATCTGGCGCGCGTGACGGGCATTCCGATCGAGCGTGTCGTCAAGGCGACCTGGGCGATCGGTGGGGGCCTCGCCGCCATCGCGGGGACGATGCTGGCG
The DNA here is from genome assembly GCF_001463925.1 of Aureimonas sp. N4. NCBI lineage: Bacteria > Pseudomonadati > Pseudomonadota > Alphaproteobacteria > Hyphomicrobiales > Aurantimonadaceae > Aureimonas > Aureimonas sp. N4. The sequence goes on along the minus strand of NZ_BBWS01000055.1, from coordinate 106,095 downwards.
ATGGACGTGCAGCTGAAGCCCGACCTCGCCTACAACATCCTCCTGCCGATCTTCGCCGCCGCCATCGTCGGCGGCATCGGCCAGCCCTATGGCGCGATCGCGGGCGGCTATCTCATCGGCTTTGCCGAGACGCTGGCGGTTTTCAACTTCTCGGTTCTACTGCGGCCCTTCCGGGATTGGCTTCCAGCCGGAACGGAAATCCCGGCGAGCCTCGCCATGGTGCCAACGGAATATCGGCTCGTCGTGCCCTTCTTCATTCTCGTGGCCGTCCTGATCTACCGGCCGACCGGCATCTTCAAGGGACGGGTGTTCTGATGACTGATGCTTCCGCCTCTCGTGCTCGCCCGGCGAGCGGGCTTCGCCGCGAAATCCTGCTCGTCGCCGCGCTTTTGGCGCTCGTGCTTATCATCTATGCGCTGCAGGGCTCGGCCTATGCGACGCGGATGCTCGTGGAAGCGGCGGCCTATGCGGTCATTGCGGTCGGCCTGAACATCCAGTGGGGCTATGCCGGCCTCTTCAATGTCGGCATCATGGGCTTCATCGTCGCGGGCGCGGCGGCCTCGGTCCTCATGACCTTTCCGGTCAACCCGGCCTTCTGGGCGGGGACGGGCGCGCCGATGCTGGGCGAGGCGCTGGTTTGGTTGTTCGGCGCGGTTTTGCTGGTTGCCCTCGTGTCGCAGGCGAGGCGCATCGGTGTGCCGAAGGGGCTCGTCACCGCCATGACGCTGGCGACGGCGGCCATCGCCTTCATGCTGGTCTCAGCCAAGTTCGACCCGGCCACCACGGCCATCGAAGCCGAGGCTGGCTTTATCGGCGGATTCGGCTTGCCTGTCGCGGTCGGGTGGATCGCGGCTGGCATCGTCGCGGGGGGGATCGCCTTCGTGATCGGCAAAATCTGCCTCGGTCTGCGCGCCGATTACCTCGCGATTGCGACGCTCGGCATCGCGCAGATCATCAAGACCTTCCTCAAGAATGCCGACTGGCTGACACGCGGCACGCTCACCGTCTCGCCTCTGCCCTGGCCCGTGCCGACGCCGAACGAGATCGGTTTCCTCTGGGCGCGCAGCCTCTATCTCGCGCTGACGGCTCTCATCCTAATCGTGGTCACGCTGCTTCTGGAACGCGCCTACCGCGCCCCCTGGGGGCGTATGATGCGCGCCATCCGGGACAACGAGGCGGCGGCAAGTTCGATGGGCAAGAATGTGGACGGGCGGAGGATGGAAATCTTCGTTCTCGGCGCCATGCTCATGGGCCTCGGCGGCGCGATCCTGGTTCACTTCACCTCGATCTTCGACCCGTCCGGCTTCGTGGACCTGAACCACACGTTCCTGATCTGGGTGATGGTGATCCTCGGCGGCGCGGGCAACAATCGCGGCGCGATCTTCGGCGCGGTCTTCGTCTACATCGTCTGGACCATGTCGGAGCCGGCCGCCCTGTCGCTCTTCGCTTTGGCGCGCGATTGGGGCTCGTCCTGGTTCGGCTGGGTCCCGCCCGCCGATCTCGACTCGCGCGCGCTGCAGATGCGCGTCTTCGTCATCGGCCTCACCATCACGCTTGTCCTGCGCTTTGCGCCTGATGGGGTTCTGCCCGAACGGCTGCGACACTAGATCAGGCAGGTGCGGCGGCTTCTTCGGAACCGCCGCCGCATCACCCCGTTGCGCCAGCCAAGATCGGGCAACGGAGCAGAGCCATGGCGACAGATGACCATCAGGAGATTTGGGACGAGTTTCGTTCGCTGGTGAATATGACGCCGAGCGAACTCGAAAAATGGCTGGACTCCGCAGAGTCGAAAGAGGTCGGCCAGAAGGGTGAGACGGGTGGTGAGTCCGTCGGCCACAAGTCCGGCCATGCGATCATCGAGATCAAACACACCAAGAAAGCCGATCTGACGGACGATCAGTGGGCGCATATGCAGAAGGTCATCGGCTACATCAAACGCCATTCGAAGCAGAAGCCCAAGGGCGACATCAAAGATACGAACTGGCGCTATTCACTGATGAACTGGGGCCACGACCCCTTGAAGGATTGAGAAAAAGGCCCCGTCCGATTCCGCGGACGGGGCCTTATTAATCTTACTGCGCGGGGCCGACCGGAACGATCTTCCCGTCCTTGACGGTGACCTCGTCATATGAGCCCGGCACGTCACCATTGGCGTCGAACTCGAGCGAGCCGGACGCGCCCTCGTAATTGACCTTCTGGCCGGCATCGATCAGCGCCTTGGCCTTCTTCCATTCGCCGGGCAGGACGACCTCGCCGGAATGGCTGGTTACGTCGCGCAGCGCCGCCGACAGGCCCTCGCGGCTTCCCCCGGTCTTTTCGAGCGCCAGAAGCAGGGCGAAAGTCGCGTCGTAGGAGGTTGCGGCATAGGTCGCCGCCGGGTCGAGATTGGCCGCCTTCGCCGCTTCCGCGAACTTCGCCGCGCCCGCTGCCGCACTGCCACCCGGCCGGGTCAGGATCAGCTTCTCGTCGCCGCCGCTGACATTGGTCAGCGCCGCGCCGACCATGCCGTCGCCGCCGATAAAGGTCGAGAAGTCGCCGGTCTCGCGGGCCTGCGAAACGATGCGCCCGCCCGAGCCATCGACATAGGCGAGAACCACGAGCGCCGGCGCGCCCGAAGACGCCAGCGAGCCGATCTCGGCGCGATAATCGGCTTTGCCGTCCTCATGCGCTTCGGATGCCAGTACCTTGCCGCCCGCCGCCTCGAAGGCGGTTTTGAAGGACTGGGCGAAGCCGGTGCCATAATCGTTGTTCACGTAGGTGACGGCGACTTCGTTGATGCCGTTCTTCTTGACGACGCGCGCCAGAACCTCACCCTGATAGGCATCGGACGGGGCGGTGCGGAAGACGAGATCCTTGTCCTTCAAGGCCGAGACAGCGGGCGAGGTCGAAGCCGGCGAAACCATGACCACGCCGCCGGGTATAGCCGCCGCATTGGCCGCCGCGATGGTCGCACCCGAGCACATGGCGCCGACGATGCCCGCCACCTTTTCCGAGTTAACCTGACGGTCGGCAGCGTCGGAAGCGCGGGCCGCGTCGATGCAGCCATCGTCGCCGATGACCATCTCGACCTTCGCGCCATTCTTGCCGATGCCGCCCTGCTCGTTCACCTCGGCAATCGCGAGCTTGGCCGCATTGGTGATCGGTGGCATGAGGCTCTCGATCGGCCCTGTGATGCCGCCGATGAAGCCGAGCTTGACCGCCGCGTCCTGCGCGAAAGCAGCCGGGGACGCGCTGAAGGTCAAGGCAGCCAAACTGGCGGCCAGAAGGGTCTTGGGTGAGCCTGCCATGCGGTTGATTCTCCTATCGTGTCCGGCCCGGCGCGTGATGCGGCTGAGCCCTTCGGGCGGAGTTAAACGGCGCGAGAATGGCCGGTCAAGTTAAGCTCCCGTGTCTCGCGTCGCCCTCCCGAGTTGGGCTAGGTTCCCCCGTATGACCCTGCCGCCGCGAATCGTCCTTGCGACCCTTCTGATGCTTCTACCAAAGCCCCGCATAGCCTTGGCGGACGGCATTGCTGTCGCTGTCCCGCTGAGTGGCCCGAACGCCATTCTCGGCCGACAGGCCGTTGACGGCGCGCGTGCGGCCGTCGACGGCAGCTCGCTGCCACTCGCGGATTTCGACACGGGTTGCGAGCGCGACGCCGGACGGGAAGCGGCCGAAAAGATCGTCGCGGCTCGGGCCGAAATCGCAGTCGGCTTTCTATGCACCGGCGCGCTGGAAGGCGCCCTGCCCGTTCTGTCTGCAGCCGGCATCCCGACGCTCGATATCGGAGCGCGCTCGGACAAGGTCCTGGCAAGGCGCGAGCACGGCGGCGGCCTGATCTGGCGACTGGCGCCGGGCTCAGGGGCGGAGGCTGCCGCCGTCGCGAGTTTCGTTCGCGCGCGCTGGAACGGCGAGCCCTTCGGCATCGTGGAGGACGGATCGTCCTATGGAAGCGATCTGGCAGAGGCCGTGCGCGGCCTTCTGGAAGCGCAAGGGCTTCGGCCGACCCTTGTCGACAATTTCCGACCCGCCGAGGAAAAACAGTTCGGCCTTGCGCGCCGGATTGCGCAGAGCGGGTTGCGTCATGTCCTCGTTTTCGGGACGCGACGCGATGTGGCGATCGTCGCGCGCGATGCGCTCGATGTGACCCCCGGCCTGCAGTTCGCGAGCGGCGAGTCGCTGTTGGACGAACCGGGAGATGTGCCGCTGCCCAATGGCGTCCTGACGATCGCCTCCGGCTTCGATGTGAGCTGGATCCCAAGCGAGACGGCGCCGGCGGATGAAGGCTATGCCCGCATCGCCCGGATCGGCACGGAGATCGCGATCGAGGCCATCAGGCGGGCGAAGGCTGAAAGCCGCACCCTGAAAGATTTGCTCGACGCCGAAACCTTCGTGACGTCGGGCGGGCTGGTTCGGTTCGACGCGCAAGGCTCTGCCGATGTCGTACCATTTCAGGTCTATCGCTGGCAGGGCGACAGATTCGTCACCGAGAATCAGGGGTGAAACATGTGGCAGCCCGGCCCGCGCAATCTCATCACCGACGTTCGAGGCCTTCAGGTCGGCAACGCGAGTTGCGATCAGCTTCTGTCGGGCTCGACCGCGATCCTCTTTGATCAGCCAGCCCATGCTGCAGTCGAAATCCTGGGCGGTGCGCCGGGAACGCGCGACACGGAGCTTCTGAACCCTCAGAACCTCGTGCAGCAAGTCGATGCGCTAGTTCTCTCCGGTGGCTCGGCCTTCGGATTGGATGCGGCCTCGGGTGTTCAGAGCGTGTTGCGCGCTCGGGGGCGCGGGTTCGAGGTCGCCGGCCAATATGTGCCCATCGTGCCGGCCGCGATCCTGTTCGACCTCGCCAATGGTGGCGACAAGGATTGGGGCCTTCATTCGCCCTACCGCGAGCTGGGGATGGCGGCGGCCGAACAAGCGGGCTTCGACTTTCCGCTGGGGAGCATCGGGGCCGGCACGGGGGCGACCACCGCGACCTGCCGAGGCGGGCTGGGCTCGGCATCAGCTGTCCTGCGGAATGGCGCAATGGTCGGTGCGCTGGTCGCGGTCAATGCCGTCGGCTCGCCGATGGTCGGCTCGTCCCACCATTTCTGGGCCGCTCCTTTCGAATATGGTGACGAATTCGGCGGGCTTGGGCACCCGCATCGCTTGCCCCAGGATGCATCCCGACTGCGAACGAAGTTCGATCTTCGCGCGGGTGCTCATACGACCATCGCCGTCATCGCGACCGACCTCGACCTCGGCAAGCCGGAACTCAAGCGCCTCGCTGTCGCCGCCCATGACGGCTTCGCGCGGGCGCTCTATCCGGCCCATACGGATTTCGACGGCGACCTCGTCTTTTCCGCCGCCACCGGAACCGCGCCGCGCGACCTCAGCCCCTCCGATCGACTGGAACTGGCGGCCGCCGCCTCCGTCGTCATGGCCCGTGCGATCGCGCGCGGCGTCTTCCATGCCGCTTCGGCTCCGACCTCAGCGCCGCTTCTCGCGTGGCGGGACATGGCTTAATCCCGTTCCTCAGCGCGCCCGAGCATGGATTGAGGCTGGAGAAGAGCTCTGTTAGAGCCCTTTCATCCCTTTCCGTTGCAAGGCCGCTCCCATGATCCCGCGCTATGCCAGACCTCAAATGGTGTCCATCTGGTCTCAGGAAACCAAGTTCCGCATCTGGTTCGAGATCGAGGCCCATGCCTGCGACGCGCTGGCCGAACTCGGCGTCATTCCCAAGGACGCTGCCAAGACGATCTGGGAAAAGGGCGGCGCGGCCACGTTCGATGTCGAGCGGATCGATGAGATCGAACGTGAGACGAAGCACGATGTCATTGCCTTCCTGACGCATCTCGCCGAATTCGTCGGCCCGGACTCGCGTTTCATCCATCAGGGAATGACGTCGTCCGACGTGCTCGACACCTGCTTCAACATCCAGCTCGTGCGGGCTTCGGACCTGCTTTTGGCCGATCTCGACGCGCTTCTGGCCGCGCTCAAGCGCCGCGCCTTTGAGCACAAGGACACGGTGACGATCGGCCGCTCGCACGGCATCCACGCGGAGCCCACGACCTTCGGCGTCAAGCTCGCCCTCGCCTATGCCGAGTTCGATCGCTGCCGCAACCGCCTCGTGGCCGCGCGTGAGGAGATCGCAACCTGTGCGATCTCGGGCGCTGTCGGCACCTTCGCCAATATCGACCCGCGTGTGGAAGAGCATGTTGCCGCCGCGCTGGGTCTCAAACCGGAGCCGGTCTCTACGCAGGTCATCCCACGCGATCGCCATGCCATGTATTTCGCGACGCTCGGCGTCATCGCCTCATCGATCGAGCGCCTCGCGACCGAGATCCGTCATCTTCAACGCACCGAAGTCTTGGAAGCCGAGGAGTATTTCTCGCCCGGCCAGAAGGGCTCCTCGGCCATGCCGCACAAGCGCAACCCAGTTCTGACCGAGAACCTGACGGGTCTCGCCCGTATGGTCCGCTCCTTCGCCATTCCCGCGATGGAGAATGTCGCGCTCTGGCATGAGCGGGATATCTCGCACTCTTCGGTCGAGCGCTATATCGGCCCCGACGCGACGATCACGCTCGATTTCGCGCTGGCGCGCCTCACCGGCGTGATCGACAAGCTGCTCGTCTACCCCGAGCGGATGGACAAGAACCTCAACCAGTTCAAGGGCCTTGTTCACTCGCAGCGCGTCCTCTTGGCGCTGACCCAGGCTGGCGTCAGCCGCGAGGATGCCTATCGTCTCGTTCAGCGCAACGCGATGAAGGTCTGGGAGCACGGCGCGGACTTCCTCACCGAGCTTTTGGCCGACAAGGACGTGACGGCTGCGCTCTCGGAAGCGGACCTGCGCGAGAAGTTCGACTTGGGTTACCACACCAAGCATGTGGACACGATCTTCAATCGCGTCTTTGGAGCGGCCTGATCCGGGCTCGGCGGCTTGCCCATTCTGCGAGCCGCCCGTCCCACTCAGGCGGGCTCGGCTTGCGCCGAAACCAGCAGCGGCGTCGCCAGGGGCGGCGCTTCGTTTCTCTCGAAACCCTTGATATCGAGCTGGATCATCTGATGATCCGAAAAGGGCTGATCGAGAATGTGAAGCTCGCAATGATTCATGAGATCGCGCGAGATCAGGCAGGTGTCGAGCGTCGCTCTGTAGGGGCCGAGTCGGAAGGTCGGGCCGGCATCCGCATTGGCATGGGCCATGCGCCCGCTGGCCAGAAGCGGCTGTAGCTCGCCCGAGCCGCGAAACAGGTTGAAATCGCCGATCACGACACTTGGCCCGTCCCGCTCCTCCACCCAGCGCGCAAGCTCGGCGAGTTGAACGCACCGCACCCGGTATCGCAACGACAGATGCGCGACGAGCACCCGGATGCCGGCCATTTCCAAATCATAGACCAAGCGCTTCTTTCCGACTGAGAGATAGCGCGCGACATAGGTCAGCGGCCGGCATGCCAGAAACGCGTTGGACTTGCCGCGAGAGACCGACAAGCGGCGGAACTTGCGCTCGGCGCTGTATTTGTTGTCGATCCGAACGGTGGTGTGGTGATCCTCCACCAGGGCACGCGACTGATCGAAGAAGCCGTTGGTCAGCGAGCCCCGATCGATTTCCACGAAACAGCTGAGGTCCGGGCGCAATTCGCGCAGGCGGTCCCGCACATGATGAAGGCTGCGAAGCTGCACGTTACGCGTCGTGAAGACATGGTGGTGCACGCGCTTGACGTGATGCCCCAGCGACCCGTCGATGGCGCGCGAATAGCCGAGGTTGGCATAGACGATGCGGAGCATGGTCTTTTGGCTTCCTTCACCTGCTTCGACGCCGCCGGTTAAAGGTCTTGGCGCCGATGGGTTCCGCATCGATCGACGGACAACAAACCGCCGGAGGATATGGCTTTGAACGCTGGACCCGATCTTGCCCGTGCCCATATCCTCGGGCAGAGCCTCCGGCAAGGCGCGTTCCTCGCGGCGCCAGTCTTGAACCCAGCGGATGGCGGCATCGGGGCAGAATGATTCAGTTTCTCGACGGTACGATCTGGCCGGTTCTCATCGCCATGTTGAGTTGGTCGATCCTGATCGGCGCCGTCATCTATATTCCGTTCCGGCGCTCGCCCGTCGCGGCCCAGGCGTGGCTGCTTCTGTTCTTCTTCATGCCCTGGGCGGCGCTGCTGCTCTATCTCGCGGTCGGCAATGCGCGGCACCCGAAATGGCGGCGGGACCGGCTGGAAGCCATGCCGGACATCATCCGCAAGGCGATCGACCATATCTCGCTGCGGGCCATGGGTGCGCTGCGTGCCTTGCGGCCGCACCACCAGCTCACCGGGCGTCTGGTGCATCGTATCGGCCGGTTTCCGGTTCTCCCGGACAATCGCATCGTGCTGGACGCCGACTACAACCGCGTGGTGGATCGGATCGCGACGGATATTGACCACGCCGTCCACCACGCCCATGTCATGGTCTATATCCTGCAGAACGATCAGGCCGGGAATCGTGTTCTGAGCGCCCTGGAGCGTGCAGCCAAGCGCGGTGTCAAATGCCGCCTCCTGATCGATGCGGTCGGGTCCTCTCGCGATCGGCGCGCCATCGCCAAGCGCTTGGAGGGCACAGGCGTAGAGCTTCGGCTGATCCTCCCCTTGCGGTTCTGGAATCAGGCCACCCGGCTCGATCTGCGCAACCACCGCAAGATCGTAGTGGTGGACGGGCGCATCGGCTGGGTCGGATCGCAGAATATGCACCGGATCGAATACGAGCCGAAAACCTTCTATCGCGAGTTGATGGCGCGGGTGGAAGGCCCGGTGGTTCTGGAACTCCAGGCGATCTTCATCGGCGATTGGTATCTGGAAACCGAGGAGGACATCGCCTCGCCGGACCTCATGCCCGAGCCTCCGCCGCCCTCGCTGGAGCGCACCGCCACCGCGCAAGTTCTGCCCAGCGGCCCGGATTATCCCGATGCCGGTGTCGATATTCTTTTCACCGACCTCATCTACAGCGCTCGGCGACGTGTGGTGCTGGCAACGCCCTATTTCATCCCGAACGAGCCGCTGCTGCTTGCCATGCGAACGGCGGTGTCGAAGGGCGTGCGCGTGACGCTTTTCGTGACGTCCACCACCAATAGCTGGCTGATCGACCGGGCCCAGCAATCCTATTACGACGAGCTTCTGGAAGCCGGCGTCGAGGTCATGCTCTATCGGGAGCGCTTCCTGCACGCCAAGCACCTGTCGATCGACGACGACATCGCCATCATCGGCTCGGCCAATATGGACCGGCGCTCCTTCGAGCTGAATTCCGAGGTGACGCTGATCGCCTATAGCGAAGACGTGGTGCGCGATCTCCGCGTGATCGAGGACGATTACCGCTACAAGAGCCATCGCCTCAAGCTTGAGGAATGGTCCCGGCGCGGTTTCTTCGTCCAGCTGACCGAGAACGTCACCCGCCTGATCAGCCCGCTTCTGTAGCGCTCTTCTTGACATGATGGCTCGTCGCTCGCATCTGCGGGCGATGCGCGTATCAGAAGCCGATATCCTCATTGTTCCCGGATACAAGGGAGCGGACGAACATCACTGGCAGACCCGTTGGGAGCAGAAGCTTTCCACGGCCCGGAGGGTTCAGCAACTCGAATGGTCGAAACCCGTCCGCGAGGATTGGATCAAGACCGTCGCCGAAGCCGTGAACGCAGCCAAGCGCCCGCCGGTGATCGTCGCCCATTCGCTCGGCGTCACCAGCGTCGTGCAGGCCATCCCGCAGTTTCGCAAGAAAGTGGCGGGCGCCTTCTTCGTGGCGCCGCCGGATGTCGAGAACGACACGATCCGGCCGAAGCATCTCATGAGCTTCGGGCCATATCCGCGCGATCCGCTTCCCTTCCCATCCGTCGTCGTCGCCAGCCGAAACGACCCCTATTCCAGCTTCGAGGCGGCCGAGGAAGCCGCCGGGGCCTGGGGCTCGCTGTTCATCGACGCTGGCGAGTCGGGTCATCTGAACGGCGATAGCGGGCACGGGCCCTGGCCGGAGGGGCTCCTGACCTTCGGCAAGTTCCTGTCCCGCCTGCCCGCGCCCTGACGCGCGCTACCCCCGGATGTCCGCGCAGATCGCCAACGACGCCTGCTTGAGCAGGGACACGTCGCTGGCGACGCAGATGAGATCGTAGCCCATGGCCTGATAGCGCCGCGCATCGGGCGCGTTCGCGGCATAGACGGCGGCGATCTTGCCAGCGGCCTTGCTCTTGCGGCAGATCGAGAGCGCTGCTTCGTCCGTGCCCGTGCCGTTCGGATCGAGACGCCCGGTCAGCGCCAAGGACAGATCGGACGGGCCGACGAACACGCCGCCGAGTTCCGGCACATCCAGAATGGCGTCGATCTCGCGGAATGCGCCCGCCGTCTCGATCATCGCAAGGGATACGATCGCTTCCTGCGCCGTGTCGATATAGGCCGCGCCCGACGCGGCCCCGAACAGATCGACCGCTCTGGCCGGCCCGAAGGACCGTGTTCCAAGCGGGGGATACAGCAACGCACGAGCAAACTGTCTTGCCTCCTCCGCGCTGTCCACCATGGGCATGATGACGCCCGTCGCGCCGAAATCCAGCACTCGGCCCGCCATGGCAAGATCACCGACGGGCACGCGCACGATGGCTGGTTTGCCCAGGAAGGCCGCGCGGGCGCATCCCTCGCGGATTTCCGATATGCCCTGCAACCCATGCTGCACGTCGAGCGTGATGGCGTCGAAGGCGCGCAATAAAGTCTCGTGAACCACCGCATCGCCCAGACCGGACCAGGCCGAGAGCGCGGCGCGCTCCTGACCCAAAATGCTTCGCAGAGTCGGGATCGTCATCGCTTGCCTCCATTGGTTTTTTGCAGATCGAACGAGCCGGGTCCGTTTGGCAAGATGGGGTGCCAGTTCTCGCCGCTGGGCCCGACAAATTCGGCGAGGCGATTGTTTAGACCCCGCGTTTGGGATATGCAGCCGGCTTAAGCATGCGGTTTATCGCGAGTTTTCCAACGACTCGCCTTTTTAACGATCGAGCAATGTCCATGTCACGTCGCCGCCGTATCTACGAAGGCAAGGGGAAAATCCTTTACGAAGGTCCCGAGCCCGGCACACTCGTCCAGTTTTTCAAGGACGACGCGACCGCCTTCAACAAGAAGAAGCACGAGGTCGTGGACGGCAAGGGCGTCCTCAACAATCGGATTTCCGAGTATATCTTCACGCATCTGAACCGGATCGGCATTCCGACGCATTTCATTCGTCGGTTGAACATGCGCGAGCAGCTGATCAAGGAAGTGGAGATTATTCCGCTCGAGGTCGTGGTGCGCAACGTGGCGGCGGGTTCGCTCGCCAAACGCCTCGGCATCGAAGAAGGCACGGTCCTCCCGCGCTCGATCATCGAATTCTATTACAAGGCCGATCAGCTCGACGATCCGATGGTGTCGGAAGAGCATATCACAGCCTTCGGATGGGCCAGCCCGCAGGAAATCGACGACATCATGGCGCTTGCCATCCGCGTCAACGATTTCCTGTCCGGCCTCTTCCTCGGCGTCGGCATCCAGCTGGTCGATTTCAAGATCGAGACCGGCCGCCTTTTCGAAGGCGACATGATGCGCATCGTCGTGGCCGATGAAATCTCGCCCGACTCCTGCCGGCTCTGGGACACGCAAACCCAAGACAAGCTCGACAAGGATCGCTTCCGTCGCGACCTGGGCGGACTGGTCGAGGCCTATCAGGAAGTCGCCCGCCGGCTGGGCATCATGAACGAAAACGAGCCGCCCCGCCCTTCCGGGCCGGTGTTGGTCAAGTGACGCCTCTGCCGGCGTCGCAACCGGCGCCGGCTCTTCGACTGGTTCATTCTCAAGGCAGGCTTATACCGTGATCAAGGCTCGCATCGTCGTCACCCTCAAGAACGGCGTTCTGGACCCACAGGGCAAGGCGATCGAAGGAGCGCTCGGAACGCTCGGCTTCGGGGGCGTCGGTGCCGTTCGCCAAGGCAAGGTCTTCGACGTCGAAATCGAAGGCTCCGACCGCGCCAAGGCCGAGGCCGATCTGAAGGCGATGTGCGAACAGCTCCTCGCCAACACGGTCATCGAGAATTACGCCATTCAGATCGCCTGAGGTCGGACCATCATGAAATCCGCCGTCGTTCTTCTTCCCGGCCTCAACCGCGACCGCGACATGATCGCGGCCTTGACCAAGATTTCCGGCTCAGCGCCCGTCACCGTCTGGCAGACCGACACGGAGATCCCCGATGTCGATCTGATCGTCGTTCCCGGCGGCTTCTCCTTCGGCGATTATCTGCGCTGCGGCGCGATCGCTGCGCGCTCGCCGATCATGCGCGCCGTCGCCGAGAAGGCGAAGAAGGGCGTGGCGGTTCTCGGTGTCTGCAACGGCTTCCAGATCCTTTGCGAAGCCGGTCTCCTGCCGGGCGCGCTGATGCGCAACACGAGCCTGAAATTCGTGTGCCGCGAAGTGAAGCTGCAGGTCGCGAACGCCTCTACGCGCTTCACCAACGCCTATACGCAGGGTCAGATCATTCGCTGCCCCGTGGCGCATCATGACGGCAATTATTTCGCCGATCCCGAGACGCTCGCCCGGATCGAAGGCGAGGGTCATGTGGCTTTCCGTTACGCGGAGGGCACCAACCCGAACGGCGCGATCAACGACATTGCCGGCATTGTCAGCGCCGAGGGCAACGTTCTCGGCTTGATGCCTCATCCGGAAAATCTGATCGAGCCCGAACACGGCGGAACGGACGGGCGAGGCATTTTCGAAAGCGCGCTGGGTCTTTCGCCGCACGGTCTGGCCGCGTGAGCCGAGCCCATCTCGCGCGATATCTCTTGATCGCCGCGCTCCTGCCGGCCCTCGTCGTTTTGTCCCCGATCGCGTTCGGCTTGGTCGCGGTCATGATGGGTACGGTCGGGCTGCTGCTCGGTGTCTTTGGCGCAGCGCTCGGGTCCGTTGCCGCGCTAATCGGTCTGATGCTCGCCTTCCTAGCCAGTTGTGCGTCGCCGGTCGTATCCCCTTCGGTGCAGAAGCCCATGCCGACGCCGAAAGTGGATACCGGGCTGGATCGCATGGAGCGTCTGGCGCTGACGGCCAATCGCTGCTGGATCAAAAGCCGCGATCCGGCCTTCACCGGCTATTCTCTAGCGCCGGAGCTCTCCTCGTTCTCCGGGCGTCCACGCTTCCTTCTGGTCCCGAAAGGCCGCATGGAGGCCAGGCCGCTTCTGGTGGTCGAGGGACGGGCAGGATCGGCCGATGTCGAGACCTACGGCCCTCTTCTGAACACGTCCATGCGCTCGCGCCTCGAAGGCGATCTGGCCCGCTGGAAGGCAGGATCGGGCGAGTGTTCGGCCTGACATGACGCCGCGCTTGTCTGTCTGCGTTCTGGGCCTGGCTCTTGGACTGACATCAGGCTGCCAGTCCGTTGCGGCTCCCTCCTCCTCGCAAGGCGCCCCCTCCATGGAAGCCCCCAATGCCTTGGAGCGGCAATATCTTGGGGAGACGGGCCACGCGGTCTATCGTGGCCGTTCCTTCCAGCGCACTCGCAATTTCCTGTTTGGCGATCCGTCGCGTGGATATGCCATCTGTCTTCGCTCCGCCAAGCGCGGCGGCGGTTTCGACCATACGCTGTTGATTCTCCAACGCCGCATTTCCGGCGCGGTGAGCCAGGTAGAGGACGACGTCCAGATTCTGCGGGCCGCTGCCGATGTCGGCGCGTGTCGTACCCGGTCCGACTGGGTGGACGCCCGTTGAAAACCCCTCTCTTTCCGCTTGTGATCGCGCTTTTCCAATGCGAAGAGCGGCCAAGCGCGTTTCTCTCCTCTCGTTCGGAGGCTTCATGACCAACATTGCCATCACGCCCGAACTCATCGCCAGTCACGGGCTGAAGCCGGACGAATATCAGCGTATTCTCGATCTGATCGGCCGCGAGCCGACGATCACCGAACTCGGCATCTTCTCGGCGATGTGGAACGAGCACTGCTCGTACAAGTCTTCCAAGCGCTGGTTGCGCACGCTGCCGACCAAGGGGCCGCGCGTCATTCAGGGACCGGGCGAAAACGCCGGCGTCGTGGACATCGGAGACGGCGACTGCGTCGTCTTCAAGATGGAGTCGCACAATCACCCCTCCTATATCGAGCCCTATCAGGGCGCGGCAACGGGTGTAGGCGGCATTCTGCGCGATGTGTTCACCATGGGCGCGCGGCCGATCGCGGCCATGAACGCGCTCCGCTTCGGCGCGCCGGACCATCCCAAGACCCGCCACCTCGTGGCCGGTGTCGTCGCAGGCGTCGGCGGGTATGGCAATTCCTTCGGCGTGCCGACCGTCGGCGGCGAGGTGAACTTCCACTCGCGCTATAACGGCAACTGCCTCGTCAACGCCTTCGCGGCCGGTCTCGCGAAGGCCGACGCGATCTTCCTGTCGGAGGCGAAGGGCGTCGGGCAGCCGGTCGTCTATCTCGGTGCCAAGACCGGGCGCGACGGCGTCGGCGGTGCGACCATGGCTTCGGCCGAGTTCGACGAGAAGATCGAAGAGAAGCGCCCGACCGTCCAGGTCGGTGACCCCTTCACCGAGAAATGCCTGCTTGAAGCCTGCCTCGAGCTCATGCAGACCGGCGCGGTCATCGCCATTCAGGACATGGGCGCAGCAGGTCTCACCTGCTCGGCCGTCGAGATGGGCGCGAAGGGCGATCTCGGCATCGAACTGGATCTCAACAAGGTGCCGGTGCGCGAAGAGCGCATGACGCCTTACGAAATGATGCTGTCGGAAAGCCAGGAGCGGATGCTCATGGTTCTGGAGCCCTCCAAGCAGGAGGTCGCCGAGGCGATCTTCCGCAAATGGGGCTTGGACTTCGCGGTGGTCGGCAAGACGACCGACGATCTTCGCTTCCGCATCCTGTTCGACGGGACCGAAGTCGCCAATCTGCCGATCAAGGAACTCGGCGACGAAGCGCCGGAATATGATCGGCCTTGGACCGAGCCCAAACCCGCCAAGGTGGTACATCTCGCCGATATCCCTGAGCCCCGCGACTATGCGCAGGCGCTTCTGAAGGTGCTCGGCTCGCCCGACATCGCCTCGCGCCGCTGGGTCTTCGAGCAATATGACACGCTGATCCAGGGCAATTCGCTTCAGCGGCCGGGCGGCGACGCCGGCGTCGTGCGCGTCGATGGGCACCCGACCAAGGCGCTCGCCTTTTCGTCCGACGTGACGCCGCGCTATTGCGAGGCCGATCCCTGGCAGGGCGGCGCGCAGGCTGTCGCCGAATGCTGGCGCAACCTGACGGCGGTGGGCGCAGAGCCCTTAGCGGCGACCGACAATCTCAATTTCGGCAATCCCGAAAAGCTTGAGATCATGGGCCAGTTCGTCAAGGCCGTGGAAGGGATCGGCGCTGCCTGCCGCGCGCTCGATTTCCCGATCGTCTCCGGCAACGTCTCGCTCTACAACGAGACCCAAGGCCGCGCGATCCTGCCGACGCCCACGATCGGCGGCGTCGGTCTGATCGAGGATCGCCAGTTCACCGCGACGATCGGCGGGATGCGCGACGGCGACGTTTTGTTCCTGGTGGGACAGGACGGGCAACACCTCGGCAGCTCGGTTTACCTGCGCGAAGTCGAAGGACGCGAAGAGGGCGCGCCGCCTCCAGTGGATCTGGAGATGGAGAAGCGCCACGGAGATTTCGTGCGCAAGCTGATCCGCTCCGGCCGCGTCACGGCCTGCCACGATCTCTCGGACGGTGGCCTCGGCATCGCGCTGGCGGAAATGTGCATGGCGTCCGGACGCGGCGCGAAGGTGAATGTCGGCGGCGGCGCGCTGCACGGCCCGCTCTTCGGCGAGGATCAGGCGCGGTACGTCGTGGCCGTATCTGCAAAGGATGCCGCCTCGCTGGAAGCCGACGCGCAGGGCATACCGCTGCGCGAGCTCGGCACGGTGGGCGGAACGGCGCTGGTCGTCAACGGCGCTCTGTCGCTGGAGATCGAGCGCCTAATCGTCACGCATGAAAGCTGGTTCCCGAACTTCATGTCGGGCACCGTGGACGCCAGCGCCGCCTGAGACGCGTTGCCGGGTCCGGGCGAAGCCTCTATCTTCGAACCGGACCTGAAAGCCTTGAGGAGACCGACGGCATGCCGATGAACGCTCACGACATCGAGTCCATGATCCGCCAAGCGATCCCGGATGCCGTGGTCACGATCCGCGATCTCGCGGGCGATGGGGATCACTACGCCGCCGAGGTCGTCGCGGAGAGTTTTCGCGGCAAGTCGCGCGTGCAGCAGCATCAGATGGTGTATCAGGCCCTGCAGGGAAATATGGGCGGTGTGCTTCACGCCCTCGCCCTTCAAACCAGCGCGCCGAAAGCATAACTACAACGCAGACGCGGCCCCGCTCGTCGGTCGCGATCAGATTGCTTCCTTCGCCTGACGGACGAAGGCCAACCAGAAAACGGACCCGGCCATGAGCGGCATCATCGATTGGATCGACAACGAGGTGAAGACGAACGACGTGATCGTCTTCATGAAGGGCACTCCGGATTTCCCCCAGTGCGGTTTTTCCGGCCAAGTCGTTCAGATCCTGAATTATCTCGGCGTCCCTTATAAGGGCGTCAACGTCCTGTCGTCGGACGATCTGCGCAACGGTATCAAGGAATACGGCTCCTGGCCGACCATCCCGCAAGTCTACGTCAAGGGCGAATTCGTCGGCGGCTGCGACATTCTGCGCGAAATGTTCCAGGCGGGCGAGTTGCAGGACTTCTTCGGCGAACGCGGCATCGAGGCCAAGGGCGTCGCGGCCGCGCAGTAAACCACGTTTCTTTTTACCGCTGATAAAGGCTCGCTTCGAACCGAAGCGGGCTTTTTTCGTTTCAGACCGGGTGCGCGCTCATGAGCCCCGCACCAATCAGTCACCCTTTCCATTTGGCGTGGGAGGCTGTAGACGAAAGCGGCATCAAGAAAGATTGAGCCTATGTCGGACGCGCCGGATCGTACGCGCGGGATCCCCTATTGGGAACTCGTGACCCTTATCGCCTGCATCATGGCGCTGAACGCCGCCGCGATCGACATCTTCATTCCGGCGCTCACGGGCATCGCGCGATCGCTCGAACTTTCCAATCCCAATCAGGCGCAGTTCGTCATCTCGTCCTACGTGATGGGCTTCGGTATCGCGCAGATCGCCTACGGCACACTGTCGGATCGTTATGGCCGGCGTCCGGTGCTTCTGTTCGGGCTGGCGATCTATGTGGCGGCTTCGATCGCGGCCGTGTTCGCCCCGACTTTCGGAATCCTGCTGGCCCTACGCGCGATCCAAGGCATTGGCGCGGCGGCGACCCGCGTCATCGCGGTGTCGGTTGTCCGGGATTGTTTCGGCGGCGCGCGCATGGCCAGCGTCATGTCGCTCGTCATGATGATCTTCATGGTCATCCCGGTCATCGCCCCCAATCTCGGCCAGTTGATCCTTCTGTTTGGCGATTGGCACGAGATCTTTCTGGCCATCTCCGCGTTCGGCGCTTTCGTGGCGGTCTGGACCTATTTCCGAATGCCGGAGACCCTGCATCCCGAAGATCGCATTCCGCTAACGATGAGCCGCGTGACAGGCGCCTTCAGGCTGGTCGTGACCAACCGGCGCGCCTTCGCCTATACGCTTTCGACCGCCCTCACCTTTGGTGTTCTCTTCGCCTTTATCAACCAGGCTGAGCAGGTCTATGGGACGATCTACGCGCTGGGGCCGGCTTTCACGCTTTACTTCTCGGCCGGTGCGATCTTCATGGCGGTCGCGTCCTTCACTAACTCGCGCCTCGTGGTGCGCTTCGGAATGCGACGTCTGTCGCACGGTGCGCTCTGTCTGTTCCTCGCCTTCAACATCCTGCATCTGACGATCGCGCTGCTGTCGGGCGGCGTGCCGCCCTTCCCGGTCTTCCTGGTCGGGATTATCGCGACGCTTTGCTTGTTCGGTTTCATCGGCACGAACTTCAACGCTCTGGCGATGGAGCCTCTGGGGCATGTCGCAGGAACAGCCTCCTCCGTTTTGGGCTTCATGCAGACCTTCGGCGGCGGCGTGCTTGGGGCAACGATCGGCTACCTTTATGACGGAACGCTCATTCCCCTCCTGAGCGGCTATGTCGTCCTTTCGATCGGGGCTCTTCTTTGCGCGTTGATCGCGGAAAACGGCAAGCTCTTCGCAAGAGATCGCGCGCCCAGCCGAGAGGATCCGCTCGTCACGCATTCTCACGCGGCCGCAGAATGAAAAAAGGCCGGTTCACTGAACCGGCCTTATCCTTCAAGCGATATCGCTGCCGATGAGCTGTCGCAACTCGCGCCAGCTCTCCGCGTCCGGCGCGGTAAGAAGGCCGCCATTGACGTCGGTTGGACGGTAAGGCGAGCCATCCCATTTGCGGACGTAGCCGCCGGCCTCCTCCAGGAGTAGCGAGCCGGCCAGATGGTCCCAGGGCATGAGCTTGACGTAGAACTGATAATGCAGCGCGCCGGACGCCGTGAGACGATATTCATGCGCAGCGGTGCGGTAGTTCGCGAGGATGCGGGTTTCCGCGAGCCGGGTCAGCAACGCGCGGCGCTGATCCTTCGGTAGCATTGAAGACGATGCGACGCCGATCATGTCCGCCACCGGTGCAGGAGCCGCAGCCCGCAGCCGAACCCGCTCGCCGTCAGTGCGCACGAGATAGGCTCCCGACCCCTTTTCGGCCAACATCCAGTCATCGCCCAGCGGATCGTAGATCAAGCCCGCGACCGTCTCGCCTTTCGAGACGACCGCCGCCATGACGCCGAACAAAGGCGCGCCCGCCGCAAAATTCGCGGTGCCGTCGATCGGGTCCACGATGATGGAAAGATCGGCGTCCGCGATCCGCGACAGCAGGGCCGGATCAGCCGCCACGCCTTCCTCTCCGACGAAAAGTGCGCTCGGCATCAGGACAGCGCACTCACGCTTGATGAAGCGTTCCGCCGCCTCGTCTGCCTCGGTCACGAGATCGACGGCCGACGTCTTTTCCCGGATGTCTCCATCCCCCAGCCTGCGAAAGCGGGGCATGATTTCGGCCTTGGCGGCGTTTCGCAGAATCTGGGCCAGTTCGTCGATAGGCAGGGTCACGGCGTCTCGTCCCTTTGTGGATGCAGATTGGCGAAGTCGAACAAGGCGGGGTCGAGCAGATGGCTCGGCTTCACGCTCGACAGCGAGCGCCCGATCGTTTCCTTGCGGCCGGGAAAGCGCCGATCGAGATCGGCGAGAAAGGTCTTGAGCGCGCTGCGTTGAAGACCTTCCTGACTCCCACAAAGGTCGCAGGGAATGATCGGGAAGCGCATCGCTTCGGCAAAGCGCGCGATATCCTCTTCCGAGGAACGGATGAGAGGGCGCAGAACGGTGAGATCGCCCTCGTCGTTCAGGAGCTTGGCCGGCATCGCCGAAAGCTTGCCGCCATGCAGCATGTTGAGGAAGAAGGTCTCGATGCTGTCGTCGAGGTGATGCCCGAGAACCAGCGCCTCGCAGCCCTCCTCGCGGGCGATCCGATACAGGTTGCCGCGCCGCAGTCGCGAACAGAGCGCGCAGGTCGTGGCGCCCTCGGGCACCTTTTCCTTCACGATCGAATAGGTGTCGCGATATTCGATGCGGTGCGGGACGCCATGGCGCATCAGGAAATCGGGCAGGATGTGCTGGGGAAAGTTCGGTTGGCCCTGATCGAGATTGCAGGCCAGCAGATCGACCGGCAGCAACCCGCGCCATTGAAGATCGACCAGCAGCGCCAGCAGCGTGTAGGAATCCTTGCCGCCGGACAGACCAACCAGCCAGCGCGCACCGGGCCGGACCATCGCATAGGTCTGAAGCGTTTCGCGAACTTGCCGCAGGAGCCGCTTGCGCAGCTTCTTGAAACTGACCGAATCGGGAGAGTCGCGAAACAGCGGATGCGCGCCCTCGCCCGGTTCGAACTCCGCCTCACCCGCGCCCGCCTCGCTTGGCCTGACCTCGTCCAGCATGTCGCTTGCTCCTTCACGGCAGGCTGTAACAACCAAGCCATAAAAACAAAAGGCCGCCCGATGGCGGCCTTTCGAAAAGGTGCGTCGATGGACGACCGATCAGCGCGAGTAGAACTCGACGACGAGGTTCGGTTCCATGATCACCGGATACGGAACATCGTGCAGGCCCGGAACGCGCTGCAGCGTCGCGACCATCTTGCTGTGATCGACTTCGAGGTAGTCCGGCACGTCACGCTCGGCGAGCTGCGTGGCTTCGATGAGCACGGTCAGCTGCTTCGACTTCTGACGAACCTCGATCACGTCGCCCTGCTTGCAGCGGTACGAACCGATGTTCGTACGCACGCCGTTGACGGTGACATGGCCATGGTTCACGAACTGACGAGCGGCGAAGATCGTGGGAACGAACTTCGCACGGTAGACGATCGCATCGAGGCGCGACTCGAGCAGGCCGATCAGGTTCTCCGAAGTGTCGCCGCGACGACGGGCGGCCTCTTCGTAGATCTTGCGGAACTGCTTCTCGGACAGATCGCCGTAGTAGCCCTTGAGCTTCTGCTTGGCGCGCAGCTGCGTGCCGAAGTCAGACATCTTGCCCTTGCGGCGCTGGCCATGCTGGCCCGGGCCGTACTGGCGGCGGTTCACCGGGGACTTCGGACGGCCCCAGATGTTCTCGCCCATGCGGCGATCGATTTTGTACTTAGACGCTTCGCGCTTAGACATCGCATTTCCCAAAAGGAGAGCCAGCGGACCATTCCGCCAGCCGAGGAAACGCGCCCTCCTTTGCTCACCCTGCGGCGAGCTGACAGGGATGCCGCGACAAACGCGATCAACCCACGGGACACGTAAAGAAACAGCGGACCTTTCGATCCGCTGATACGAGCCCCATAATGGATCTGTCACAAACCGTCAAGACAATGACGTGGCTTACTTACGGGCGATCACCCAGACAGCGTGGACGATGCCGGGAATATAGCCGAGCAGCGTCAAGATGATGTTGATCCAGAAGTGTTTGCCGAGGCCAACTTCCATGAAGACCCCGAGCGGGGGAAGCAGGATGGCGAAGATGATCTTGATCAGGTCCATGGAAAACTCGTTCGTGCCTCAATGTCCGTTGAACGATCACCCACTCCGTTCGTTCCCGTCTCAACCCCTTAAGACGGGCCTCCTCCTAGGCCTCCGGAAACAGGATAGGGATCATGATCAAGAGCGGCACCTCTCGGCCGATCGCGGCGCTTCTCCTCTTCGGGCTCATCTCCCCGGCTCAGGCCGACGCAGGCTATTTCCAGCGGTTCAACGGGAGCTTTGCCGGCGGTGGCACGGTGCAGCGCGAGCAGGATTCCTCCCCTCGCCGCGTGTCGTGCTCTCTGACGGGCGCAACAGCCAGCGCCAACCGTTTGCGGATGGACGGGACCTGCCGGGCCGCCATTATCGTGCGCCGTGAGATCGGGGCCGATATCCGCTACGACCCGTCGACGGGCCGCTTTTCGGGTACCTATACGGGGTCAAGCCGTGGTCCGGCCCAGTTGCGAAACGGGCGCCTGCGTGGCGATACGCTGACCCTCGATCTCGTCTATCCTCAGCCGGTGCATGGCGATCGCAATGCCGTCATGACCATTCGCAACAGCGGCAACGGGGCCTTCACGCTAACCGTAACGGATCGGGTCGACGGCCAGAGCCGCACGACGTCGAACGTCACGCTGCAAAAGAGCTGATACATCCGTCCTCGAGCTGCTCAGGCCCGCAAGCCGAACCCGCGAATGAGAGCGCGCGTGGCCGCGTCCGGCTCGCCTGCCGTAAAGATCGCGCGGTCGGGGCCGTCCGGCGCCTCGCCGCTTTGTGACGGCAGAAGCGAAAGCGCACGCCGCGCGATTGCTTCGGCCGGGTCCAGCCAGTCCACCGGCCAGGGCGCCGTCTTGCGCATTCGGTTGGCCAGGAACGGATAATGCGTGCAGGCGAGAACCACGATGTCCGTCCGCCGCCCGTCGCGCTCGATAAAGCATGGCGCGGTTTCGGCCTGAACGGCATTCTCGTCCACGAAGCCGTGGCGTAGATAATCTTCGGCCAGCGCGGCGAGGTGGACGCTGCCCACCAGATGGACCTCGCATTTCGAAGCCCATTGGGTGATGAGATCCCGCGTGTATTGGCGCCTGACCGTACCCGGCGTTGCCAGAACGCTGACGAGCCCCGAGCGCGTGCGCTCGGCTGCCGGCTTGATGGCCGGCACGGTGCCGACAAAGCTCATGCCGGGATAGGCCGCCCGCAGGTCTCCCAGCACCAGGGTCGATGCGGTGTTGCACGGGATCATGCAGATCGAGGGCCGGTGCTCTTCGATCAAGCGCCCGAACAGCGTGACGATTCGCTCGCGCAGCGCCTCCTCTTCCCAATTGCCATAGGGAAAGGCCGCGTTGTCGGCGACATAAAGAAAGCGACGCTCGGGTATGAGCACGCGCGCTTCGCGAAGAACCGTCAGCCCGCCGAGCCCGGAATCGAACAGGAGAACCGGCCCCTCGCTCACTCGCCTTCTCCGGCCGATTTCGAGACCTTGCGATCGAGCGAGCGCAGAACGCCGTGAAGCGTGCTGAGTTCGGGTCCGCTGAAACCCGCGCGCGTCAGCATGATGCGAAGATTGTGCACCATCACCTCGCGCTTGGCCGGCGGAAAGAAATAGCCGGCGGCGTCGAGCGAGCCTTCCAGATGATCGAAGAAGCGATAGAGATTGTCCTTCTCAGCCGGGGCGATCTCGGGCGCCGAGAAACGCGGCGCGGCGTTCTCGTCCAACCCGGACTTCATCCATTCGTAGCTCATCAGCAGGACGGCCTGCGCGATATTGAGCGAGGCAAAGGCCGGATTGACCGGGAAGGTCACGATCTCGTCGGCCAGATCGACCTCCTCGTTCGAAAGGCCGAAGCGTTCGCGCCCGAACAGGATGCCGGCCTTCTGTCCCGAACCGATGCGCGCGCGCAGCTCGCCTGCCGCGCTGTCTGGCCCCCGCACCGTCTTGACGGAGTCGCGAGGTCGGGCCGTGGTGGCCAGGAGATAAGTGAGATCCGCCGCCGCCGCCTCGACCGTATCGAACAGCTTCACGGCGTCGATCACATGGTCGGCGCGCGAGGCGCTCGCTCGCGCCCTCTCGTTCGGCCAGCCATCGCGCGGATTGACCAGCCGCAGGTCCGCAAGACCGAAATTCGCCATGGCCCGCGCCACCATGCCGATATTCTCGCCGAGCTGAGGCTCCACCAGAATGATCGCGGGTCCCTCGGTCAGGTTCTCGTCGGTGCGGTTCGTGCCGGCCAAGGCGAACCCTTTCGTTCAATTCGTTAGCTTTGCCTGCCATTAGCGCGGCTTGCGCCCCGCGCAAAGCCTTCGTCAGCCTCGCGGACGGCTTTGCGGGGCTCGACGCCGGTGTTATAGCCGCCCCATCACGCCGGGGGCACTCCCGCCCTCTGTCCAACACCACTCCGGCCGCCTGGCCGGGGCCATCTGGGGAAAGCAGCATATGGCGAAGATCAAGGTCCAAAATCCGGTCGTGGAGCTGGACGGCGACGAGATGACCCGGATCATCTGGCAGGCGATCAAGGACAAGCTGATCCACCCCTATCTCGACATCGACCTCGAGTATTACGACCTTTCGGTCGAGAACCGCGACGCGACCAACGATCAGGTCACGGTCGATTCCGCCAACGCGATCAAGAAGCATGGCGTCGGCGTCAAGTGCGCGACGATCACGCCGGACGAGCAGCGCGTCGAAGAGTTCAAGCTCAAGAAGATGTGGAAGTCGCCCAACGGCACGATCCGCAACATCCTCGGCGGTGTGATCTTCCGCGAGCCGATCATCATGAAGAACGTGCCGCGCCTCGTTCCGGGCTGGACGCAGCCGATCATCGTCGGCCGCCATGCCTTCGGCGACCAGTACCGCGCGACCGATTTCAAGTTCCCCGGCAAGGGCACGCTCTCGATCAAGTTCGTCGGCGAAGATGGCGAAGTGATTGAGCACGAGGTCTATCAGGCGCCCTCCGCCGGTGTCGCGATGGCCATGTACAATCTCGACGACTCGATCCGCGAGTTCGCCCGCGCCTCGTTCAACTACGGCCTCCTGCGCGGCTATCCGGTCTACCTGTCGACCAAGAACACGATCCTGAAGGCCTACGATGGCCGCTTCAAGGATATCTTCCAAGAGGTGTTCGACGCCGAGTTCAAAGCCGAGTTCGACAGCCGCAAGCTCACCTATGAGCACCGCCTGATCGACGACATGGTCGCCTCGGCGCTCAAGTGGTCGGGCGGCTATGTCTGGGCCTGTAAGAACTATGACGGCGACGTGCAGTCCGACATCGTGGCCCAGGGCTTCGGCTCGCTTGGCCTCATGACCTCGGTTCTGATGACGCCGGACGGCAAGACGGTCGAGGCGGAAGCCGCGCACGGCACCGTGACGCGCCACTACCGCCAGCACCAGAAGGGTCAGGAGACCTCGACCAACTCGATCGCGTCGATCTTCGCCTGGACCCGTGGTCTGGCGCACCGCGCCAAGCTCGACGACAATGCCGAGCTGAAGCGCTTTGCCGACACGCTCGAGAAGGTCTGCATCGATACCGTCGAGGCCGGTCACATGACAAAGGATCTTGCCCTCCTGATCGGGCCGGACCAGCCGTGGCTCTCCACGACCGGCTTCCTCGACAAGATCGACGAGAACCTCAAGAAGGCGATGGCCTCGGCCTGATCTCAAGCTCTATTCAGCCGGCGCGCCCTGCGCGCCGGCTGTCAGATCTGCGGTGCGCCGCTCGACGCCGAAGCCGGCGAGAAGTGCGACGGCCACCGCGACGACCAGAATGGTCGAGAGAAGCGCAAGCGCATAGTTCCCGCCCCAATGCTCGGCGAGCGAGATCTGGATCGTCGCATTGCCCGAGGCCAGAAGATTGCCGATCTGATAGGCCGTTCCAGGGAAAGTGCCTCGCACATCCGGCGGCGAAATCTCGTTGAGATGCGCCGGGACGACGCCCCAGGCCCCCTGCACGCAGAACTGAACCAGGAAGGCTCCGAGGGCCAACAGCGGCGCGTTCGGAGCGTAAGTCCAAAGCCCTGCTGCCGGGATCGCCAGAAGGGCGGCCACGACGATGGCACGCCGACGGCCGAGCGTTTGCGACCAAGCGCCAAAACAGACGCCGCCGAGAATCGCTCCGATATTGTAGATGATCGCAATCGTTCCGGTGACGGTGCTGGAGTAGCCGAGCTGCTTCTCCAGGAAGGTCGGATAAACGTCCTGCGTGCCATGGCTGAAGAAGTTGAACGCGGTCATCAAGAGAACCGCCCAGATCAGCAGGCCGATATTTCCCTTCAACGCCTGCGTCAAAGACAGAGGACGAGCGGCCCTCCGCCCCTCGAACGCAGGGGACTCCTTCACCGTCCGCCGGATGTAGAGGATCAGCAGCGCGGGCAGGATGCCGATCATAAACAGGCCGCGCCATCCGACCAGCGGGAAGGCAATCAGATAAACCAGCGAGGCGATCAGGTACCCCGATGGGTAGCCCGCCTGAAGGATACCCGACACGACACCTCGCGCACGCTCAGGCACGCTTTCCATCACCAGTGACGAGCCGATTCCCCACTCACCGCCCATCGCGACACCGTAGAGCGTCCGCAAGACGATGAGAACAGTGAGGCTCGGCGAAAAGGCCGAAGCGAAAGCCAGAACGGAGTAGATCAGAATATTGGTCATCATGATCGGTCGCCGCCCGAAGCGATCCGCCGCGAGGCCGAAAATCAGCGCCCCGACGGGACGGGCGGCGAGCGTCAGAAAGAGCGTGTAGGACACCGCTTCGAGCCCCACGCGAAACTCCTGCGCGATCGCATTGAGGACGAAGACCAGTAGGAAGAAGTCGAACGCATCGAGCGTCCAACCGAGATAGGACGCGAGCAAGGTATGACGTTGCGACGCGTTCAAGGATTTCAGGTCGCTGACGGCTGAACTGATAACGGACATCGTTCTGACCTCCCATTCCCAATGAATGATCCGCCAGCTGGACGATAACGCGACCGTGATCGCCTTCAACGGAGTTCGGAAGAGGTGGACAGAAAGTTAGGTTTCCCTCGGGTCGCCCGCTGCGGAGTCAGGCGGCGACCTGCGCCAGCCTGCGGATCAAAGTGGCGCGGAATCACTTCTTGCGGCCGTCGGTCCGCGATGGGGCGGTGGCGGAATGGAAAAAGGGGCGGCCCATGAAGCCGCCCCTTTTTAAATCAACCTGTGTTGCCTCCCCGAACGAGCGCTGTCTGGGTTAGCATCGACTACGGCCACAGCCTGCCCGTAAGCTCCATCGGATAATGACGGGAAGGCCAAAATAGTCTTAGGATGCGAGCTTCGCTTCCACGGCGGCCACGGCGTCCTGAGCGCGATCCGCATCCGGCCCGCCTGCCTGAGCCATGTCCGGGCGACCGCCGCCGCCCTTGCCGCCGATCGCTTCCGAGGCGGCCCGGACCAGATCCACGGCACTGAAGCGGGAGGTCAGATCCTCGGTGACGCCGATCACGACGCTGGCCTTCCCGTCGGCCACGCCCACGAAGGCCACGATCCCGGAGCCGAGGCCAGCCTTGACCTCGTCCACCAGACCCTTGAGGTCTTTCGCCGCCACGCCGTCCAGAACGCGCCCGACAAACGACACGCCACCGATCTCCTTGGGAGTAGAGGATGCGCCCTGCCCGTCGCCGGCCAAAGCCAGCTTCTTCTTGGCTTCCGTCAGCTCACGCTCCAAGCGGCGGCGATCCTCCGCCAGAGCCTCGACACGCTCCACGATCTCGCTCGGAGCGGCCTTGAGGGTCGCGGCAATCCGCTTCACACGGGCGTCCTGCTCCAGGAGATAGTCCCGCGCCGCTGCTCCGGTCAGCGCCTCGACACGGCGAACGCCCGCGCCGACAGCACTCTCCGACAGAACATGGATCAGACCGATGTCGCCGGTGGAGCGGACATGCGTTCCGCCGCAAAGCTCGATCGAATAGGCCGCCTTCTCGCCCTTGGGCTCGCCCATGGAAACGACACGAACCTCGTCGCCATACTTCTCGCCGAACAGCGCCATGGCTCCGAGCGCGATCGCGTCGTCCACGGCCATCAGTCGGGTTTCGACGGATGTGTTCTGAAGAATGACCGCATTGGCGAGTTCCTCGACACGCGCCAGCTCGGGAGCGTCCAAGGGCTTGGGATGGGAGAAGTCGAAGCGCAGGCGATCGGGCGAGACCTGCGAGCCCTTCTGGGCCACATGCGTTCCCAGAACTTCGCGCAGACCCTCGTGCAGAAGATGGGTCGCGGAATGGTTGGACCGAATCTTCGAACGACGAGCGTGGTCCACCACGAGCTCCAGAGCCGCGCCGCGCTTCAGCGTCCCTTCCGTGACCTTGCCACGATGGATGAACAAGCCATTGGCGACCTTCTGCGTGTCCTCCACTTCGAAGCGCAAGCCCTCGCCTTTGAGCACGCCGGTATCGCCGACCTGGCCGCCCGACTCCCCATAGAAAGGCGTCTGGTTGAGCACCACGGCCGCCGCATCGCCGGCCTTCGCTTCCGCCACCTCGGCGCCATCGCGCACGATGGCGCGAACTTCGGCTTCGGCCGCTTCCGTGTCGTAGCCGAGAAACTCCGTCGCGCCTTCGCGCTCGCGAATGGCGAACCACACCGTCTCGGCCGCCGCCTCGCCGGAGCCGACCCAGCTCGCGCGGGCTTCGGCCTTCTGACGTTCCATAGCCGACTGGAAGCTGGAGAGATCGACTCCGACTCCCCGTGCACGAAGCGCGTCCTGCGTCAGGTCGAGCGGAAAGCCATAGGTGTCGTAGAGCTTGAAGGCGACTTCGCCATCGAGGCTGTCCCCCTGCGCGAGGTCTTGCGACGCCTCGTTGAGGAGGATCAGGCCGCGATCCAACGTCGTCAGAAATCGCTTTTCTTCCAGCTTCAGCGTCTCGGAGATCAGTGCTTCCGCGCGCACAAGCTCAGGATAGGCGCGGCCCATTTCGGACACGAGCGTCGGCAGAAGCTTGAACAGAACGGGCTCACGCGCACCGAGCAGCTTGGCGTGACGCATCGCGCGCCGCATGATGCGGCGGAGCACGTAGCCGCGCCCTTCGTTGGAGGGCAGCACACCGTCCGCGATCAGGAAGGCTGTCGCGCGCAGATGGTCCGCGATGACGCGGTGGCTGGCCAGGGCATCGCCTTCGGCCCGCGATCCGATCGCCTCCTCGACGGCGGCGATTAGGCGGCGGAACAGATCGATCTCGTAGTTCGAGGTCACGCCTTGCAAGATCGCGGCGATACGCTCCAGCCCCATGCCCGTATCGATCGAGGGACGCGGGAGCGCCACGCGCTCACCCGGCGAAACCTGCTCGAACTGCATGAAGACGAGGTTCCAGAATTCCAGGAACCGGTCGCCATCTTCCTCGGCCGAACCCGGAGGGCCGCCCCAGACCGACTCGCCTTGATCGTAGAAGATCTCGGAGCAAGGGCCGCAAGGGCCTGTCTCGCCCATGGTCCAGAAATTGTCCGAGGTCGGGATGCGGATGATCTTGTCGTCGGAGAAACCGGCGATGCTCTTCCAAAGCCGCGCGGCTTCTTCGTCCTCGGAATAGACGGTGACGAGCAGACGGCTCTTGTCGAGCGCAAATTCCTTGGTGACGAGGTTCCAGGCGAGGCTGATCGCCTCTTCCTTGAAATAGTCGCCGAAGGAGAAATTACCGAGCATCTCGAAGAAGGTGTGATGCCGCGCGGTGTAGCCGACATTGTCGAGATCGTTGTGCTTGCCGCCGGCGCGCACCACCTTCTGCGCGGTGGTCGCCCGCGTGTAATCGCGCTTCTCCAACCCGGTGAAGACGTTCTTGAACTGCACCATGCCGGCGTTCGTGAACATCAGGGTGGGGTCGTTGCGCGGCACGAGCGGCGAGGAGGCGACCGGCTCATGCCCGTTCTTCGCGAAATATTGAAGAAAGGTCGACCGGATCTCGTTCACGCCACTCATGGAAAAACCTTCAATTGGGAAAACGCGGCCGGGGCATGGTTACCGCTCCGCGCAAGCCTTTTAGCGGCGAGGCAAAACCCTGTCTATGTCGGGCTTGCAACGGCCATGCGAAGCCAAGAGACACCCACATACGAAAACGCCCGCCAGAGAGGCGGGCGTTTTCTGTTCATCAGGCTTCGCCGTCGTCGTCGCCGTCCTCGGAGGGGCCGGCATCCAGAAGCTTCTCCGCGATCAGGCCGGCGTTCTGGCGGATGGCCGATTCGACCTCCGCCGCCAAGGCCGGGTTGTCCCGCAT
Organism: Aureimonas sp. N4; assembly: GCF_001463925.1. Lineage (NCBI taxonomy): Bacteria > Pseudomonadati > Pseudomonadota > Alphaproteobacteria > Hyphomicrobiales > Aurantimonadaceae > Aureimonas > Aureimonas sp. N4. The sequence continues at coordinate 76,902 of NZ_BBWS01000055.1, read as the reverse complement.
GGTCGCCTTGGCGTTCTCGCGGCCTTGGCCGAGACGCTGGGAATTATACGAGAACCAAGCGCCGGACTTCTCGACGATGCCGGACTTGACGCCCAGATCGACGAGCTCGCCCATCTTGGACACGCCCTCGCCATACATGATGTCGAACTCGACCTGCTTGAACGGCGGGGCCAGCTTGTTCTTCACCACTTTCACGCGCGTCTGGTTGCCCGTCACCTCTTCGCGCTCCTTGATGGAACCGATCCGGCGAATGTCGAGACGAACCGAGGCGTAGAATTTCAGTGCGTTGCCGCCCGTGGTCGTTTCGGGCGAGCCGAACATGACGCCGATCTTCATGCGGATCTGGTTGATGAAGATGACCATGCACTTGGAGCGCGAGATCGAGCCGGTGAGCTTGCGCAGCGCCTGGCTCATCAGGCGCGCCTGCATGCCCGGCAACGAGTCGCCCATCTCGCCTTCGATTTCGGCCCGAGGCGTGAGCGCTGCCACCGAATCGACCACGAGAACATCGATCGCGCCGGAGCGAACCAGCGTGTCCACGATTTCCAGCGCCTGCTCGCCGGTGTCGGGCTGCGAGATCAGGAGATTGTCGAGATCGACGCCGAGCTTGCGGGCATAGACGGGATCAAGCGCATGTTCGGCGTCCACGAACGCGCAGATGCCACCGGCCTTCTGCGCTTCGGCCACAGTGTGCAGCGCCAGGGTCGTCTTGCCCGAGGATTCCGGGCCATAGATTTCGACAATGCGTCCCTTCGGAAGGCCGCCGATCCCGAGCGCGATGTCGAGGCCGAGGGATCCGGTCGAAACCGTCTCGATGTCGAGCTTCTCGGTTTGCCCGAGACGCATGATAGAGCCCTTGCCGAAGGCCCGTTCGATCTGCGAAAGCGCTGCATCGAGCGCCTTGTTCTTGTCCACCGAAGTATCCTCAACGAGACGGAGTGAGCTTTGGGCCATGAAAACAAGACCTTATTTCATGTGGGCGAACCGGGTGCAATCCGCTTGGCTGTGACGTGTATGTACTCTTTTCGTTCTCATCGTTCAAGGGATATTCCCTTTTTGTTCTCATTTGCGTTCTCGATGATCCACCCGGAGAAAGCGGCATGAAGCTCCCTATCGACGGGTTGGATGTCGTCCTGTTCGGAGGGGCGCATCTCGACCGCGTGGCGCGGTCATCCGTGCCGTTTCAAGCGGCGGCATCGAACCCCGGTTCGTGCCGGGAATTCATCGGTGGCGCGAGCTTCAACGTCGCTCGCGCTTTGGCCCGGCAAGGCGCCGCCCCGCATGTCGTGAGCGCCCGCGGCGGCGATCCGATCGCTGCGTCCATCGAGATCGCCTTGGAAGCCGAGCGGATCGGGGACGGCGCACTATCCTGGCTGGATCGCCGCTCGGCCAGCTATACCGCGATTCTGGATGATACCGGCGAGTTGCGCGCGGCCGTCGCAGATATGGACATCTACGATCTCCTGACGCCCCGAGCGCTGAAACGCGCCCATTTGCGGCATCGCCTGAACGCGGCGCAGGCCTGCGTCGTGGATGCCAATTTACCAAGCGAAACGTTGGCCTATCTGGCCGAGCACAAGACGAACGGGCCGATTTTCGCGATTGCGGTTTCTCCCTCCAAGGTTTTGCGCCTGCGGCCATGTCTGCCCCGGTTGACGGCATTGTTCCTGTCCCGTACCGAAGCCGCCTCGCTCGCGGGCCGACCGAAGGACAGCCCGGTCGAGCATCTCGCGCAGGCGTTACGCGAGCTTGGCCTACGACGGGCGGTCGTGACGGACGGCCCGCGCTCGGCGGCTATTCTGAATGAAGACGGTCTCGTCCTTCAGTCGCCCCCGCAAGTCCCAGCCATTCGCGACGTGACAGGCGCGGGCGATACGTTGGCGGCGATCACCATTCTGGAATCGGTCACCGGCACAAACTTTACCGAGGCCGCGCGCGTTGGAATGTGTGCTTCGGCGCTTCATATCGCGCACGAACTTCCCCCCCAGTCCTTGCCGCAATGCCGCTCCTTGGCGGCCGCGCTTCCCTCTCCCACCCCCGTCCACCAGGACCGATCCGCATGAACGACATGATCCATCTTTCTCCTTCCGTCGCCGAGGCCCTACAATTCGGCCGCGCCGTCGTGGCGCTGGAATCGACCATCATCACCCACGGCATGCCTTGGCCGAAGAACCTCGATATGGCGCGTGAGGTAGAAGCCATCATTCGCGAGGAAGGCGCCGAACCGGCAACGATCGCCGTGATCGACGGCAAATTGCATGTCGGCCTGACCGACGCGCAGCTCGAGACATTGGCGCAGACCAAGGGCGCTTTGAAACTCTCGCGCGCCGACCTTGCCTATGCTGTGGCGGCCGGTCGCACGGGCTCGACCACCGTCGCCGCCACGATGATCGCCGCGCGTTTGGCGGGTATCGAAGTCTTCGCGACGGGCGGCATCGGTGGCGTGCACAAGGGCGCCGAGACCAGCTTCGACATTTCGGCCGATCTGGACGAGTTGTCTCAGACGCGCGTCGTCGTCGTGTCGGCAGGAGCCAAGGCGATCCTCGATCTCAAGAAGACCTTCGAAGTTCTTGAAACGAAGGGTGTTCCGGTCGTCGGATACGGCGTGGACGAATTGCCCGCCTTCTGGTCGCGCCGATCCGGCATCGCGACGCCGATCCGGATGGATTCGGCCGACGAGATCGCCGAATTCCAACGCGTTCGCGAACGGCTCGACATCCATGGCGGTATGCTGATCGCCAACCCTCTGCCCGAAGAGCTGGAAATCGACAGCGCGACCATCGGCGGCTGGATCGATGCGGCATTGGCGGATGCCGATGCGAAGGGTGTCACCGGCAAGGCGACGACGCCCTTCCTGCTTCAAAAGATCTTTGAACTCAGCGAGGGCAAGTCGCTGGCGACCAATATCGACCTCGTCCGCTCGAATGCTCGGCTGGCCGCTCGCGTCGCGGTCGGCCTCGCCAAGCGTCCGATCCGCTGATCACTCTTCGAGCGCCTCTTTAACGGCGACCGCCAAGTCACGGAGGGAGAAGGGTTTCGGCAGGAAGCCGAACTTTTCCCCCTCCGGCAGATTCTTGGCGAAGGCGTCCTCGGCATAGCCTGAGACGAAGATGAACTTGAGATCGGGCCGAACCTTGCGCATTTCGCGCAGCAGCGTCGGCCCGTCCATTTCCGGCATCACGACGTCCGACACGACGAGATCGACCTTGCCGTCCAGTTCTTCCATCACGTCCAGCGCTTCCAGCCCGCTCGCCGCCTCGTGGACATCGTATCCGCGCATCTTCAAAGCGCGTACGTTTCCGGCGCGAACATTGTCTTCGTCCTCGACGAGCAGGATGGACGCAGTGCCCGACAGGTCCATCTTGGCGCCTGCCGCCTGCACGCCCGACTGCTCGGGCCGCGGTGCGGCGATCTCCGCCGGAATGTGACGCGGCAGGAAGATGCGGAACACCGTCCCTTCGCCCTGTCGCGACTCCACGAAGATGAAGCCGCCGGACTGCTTCACGATTCCGTAGACCATGGACAGGCCGAGGCCCGTACCCTTGCCGATTTCCTTTGTCGTGAAGAAGGGTTCGAAGATCCGCTCCGCGACATCGGCCGGCATGCCGGAGCCCGTATCCGAAACTTCCATCAGCACGTAATCGGCTTCGATCAACTCGCCATAGCCGAAGCCCGGCACTTCGGCGGCGGAAACGTTGCGCGTCGAGATCGTCACCGTCCCTTGTGTCGCCATGGCGTCGCGCGCGTTTTGCACGAGATTGGTGACGACCTGCTCGAACTGTCCGATATCGGCCATGACAGGCCAGAGATCACGCGCGTGGTGGCGCTCCAATTTGACGAGGTCGCCGGAGATGCGCTTCAAGAGAAGGTGCATATCCGCGATGACGTCGGTCAGATTCAGCATCTTGGGACGCATGGTCTGACGGCGTGAATAGGCCAGAAGCTGCCGGACCAGCGAGGCCGCGCGATTGGCGCTCTGCTTGATCAGCAGGAGATCCTGGAAGGACGGATCGCCCGAGCGATGATTCAGGAGCAGGAAGTCCACCGACGCCGTGATGATCGTCAGGACGTTGTTGAAGTCATGCGCAATGCCGCCGGCCAGATTGCCGATCGCCTGCATCTTCTGGCTCTTGGCGAACTGGTCTTCGAGCGTGCGCTGCTGGGTGATGTCGACGCCATAGAGGATGGCGACTTCGCCGGTTCCATCGTGAATGTCGGCATTTGCGCTAACGTAGAGGCGCGTGGAGCGCACGGGCTCGCTGAGAAGCTCGGCATCCACCGGAGGAATGTCCGCCTGCCCGCGCGCGGCGGCTTGCAGCGCTTGCCGGATCGCCTCGCGATTTTCGTCGCGAACACAATCCATGATCGGCTGCGCGCCGATGGCGGCACTCTCGCCAAATAGACGACCGAACGCGCCGTTGGCACGCGCGATTCGACCGTTGGCGTCGAGCGCCGCAATGGCCATCGGAGACGAGTTGAAGAAGCGCGTGAATCGTACCTCGGCCGCGCGCAAGGCCTGTTCCTGCTCGCCCGCACCCACTCGGTTCAGAACGAGCGTGCGGGTGACGCCTTTTAGGCGCTCTCCGGCAGGTGCGAAATTGCGAAGAAGCCGGACAGGCAAGCGCTGGCCCGAAGACGTGACGAGGTCGAGATCGACCGATGAGATGCCGCTGTCGTCGCGGATATGCTTCGTGCGGCGCAGCAGCGCCGCATCCTCCTCGCGCAGATAGTCGAAGATCGACGGCCCATAGGGCTTGAACGATGCCAGATCGATCCGAAGCCATTCGGCGAGCGTCGCGTTGATATAGCCGAGACGACCCGAATCATCGGCGGCGAAGAAACCCGCCGGCGCGTGGTCGAGATAGTCGATGGCGTGCTGGAGATCGCGGAAAAAGCTCTCCTGCTCCTCGCGCTCCGGTGTGATGTCGGCGATCTGCCAGACTTGAAGCGAGCCGTTCTCGGCGGTCAGCGGGCGCACGGAGGCGCGGTACCAGCGCGGCGAGGTTTCGGCGGTCCGGCTGCCGAGTTCACGCGTCAGTCGGAACTCCTCCTGACCAACCATGCCCTCCTGCGCCAGATTGGCGAGCCGATAGATCGCTTCGGATGCCTCGGGCTCCCGCGAAAGAAGGCGTTCGAGCGTGCGAACCTCGCCGGCGGACTGAGCCCCGGTGCGAACCCCATAAGCCCGGTTCGCATAGACCACGCGCCCTCGCCGGTCGGTCACGAGCGTTCCGGTCGGCAGATCGTCCAGAAACGCCTTGGCGATTCCCTGATCCATCCGCTTGAAGCCGAATTGCAACAGTCCGAGCGCCAAACCGAAGACGGCGGCGATCCCGACCATGGCCAGCAGACCGAAAATACCGAGAAGAGCGATCGCTCCATAGACATGGCCAAACAGGGCAAGTGTCGCCGCGAAGACGAAGAGGAACCCGGCCAGAAACAGGATTCGCCGCACCCCGGTCGAATCAGGATGGCGATCGATCAAGGGCTTGTCGCTCAGGGGAGTTGGCGCAACCGGCGCTGTCTGTTCCACAGGGGATGCTCCATGCATCGGCATCGGCCCTTCCGATAACGGGCTGGAAAGGTTACGACCAAACGGCGCGAAGCGCACGAGATTCTGTCGAATTTGCGCCCGTCATTGCCGAACGTCATCCTGACACGGCAGTATGGGCCGAAGCTGACCTGACCCTGTATCAGGACGGGCAGCGACATAAGAACCGAATACCGATTGCGGTCCCGAGACGTCAACGACGAACGGACCGCCGGCATCGCGGAGGTATGGTGAATGCGTGAATGGTTGGCCGGCGTGGTCGGTGAGAATCTGGCGCCGATCGTTTCGGTGATTTTGGCAGCGGCGGTGGTCATCCTCCTGGTCCTGCTGCTGGTCGGCTTGGCCAAGCGCATTTTTGCCGGCGGCAGCGGGATCGGCAGTCGCCATCGCGCGCCACGTCTCGCGGTGCTGGACGCGATCGCCGTGGACCAGCGTCGCAAGCTCGTTCTGGTGCGCCGCGACGAAGCGGAGCATCTGATTCTGATCGGCGGGTCCAACGATCTCGTGGTGGAACAGAGTATCTTCCGGGGTCAGGTGGCGCGCCGAGTTCCGCCCGGTGCTCCGCCGGCGCGGCAGGAGCCCGATATGGGTGAGCGCCCGGCAGGTGCCCCCTTGCCGCATCGCCGCACGCCCCCGTCCCCCCGTGCCGCCGAGACGCCCGAACCCGCGCATCACCCCATCATGCGGGACGAGCCGATTCTGCCCGAGGTTCCACTCGCCATTCAGACCGCAAGAGCCGGCGACCCTGTGATGGAGCCTCGGCGAGATGCGCCGCCGGCTCGCCCAGCGATCGAACCTTCGATGATGCTCGCCCCCGAGCCACAACGCGGCGCGCCGTCCGAACCCGTCCGCGTACCGGTTCCCGCGCCCGAACCTATGCCAGTCCCCACACCGCGTGCGCCCGAGGCGGCGCCGATCGCCGTTGCGCCGCAACGGCCTGTGCCCTTGCCACCGCCGCCGGCCATGCCGGCCCCGCCCGTTTCGATTGCGCCGGCGCAGCCCGAACCTGTTCGTCAGGTGCCTGCCCCGCCGGTTCTGGCCCCTCCGGCGCGCCCGATCGAAGCAAGGGAGGTCGCCTTTGCTCCCGTGGCGGGACCGTTGGCTGAGGACCGTCCGGTATCTCCGGCTCCGATGCCGCGCGAGGCGGCGGTGGCGTCTGCGGTCGGGTTCGGGTCATCAGAGGAGAACTCTCCGAAAGTCGATTTGCAGAAGCCGGCCTCGCCCGAACCAGCGCCCGTGCCAGTCATGCCAGCACCCCGCCCCAATCCGGTCTTTCCGCCCGTGTCGTCACAGAACACACAGGGCGGCGCTCCGCGCTCCATGGCAACACCGACTCTGGCCAACACGCCGCGTGTCGCGCCTCCGGTGACGCCGCCGTCTTTGTCAGCCGACGAAAAGGCATCCGAGCCGCCCCCTCCCGCTCCCGCGCCGATCAGCCCGGCGGCATCGCCCATGTCGGGTCTCGCTCGCTCGCTTTGGTCGCCGACGCCGTCCGTTTCCTTTTCGCCCGCGCCTGTTCGCACCGAGCCCACCCTGACGCCAACCTCGCCGCTCGCGATCGAGCCTTCGTCGAGTCCGCCTGCGCGCGACCCGTCGAATTGGATGAGCCAGAACGCCGAGCCGATGGAGCCAAGGGGAACGGAAGCGCCATTAGCTGAAGGCCCAGCGCCATTGACGGTTCGAAGCTTCGCTTCGACGATCCAATCCCGTCGCACGACGCCCTTGCCGCCGAGCATGGCCCCGGCGTCACCACCGACGATGGAGCCTCGGCCAGCTCCTACGGCCGCTCCCGTCATCGACGCCCCGGCGCAGGCGAAACCACCCGAGGCTCCCCCCGTGGCTCCCAGGCCGCCGGAAAACCCTGCGACAAGCCCAACGATTGCCGATGCGCCAAAGGCGGAACGCAATCTAACGCTCGAAGAAGAGATGGAGCGGCTGCTCCACGACTTTAGCTTGGACGTCTCGCCGGATCGGCGCTGACAAGCAGGCGGGACTGTGGAGCCAAATCCCAGTCCCTCTTCTCCAACAAACAACAAAAAAGCGGGCTGCATTCAGCAGCCCGCTTTTTTGTTGTGGCTATCCCATTCGAGTGCGGCTGCGATCGTTTGCGCAGCGTAGCCTCGTCATTCGTCGCGATAAACCTTCTCGCGGCGTTCGTGTCGTTCCTGTGCTTCGAGCGTCATGGTTGCTATGGGACGCGCGTCCAGCCGTTTCAGACTGATCGGCTCACCCGTTTCTTCACAGTAACCATAGGTTCCATCTTCGATCCGCTCCAGCGCGGCGTCGATTTTGGAAATCAGCTTTCTCTGGCGATCGCGAGCCCGAAGCTCGATCGAGCGATCGGTTTCCGACGAGGCTCGGTCCGCCGCGTCGGCCTGATTGGCGTTTTCCGTCGCCAAGGCGTCCAGAGTCTCCTTGGCTTCGCGGAGAATGTCATTCTTCCAAGCCAGGAGCTTACGGCGGAAATATTCCTTCTGCCGGTCGTTCATGAACGGCCCGTCCTCAGGAACGCCAGTTCCAATGGGTAAGGTTTCGCTCATATGCCACCTCCAAGCCAAGTTGGGGCGCTTATAACCATGCCGTCGGCACCGAACAAGCGTCTCGCGCACGGATGAGGTAACGCATCGATCGCGCCTAAGCTTCCGTCGGACAACGAGTTTTGATCCCGGGAACATGCGCTGAGCGGCGCGGGAAGCGTCGGATCGTCTTGATACCCACCCGATCCAACCACACTCGAGGGTTTACGAACGGCTTCGCAGTGCAAAACACGAGGGCGTATCGACCGTTCAAAGCGAATCGCTCGAGACCGGACCGGTCGCGGATCGATAGGCTTTCGAACCGGTTCTGCATCCTTATATGGACGCTCAACCGACATTGAGGCTCCCGCCGCTTTCATGACCTCCCTTGCCGACGAAGCGCGAATCGTTTTCGACAACCTGACCGATCGCGGGGCGGGTCTGTTTCATCCCAACCTGCGGCTTGGGGTCGCCGGCCTGTCTCGGGCGGGCAAGACAGTCTTCATCACCTCCCTCGTCCACAATCTGGTTCACGGGGGGCGCCTCCCGCTTTTCGATGCGCAGGCGAGCGGGCGAATTCGTCGCGCCTTTCTGGAGGAGCAGCCAGACGATGCCGTTCCGCGCTTCCAGTACGAGGAGCATCTGCGCGCGGTCCTGACCGATCGCCTTTGGCCGCAATCGACAAGGGCCATCTCGGAGCTTCGGTTGACGATCGAATTCGAGTCGGCGTCCGGTTGGTCACGCTTCTTCTCCGCAGGCAAGCTTTCGGTCGATATCGTGGACTATCCCGGCGAATGGCTGCTGGACCTTCCGCTGATCGACAAGAGTTTCGAGGACTTCTCGCGCGAGTCGCTCGAGCGCGCCCGCCTGCCCTCGCGCGCGGCAATCGCCCGACCGTTTCTGGACCTCGTCGAGGGCCTCGACCTGCACGCTCCTGCCGACGAGCCGACAAGCCTTCGCCTCGCCTCGACCTTCGCGGATTATCTGCGAGCCTGCCGCGCCGATCGCACGGCGCTTTCGACGCTTCCTCCGGGGCGGTTCCTGATGCCCGGCGATCTCGAAGGTTCGCCCGCGCTGACCTTCGCGCCGCTGCCTCTCGAAGCCGGAACCCTATACGAGAAGGGCAGCTTCGGTGCGCTTCATGCCCGCCGATACGAGGCCTACAAGACGGTGGTGGTGAAACCCTTCTTTCGCGAGCATTTCGCGCGGTTGGACCGGCAGATCCTTCTGATCGATGCGCTTCAGGCGATCAACGCCGGCCCGGAAGCCGTGCGCGATCTGGAACTCGCCCTCTCCGACATTCTCTCCTGCTTCCGCCCCGGACGATCGAGCTGGCTCGGCTCGTTCCTGACACGGCGGATCGACCGCATCCTGGTGGCCGCGACAAAGGCCGATCATCTGCATCGTGGCGATCACCAGAAGCTGGAAAACATCGTTCGCCGGTTGGTGCAGGATGCGATGACCCGCGCGAATTTTTCGGGCGCGCAGACCGACGTGATCGCCATGGCCGCGATTCGCGCCACGCGCGAGGCAAGCGTATCCGATCGCGGTGAAACCCTTCCTGTCATTGTCGGCACGCCCATCCACGGCGAGGAAATCGGCGGCGAGCGCTTCGACGGAGACACCGAGACGGCGATTTTCCCCGGAGATTTGCCAGACGATCCCGGCCGGTTGTTACGGGACATCAAACCCGCAACGAACCGCCAGCCACCCGTGAGCTTCGTTCGCTTCCGCCCGCCGCGGCTGGAGCGGACGGAGGATGGCTTGCTTCTCTCTCTGCCCCATATCCGGCTCGACCGGGCCCTCCAGTTCCTGATCGGAGATCGTCTGGCATGAGCGAGGACACGCCCCGACGCCCCGCAGCTTTCCGCATCGATCCGGCTTCGACGCCGGCCCCACCGCGCGAGGAGCCGTCACGCGCGCCGCGAGCGATCGCCGATCTTCAGCGGATCACGATCGAGCCCGATGAAGCCTTGGAAATGGAAGCGGCCAAGGCTCTGGACGCGGCGCCCGCAACAGCGAGACGGCGCCGCGGCTTTTCCTTCGGCAAGATCTTCCTCGGTGCGTTGAGCGCGATCGTCTCCCTCGCCTTCGGCTTGGCCCTCGACGCTTTCATCCGTGATCTTTTCGCGCGGGCCGATTGGCTGGGCTGGCTGGCTCTCGGACTGAGTGCGGCAGCACTGTTCGGGCTGCTGGGCGTGATCGGGCGTGAAGTGCGCGGTCTCCTTCGCCTCAACACCGTCGAGAAGGAACGTCGCGAGGGTCTGGAGGCGTATCGCACGGATGACGAACGGAAGGCGCGCTCTGTCGTTTCGCGGCTGGTCTCCATCCTGTCGAGCCGCCCGGAAACCGCCGGCGGCCGCGCGCGCCTAAAGGATACGGCCGACGATATCATCGACGGACGGGACCTCATCGGCCTGGCTGAACGCGAATTGCTTCTGCCTCTCGATGCGAAAGCGCGAGCGCTGGTTCTGGCGTCGTCCAGGCGGGTGTCGGTCGTCACCGCCGTCAGCCCCCGTGCCGTCGTCGATCTCGCCTTCGTCCTGTTCGAGACGCTGCGTGTCATTCGTATGGTGTCCGAACTCTATGGCGCGCGCCCCGGCACGATCGGTCTTGTCCGTCTGACGCGGGATGTGCTGGCTCATCTCGCGGTCACCGGCTCCATCGCGGTGGGCGACAGTCTGGTCCAGCAGGTCGTCGGCCACGGGCTCGCCGCGCGTCTTTCCTCGAAGCTCGGCGAAGGTGTCGTCAACGGCCTGCTGACGGCGCGGGTGGGTCTGGCCGCCATGGACCTGTGCCGCCCGCTTCCCTTCCTCTCGGTTCAAAGGCCGAAGATCGGAGACTTCTTGCGCGACCTTACGCCGGGGTCGGGCGAAACGTCGCGCTGAGGTCTTCCGGCAACAGTGAGCGTTTGGACGGTTTGGCGAAAGGTTTGATTAACCCTCCGGCGTGATAAAAGGGGGTATCGATCCGCTTCCCGAACACTCCGGAAGGTCTTCCATGGTTCGCCCCTTCGCTGCCAGCCTCGCTCTTCTGGTTCTGTCCGGCGCATCCGTGCCCGTTTCGGCCGCGGACAAGGACGAGGCCTTCTTTCAGAACGTCTTCGGCCGCTGGAGCGGCCCGGGCGAGATCGTCGCCGGCAAGTATAAAGGCACGAAGTTCGTCTGCGATCTGACGGGTGCCAAGCCGATGAAGGATGTCGGCATGTCGCTGGATGGCTCATGCCGCGTTGGCATGTTCTCACAACCCATGTCGGCGACCTTCATCAAGGGCGGCTCCTCCTACAAGGGCTCCTTCCTCGACGGCTCCGCCGGCAAGGGCCTCGACATCGTGTCGGGAGACGTGGCGGGCGATAAGATCACGGTTGGCCTTGACCGCAAGCAGTTGAAGGGCGCGATGGTGGCGCGCATCGACGGCAAGGACAAGCTGAACGTCACGATCTCCGTGCAAGTCGCCAATGAGCTGGTGCCGGTGATCGGGATGCATCTGAAGCGCGACGAAACCGTCAAGCGCGCGTCGATCGACTAATCGCAGATCGACCGTTCGGTTCGCCACCAATCCGGATCAGTTTGCAACTGGAGAATGTCGCCGCGCTCCACTGCGTCCCTCCAGGCGGCGACCGACCGACCTGCTATCTTGAGTTCGGGGGCGATTTCTGCCAGCGGGACGAGAACGAAGGCGCGCTCCGTCATTCGAGGATGCGGGAGAACGAGTTCCTCGGTCTCGGTCACCAACCCGTCATAATCCAGAAGGTCGATGTCGATCGTGCGCGGCCCCCAACGCACACCGCGCTCGCGATGGAGCTGGCGCTCGACGTCGAGGCAGATGCGCAACACGGCATCGGGCGGCAGGTTCGTTTCGAGCCCCGCGCAGCAGTTCAGGAAATCCGGCTGCTCCGTCAGCCCCCAAGGGGGCGTGCGATAGAGTGACGAGACGGCGACGACAGAGACGTCGTCTCGCGCATTTAAGGCCCGAAGGGCTTCTCCCATCTGGCGCTGTGGATCACCGAGATTTCCACCCAGACCGATCCAGACAGACCTCATGATTTGGCCATCGCCATCGCGTGAAGCCCTGCGTCCACCATAGCCAATGCGTCCCGGTTCGGACCGATCCGGTGAACGCGGAAGATGGCGGCGCCTCGCTCCCGCAGGAGAACGCTGGTCGCAGCCGTTGCGACATCCGCGTCCGCTTCGCTATGATCCAAGGTCGAGCGCACGAAACGCTTACGGGACGTGCCGACCAGAAGCGGGTATCCGAAAGCTTTCAGCTCATCGAGCCGCATCATCAGATTTATATTCTCCGCGGCATCTTTGCCAAACCCGAAACCGGGATCGAGCACGATCTGCGCGGTCGAGACGCCGGCATCTGCGGCAATTCGCAGCGACGTTTCCAGAAATTGAAATTGATCCGCGATCGCATCGGACTCGCGAACGCGCTCGCGCCCCGTGTGCATCAGGCACAGCCCTGCCCCGGTCGTCGCCGCGACTTCCGCAATGGCGGGATCGCGCTGAGCGCCCCAAACGTCGTTGACGATATGGGCCCCGGTTTGGACGGCGGCCCGGGCCGTTTCGCTGCGATAGGTGTCGATCGAGATCAGACAATCCGACCGTGACGCCAAGGCTTCGATGACGGGCAGAACGCGGTGGCGCTCCTCTTCCGCCGCCACCGGCTCGGCGCCCGGACGGGTCGACTCGCCACCAATATCGATGATCGCCGCCCCTTCCTCGATCATTCTCAAAGCCGCATCCACAGCCCGCGACACGTCGCCGCGATAGGCACCTCCGTCGGAAAAGCTATCAGGCGTCACATTGAGGATGCCCATAAGCACGGACTGCGATCCGAGCTCCAGGCTTCGGCCGTGAGCAAGGGTCCAGACGCGCGACCGGACGTTTTCGGCGGGCATCAGACGAAAGACCGAAAGGAAACAATCAGAGAAAACAAAGCGAAAATTCCTCACACAAATGGCTTGTGCCGCGTCAACGATCGGTTAGCGTAGGGGTGGAATGTTTCAAGCCTGTGGGAGCGACGCATGAAACGAATTCTCGCCCTGTGCCTGACCGTCGGCGCCACCCTGCCGGCCACTCATGCCATATCGGGGGAGATTCGGGAGCGGACGACCTTCTTCATGGTTCGAGGCAAAAGCTTCGATGATCTGTATCGCGAACTCGGCATGAAGGGCCCGGACCTTGGCCAGGGCGAGCGCCACGCTGGCTCGACGGACGTGGCCTTCAAAGCCAATGCCACCTACAAGCCGACGACCGGGGGCTGCGGCATAGCCCACGCCGAGGTTCGCCTCGACCTGCACACGACCCTGCCGCGCTGGAGCGGGCCGAAGAACGGCTCGAGAGAGACGCAGATCCTCTGGAAAATCCTGCGCGACGACATCGCCACCCATGAGGCGGAGCACTCGCGCATCGCCAAATCCTGGCTGAAGCGGATAGAGGCCACGATCCGCTCGCTCAAACCGCAGCCCAGTTGCGCCCGCATGGAGGCTCTCGTCAATTCAGAAACCCGAGCGCTTCTCAAGCAGCACGACGACGAGCAACTCGCTTTCGATGCCGCTGAGTCCAAGCGTATCGACGCGAGACTGGAGCGCAAGATCAACCAACAGCTTCATCGGGTCGCGTCCAGATAGGGCGCCTCAGGGCTGGCGCTCGGGCACACGCACCGTCAGCCCATCGAGTTCGGGATGGATGCGAATCTGGCAGGACAGCCGCGAGTTCGCTCGTACATCCACGGCGAAGTCCAGCATGTCTTCTTCCATGGCCTGCATCTCGGGAATTCGCGCCACATAAGCTTCGTCCACATAGACGTGGCAGGTCGCGCAGGCACAGGCCCCGCCGCAATCGGCATCGATGCCGGGAATATCGTTACGCACGGCATTTTCCATCACGCTCGACCCATTGGGAGCATCGATGTCATAACGCGTGCCGTCATGGGCGATGAAGACGATGGCGGTCATGACTGTCGGGTAGACCGAGGCGTGGATGAGGTCAACCTCACGATTCAGCGCCGACCTCCAGAACCCGCAGCTCACGATCGACGAGCGCGAGTTCCTCCATCATCTCACGAATCCGGACGCGATCGTGCGGCACCTCCTCCAGACGAGCCGCCTTGCAGGCGAGATTGACGGCACCGCAATTCAGCGCAGCGCCTTTGATCGCGTGCGCGCATCGTTGCCGCGCGTCGCCATCCGCGTCCTCCAGGGTCCGACGTGCCCGATCGATCTCGATGCACATCAGCGCGGCGACGTCGCGAGCCAGGACCTCATCGCCGTCGCAGCAGTGCAGCAAGGCTGAGAAAGTAAATATAGCCGGCTCTTGAGAGGATGCTGGCACAGTCCACCGACGATCCGTGTTGGTCAGAGGCCCATTCAAAAAGCAGGGGAAAGTTAAATTCTACGGAAGTTTTGAATGGTGAGGTGAGGTCCGCTTCGTCATTGTCGCCCTTCGAGCGGCGAAATGGGTTATTCCGAATGCTGACGAAGACGCGAGACGGCAACAGGGACGGGCGGAACGTTAACCAAATGTTTAAACTTGTCGCCTTCTCCCGATTTTGCAGTTTCCTTCCGACGCTCCCGTATTTACCTTAGACGTTAGGGATATGCCCTTCGTTTGCGTGGATTCGCGGGCGGCAGGGTGGCGAGGTTCGAAGCCAACGGCGTCGGGACATGCATTGCATGGTCGGCCTGATGCATCGAGCCCAATGTAACGAGTATCGAGGCGCGGCGCACGATGTCGAAGATTAAGACGGCCGAACAGCTTTCCGAGGAAGCCGTGAACGAACTGGAGGCCGCCCTCCAGGACGAGGACTTTCTCAAGCCGGAAGCAGAGACGACCAGTCTTTCCGGCAAGGCGGCAGGCCATGTCGAGAAGCAGACGCTTCGCGCCGACGACATGTCGATCGAATTCGCTCTGAGCGATTTCGACCGCACGGTCGAGGAAGCCACGAAGGCCCTGCGCGACGAAGCCAATCTCGGCTCGCCCCATAACGCCACCCAGGGTCTGGACGAGTTCCGCTTCGAAGACACCGACTTTCTACCGCTCGACACCTTGAGCCAAGCTGACGCGCCGCTGGACAAGGCACCCGTGGTGCAGATCGGTGCAGCCGCCCAGAACGCGACCCAGCCCGAATTGGCGAGCAACGAGGACGACAAGCCTTCGGCCACCGTTCTGGCCGCAGCGGACGAAAGCTCGCGCATCCGTTCGGAGCGTCGCTCCCGCGCGCCGTCCCAGAAGGCCGACCCGCGCCATTCCGCCGCCGCGCCTTTGGCGGACCCGGTGCGCGGTTCCCGGTCCTTCAAGGGTGATGTCGCCAATGACGAGCAGCGCTCGGCTGCCGTCATGGCAGACGCGCTTCTGAGCCGTCGCACGTCCAACAAGCCGGTCGTGATCGGCGGCGTCGTCGCGGCTGCCTGGGCGGCCCTGTCGGCCTCCGCCTCCTACTCCTTCCTTGCCAGCGAGTCTGGCCTCGCTTCCAATATCGTTCCTCTGCTGGCACCGCTTGCGGCCGCCGTTGTCCTGCCCCCGCTCATGATCATGGGCTTCTCGGTCATGATGCGTCGCTCGCAGGATCTGCGTCTCATGAGCCGGGGATTGGCCGAGGTCGCGCTGCGTCTCGCCGAGCCGGAAAGCCTTGCCTCGGATCGTGTCACTACGGTCGGCCAGGCCGTGCGCCGCGAAGTCTCCGTCCTCGGCGAGGGCGTCGAGCGCGCCTTGGCCCGCATGAGCGAACTCGAAACCCTCGTCAACGCAGAGGTCTCCTCGCTGGAGCGCGCCTACGCCGACAATGAGGTCAAGATTCGCTCGCTCGTCGCCGATCTTGGCACCGAGCGCGAAGCCATGCTCTCTCATGCCGAGAATCTGCGCAGTTCCATTGTCGGCTCGCATGACCGTCTCGTGGGCGATGTCGATGGCGTGTCCGGTCGTATCCTCTCGCAGGTGGAAGAAGCCTCCGCCCGCCTGAACGCGCTTCTGGACGAGCGCAGCGCCGAACTCTCGCGCGCCTATGACGAGCGCAGCCGTGCCTTGATGGCGCTGTTCGACGAGCGCAGCCGCGAGGTCGACAGTGCCCTTCTCGGCAACAGCCAAGCCGTGGTGGAGCGCATCAGCCAGACCGCCGACATCACGACCGGCCAGCTTCGCCAGACCGCTGACGAGATCGCCCGCTCCCTTGCCGAACAGATGGAGGCCCTGAAAGCCCGTTCCGCCGAGCTTCTGCGGCATGTGTCCGAAGTCAACGAGCAGACGAACGCCCGCCTGAACGAGTCCAACGAGTCGGTTCTGCGGGTCCTCGCCGAACGGGCCGAGACGCTCTCGACCCAAGGGGTGGAGTTCGATAAGGTCATCGCCGATACGATCGACGCCCGCTCGGCCCGTATGCGCGCCGACAGCGAGGCTCTGGTTGGTTCGCTTACCGGCCAGCTCGACCAGCGCGCCGAACGCCTGTCGACGGAGGCGCAGCGCGTCGTCGGCCTGATGGACGAAGGGTTCGACGCCCGGATCGAGCGCGCGACGGCTCTGCTCAACGAGCGCAACGCCGAGGTTCTGGGTCGCTTCGACGAGCGTCTGGCCCAACTCGAGGAGGCCCTGTCCGGCAAGGGCTCGGCTCTCGTCACGGCGATCGAAACCCGCGCTGCGGCCATCGACCGCTCGGCCGATCGCATCGCCGAGGCGCTGCGCGAACGCACCGGCGAATTCGCCAGCGTTCTGTCCGAGCGCACGGGCGAAATCGGCCGTGCCTTCTCCAGCGGTCAGGCGACGATCTCGCAGACGGCGAACGAGGCGGTGGCGCATGTCGATGCCGTGTTCCAGTCCAAGGCGAACGAGCTTCACACCACGTTCGAGCAGCGAATCGGAACGCTCGGTTCGGTTCTGAGCGATCGCGCGGCCGACATCGACACGTCCCTCTCCTTCGCCCAGCAGTCGCTGGCGGCGACGCTGGATGAAAAGAGCCTCGCCATCACGCAGGCGGTCGAGGCGAGCGTGACGCGCATCGAAGGCGCACTGGAAGGCGCGGATGAACGCCTCGTGGCGGGTCTCGACGGCAAGACAGGCGAGCTTCGCCAGTCGCTCGATACGCATGCCGACAAGGTTCAGCGTCTGATCGAGGACGGCCGGAACCTTCTGGGATCGGATCTCGACGATCGCCTCACCCGCATCAATGCCCTGCTGGCCGAGAAGCGCGACGCGATCAACGTCGTGCTGGACGAACACTCCCGTCAGATCGACAGCGCTCTGGACGCCCGTTCGCAGACTTTCAGCAGCGTTATGTCGGATCATTCCGGCCGCCTGCTGTCGGAGATCGATGAGCGCACCAGTCTCCTTTCCACCAGCCTGTCCGATCGCCTCGCCGCCAGCGAGGCCTTCATGCGCGATAGCGGCGAGCGCCTGACCGAGTCGCTCAACCTCTACACCTCACGCGTCAGCGAAGACGTGATCGGTCGTCTGGAATCCGTTCTGACCTCGGGTGAAGACCGTCGCCAGGAATTCCTGACGCGCCTGGAGCTGCAGACATCGGGTGTCGAGGCCGTGTTCGAAGGGTCGGTGGAGCGCATTGCCGCCGATCTCTCGACCCGCGTCGACGAGTTGCGCAACCTCATTGACACGTCCCGCGACAGCCTCGTCGGAAGCTTGGAATCGCGCAGCGGCGCCTTCTCGCAGGAGGCCGATCAGAGCGCGCGCACCATCCTTTCCGCTGTCGAGACCGCCCTCTCCTCGCTTCTGGAAGGTCTGGAAGGTCGTGGAACCCAGTTGCGCGAAAGTGTGGAAACCGCGCGTCTGGCGCTGCTGGACGGGTTGGACGACCGCGTCATCGCCATGCGCGAACTGGCCGATGCCTCCCAGTCCTCCCTGCTCACCGATCTCGACGCACGCACGGCGAGCTTCGGAGAGGAGCTCGACAAGGGCAACGCCGCGATCGCACGCACGTTGGACCAGCGCATCGGCGCGCTGCGTGAGGCTTTGCTTGAGTCCGACGGCCAGCTGGCCGCCGCGATGGACGAGCGCCGCGAGAATCTGACCTCCGCGATCGAGGATGTCGCGAGTTCGCTTGCGGCCACTCTCGGCGACCGCGCGGACGATGTTCGCCGCGTCATGGAGCAGAGCACGAGCAACGTGACGCGCTCGCTCGAAACCAAGCGCGAGGAAATCGTCGCGGCTCTCGAAGCCGGTGTCGTTACCCTGGCGCTGGCGGTGGACGAGCGCACGGAATCGATGACCTCGACCCTGGAGCGGGGTCTGGCCAATGTGGAGCGCACCCTGTCGGGTCGCGCGACGCTGATTGCCGACACGCTGCGCGATACGATCGTCGCAGCCACCACGAATATGGGTGAGGAAGCCGATCGCGCTCGCCTCGGCCTCCAGTCCGAAACGCAGAAGATTGCCCTGGTGATCGGCGAGTTGGGCAACGTCTTCCGCACATCCTCGGAAGAGGCACAGGCCAAGTTCGTCGAAGAGGTCGGCAAGTTCGAGGATCGCATTCGCCTCGTCACCCAGTCGGTGCAGGACGTGTCGGCCATGGCCCGCACCGAACTGTCCGGCGAAGGTGATCGCGTGGCGGAGGGCATCGCGGCCACGGCCGAGACGATCCGCCAGCTGAGCGAGGATGCGCGTCAGCGCTTTGCCGAAGAAGCCGAAACGCTCGGCCGCACGGTGGCCGATGTCGCGACCCGGATGCGCACGGAAGCCGAAGAGGTTCGCGAGAGCCTCGCCGTCGAGGGCACGAGCTTCAGCGCGCAGATTAGCGGTGCGTCCCTCGCAATGCGCGCCGAGGCCGAAGCGGCCCGCGAGCGCCTCGCGCTGGTGGCGAACGACTTCGCCGGTGGTCTTGAGGACATGGCTGAGCGTCTGCGTCAGGATGCGGAAGCGGCTCGTCAAGTCGTCGCCAACCAAGCGATCGCCCTGTCTGGCGATTTCGAAGGCGCGGCCGACAAGCTGCGCATCGTGGGCAATCAGACCCGCGAGCAGTTCGCCGCCGATGCCGGCCAGATCCGCGAGGAGGTGGCGGCTGCCGCGATCCAGATCCGCGAGAGTTCTGATCTCGTTCGGCGCGAGGTCGCCGGACAGGCGGCGGCGATCGTGGCCGAGTTCCAGAATGCCAGCGGACATCTTCACGAAACCGGCGAGTCGTCGCGTCGTCTCCTTCTCGAAGACGCCGGTCGCATCGCGGAGCAGGTCGGCACTGTCGCCACCACGCTGCGCGGCGAGACCGATCGTCTGCGTGACGAGGTCGCCGAGCAGGCGCGTCGGATCGTGGACGAAGTGTCTGCGGCGACGGAACGTCTCCAAGCCGGCGCCGGCGAGACGCGCGAGCGTCTGGCGGCCGATGCCCTGCGCCTCTCCGAAGAGCTGGACGCCGTTGCCCTGTCGATGAGCGAGCAGGCCGAAGCCGCTCGCAACCGCCTCAGTGGCGATGCGGAAGCTTTCGCCCTTCGGGTCCAGGACGCAACCGCGCAGATTCGCGGCGAAACGGATCGGTCCTCCTCCTCCCTGGACGAGCGCGCGACGCGCTTTGCCGCCGAACTTTCGGGCCTTTCGGTGCAGCTGTCGCAGGTCATCGACGGCACAACCGAGGGTGTTCGCGACGATCTGAGCGCCTCGGCCGCGGCCTTGCGCGCCGAGATCGAAGCGGCCGCCTCGGGTATCCGCAGCGAGCTGGCGTCGGTGTCCGGCACCATGCGAGAAGATGCGACGGGCATGGCCGGTCAGATCCTTCGCGATGCGCAACTGGCCCGCGAAAACCTCATGGCGGAGGGATCGGAGATTACGCAGCGCCTGTCGGGTGTTGCCACGGCCATCCGGGTGGAAGCCGATCGCATCCGCGAGCAGATCGCCGAATCGACCGGTGCGTTCGGCCACGAGCTGTCGCAGCGCGTTGCAGCCACCGAGAGCCATCTCGTGGAACGCGCCGACGCGGTCGGCGAGGCGATGAGCCAGCGCACCCGCGATCTGGCCGATCTCCTCGCCAGCCGCAATGCCGAGATCGCGCGCCTCATCGACACGGAAACCCGTCCGATCGTGGATCGCCTGTCGGACACCGGTTCGCGCGCCGTCGAGGCTTTGGAACAGGCCGCCCGTCAGGTTGCCGATCGTCTGCGCAGCGAGAACGACGCCATCGTGGCGGATTTCGTTCGCCGCGCCGAAGAGACCGTCGAACATCTCGGCGTATCCTCGTCGGGTCTTCTGGCGGCGCTGGACGATCGTTCCGGCTCCCTCACCTCCTCCATCTCCGACGCTCGCGAGCTTCTCGGCCGCGACATCGGTTCGCTGGCGGAGCGTCTGGAAAGCGGCAACTCCGCTCTGCGGCATCTCCTCGACAATGCCGCGCAGAATCTTGGCCGGGCCGAATCGGCGCTCAGCGAAACCGGCGCTCGGTTCCGCGACGAGGCGGATCGCGTCGGCAGCGAGATCGCCGCGTCGTCCGAGCGTCTCGAGCACAATGTCGTTCGCATGGACGACACGACCGCGCAGGCTCTGGTGCGTCTGTCGACGCTCGGCGAAAAGCTCGGCGAGCACGAGAAGATGCTGACCGAGGCTGCGGCGCTTCTCGACGCCACGCAGTCGAACCTGCAGGAAACCCTGGAAGGGCGCCGCGAAGGCCTCGAGGCTCTGGCCAGCGGTCTCGCCACGCGTTCCGACGATGTCGGCAAGATGCTTCTGTCCTTCGAGGGCGTGGTGGATCGGCTCTTTGCGGAAGCCGAGCGTCGCTCGCACACCGTGGTGGAGACGATCAGCGGCGAACTCACCAGCACGCTGGAAGAAGCCGGTCGCCATCTCGAGGAGACCGAGCGTCGGTCCACCGCTGCCGCAGAGCAGGTTCGGGAGACGATCCGTGGCGTGGTCGAAGAGGCGACGCAGCGCTTCGGCAGCGCGACGAGCGACATGCACAGGGCCGCAGCGGACATCCGCCGCGAACTGGAAGGGGCGCGCACCGAAATCCGCAAGGGCGTCTTCGAACTCCCCGAGGAAACCAAGGAAAGCACCCGTGCCATGCGCCGCGCCGTGTCCGACCAGATCCGCGCCCTGCGCGAGCTGACGGATATCGTGACCCAGTCGGGTCGCTCCCTCGACGTGCGCACGCCCGATGCCGGTGCCTCGCGCTCGACTTCGCTCAGCTCGCGTTCAACCGACGTAGCTGTTCGTCCGGCCCCGGCCGTGCAGCAGCGGGCCGAAGCGGCTCGCCGGAACGAGATCGAGACCCGCATGGCGGGAGGGTTCGTCACCGACGGCAATCTGGCTCGCGACACGCGTGGATCGGTCGAAATCCGCGCGGCGGCACCGGCACCCGTCGCGCCGCGCGCCGATCTCTCCCCGCTGCGTCCGGCGGCTCAGCCGGAAGCTGCGACTGAGACCCCGGCGTCGGACGGCGATCGCCAAGGGGGTTGGGTGTCTGATCTTCTGCGCCGCGCCTCGCAGGATGACGACACTGACGCTTCCGCCGAAGCGCCAGCAACGACGCCTGTGGTTCCGGCGGAGGCGCCAGCCCGCGCCGAGCGTTCTCAGGCCCATGTCGTGGATTCGCTCAACTCGCTGTCGGTCGATATCGCCCGCGCCATCGACCACAATGTGTCGGTCGAACTTTGGGACCGCTACCGCAGTGGCGAGCGGAACGTCTTTACGCGTCGGCTCTACACGATGAAGGGTCAGCAGACATTCGACGAGATCCGTCGCAAGTATCAGCGCGATGCGAGTTTCAAGCACGCGGTCGATCGCTACATCGGCGACTTCGAAATGCTGCTGCAGGAGGCGTCTCGCAACGATCCGGACAACTCGAAGAGCAAGAGCTACCTGACATCGGATACCGGCAAGGTCTACACGATGCTAGCTCACGCCTCTGGCCGCTTCGAATAAGACAAGCTTTCCTCTCCAAATCAAACGGGCGGTCCCTTGGGGCCGCCCGTTTTCGTTTGGATGGACGTGTGTGCAGGTAGCAGATCAGGGTTCGGCTCGGATGAACCGAGCGCAGCGCGCGAACGATCCAAGTGCACAGTCGCGTCTTTGTCCGGCGATCGTCAGGCGGACAGGGGTGTCACCTCCAGGGCGAAGCGCCAAGGCCACCATCCGGAAGCCGACACGAAAACCCACGAAGTCCGCCGTCTCTCGCGCGTCGTCGATACGCCTTTGGGTCTCCACGATCTTGCACTCGCCGAGAATTGCTGGCGCTGCAGTATGACGCCCGGACTCGCGGCAACAAAAAAGCCCGCCAGACGAGGCGGGCTTTCGAAGCATAACTCTTTGAGGCGCTGGATCAGATCAGCTTCAGCGTCCAGCCGACGATCTCGTCCGCAACTTCCCCGAACGCCTTGTCGAGCGCCGCGACATAGGCCGCGTTGCCCGTGCCGGCGAGCGGTGCCGTGCCACGGAAGATCCGGGTGGCGCGGACCACGCCGGTCTTGTCGTTCAAGGCCTTCACGGCGATCTCGACCACGACCATCGACCCGCCATCCACCGTCACCTCGAACCGCCGGAGCTCCGTGACGATCTGATAGTCGATGGCGAGGCCCTGGCCGGGAACGCCGACCGCGCCGACCCGGCCCGTATTCTGGAAAGCCTGAAGCAGGCGCAGCTGGACGAGGCGCGGGAGACGATCGCTCCACTGGCTGGCGGCGAGGGTCTCGATGGTCTGGGGCGTCGGACGAACCACAATCTGCTGGCTGTCGAGGGACTTGGCGGCCGTGGGCTCGGGGATGAGAATCTGCGCGCGCGTCGCTGCATTTCGCGTCGCGGCCGGGGGCGGCGCCGACAGTTCGAACGTGGCCGGCGGTTCCTTCAGCGACGCGCAGCCCGAAAGCAGCATGGCCAGCAACGAAACCGAAACAATCTGGAGAGAGGGCTGACGGGCCATCCTTCGTCCTCGATACATGGAGAGAGGGGCGGCGGAGCCGCGTGGAATAGGAGCCGTCGACTGCAAGATGCAGTCGACGACGCTCGAGACATCAGCGGCGGGTGCGCCCATCGAACTGTCGGATGTCACCGGCACCATCACCGCCGAACAGGATACGGCTCGGATTGGCGGACAGGTTGGTGATCGCCTGCTCGATCCGCGTCACGGCGCGCGTCGTCTCGCGAACGAGATTGCGCACCTCCTGAAGGCCCTGACCCGTGAAGCTGTCGAGATTGGACGAGATGGGGCCGACCGCCGCCTGGATGGTCTGCGCCGTCTGGCGAATGGTGCGCAGCGTATCGCGTGCCTCGGCCGTCAAGCCCTGCCCGTCCGGGCTGTTGACGAGATTGTTGACCGAGTTGATCACGGTCTGAACCTGCGCCGACGCCACCTTCAGATTGGCGCTCGTGTCACGGGCATTGCCGATGATGGCGTTGATGTCCTCGCGTCGGCTCCCGATGTCGTCCGCCACAGCGCGGACCGAGTCGGCCGCGCTGGCGATGTTCGTCGTAGCCGACGAGACATTGTTGACGGCGCGCGAAATGTCGTCCGCGCGGATGCCGGCGAGAAGATTATCGACGCGTGCCCGTGTCCCGTTCACGCCGGTGAGAGCGTTGTTCAGCGTTGCGAGCACCGTATCGGTGGCAGCTACCACCGTTCCGATCCGGCTCGACTGTCCATTCAGCGCGGCGGCGAAGCCGGAAACATTGTCCACCACGGAACGAACTTCGTCGGCATTGACGGCGGCGGTGAGTCGATTCACGTCGCCCAACGTCGTGTCCAGCTTCGTCGCGACCCGGTCCGCCGTTGCGCTGATCGGATCGAGCCGTCCAAGGAAGGCGTTCAGGCTCGGTGTGTTTTGGCGGATGACTTCGCCGACAGAGCCGAGGCTGCGTGCCGTCTCGCCGATGGAAGCGAGGGCGGTAACGAAATTGTCCGTCTGTCCGCGAACGCTCTGCGTGATGGCGGCAATGTTCTGGATGGAGTCGTTGACCGCCCCGACATTGAGCGCCGAGATGAAATTGCCGACGCTGTCGATCAGGGGCGGCAGACGCTCGGCGACATTGTTGGCGCTCGTGGACAATCGAGCCAAGCTGCCCAGAAAGTCATCGATCTGGTTGGCATTGGCGGCCAGACTATCGGTGAAGGTGCGAACATTGGTGGATGTCTGCGCGACATTTTCGGCCGTTGTGCGCACCGAAGGGCCCACCGCCTGAACGATCGACTCGAACTCGCCGAGTATATTGTTGGCGCGATCGGCAATGTCTCGTGCCGTTGCCAGAATGTCCGTCACATCGGACGGGTTGGCGCGGATAACGGGCGTCGTGCCCTGCTCGATCGCGGACTGGAGAATGTTGCGATCGTTCACATTGCCGCCCGTCAGGCCGATGAAGCCGATGCCGGTCAGGCCCTGGAAACCGATGGTCGCAGTTGTCGATGTGGTGATCGGGGTCGTGCGATCGACCTGCGTCGTGGCGATAACAACGCGCGGATTGTTGGGATCGATCTTGAGGCCCTGCACCGAGCCGACGTTCAAGCCGTTGAACAGAACCTGGCTGCCTTGGCTGAGGCCGGAGACGGAGCCTTCGATGCGGATGAGCAGCGTCGTGCGCTGGTCCTTGTCCGACACATTGGCCGACCAGTAAACAAAGCCGAAGCTCAGGGCGAGAACGACGACCGTGAAAATGCCGACAAGGACGTAATTCGCTCTATTTTCCATCACTGTCCTTCACCGCGTAGTGCGGATTTTCGTCTTTCGGCACCACAGTCCGGGCGCGCTTGCCGTGGAAATAGGATCGAACCCAAGGGTCGTCGTTCTCGAGCATGGTCTGGAGCGGCCCTTCGACGAGGACCTTCTTCTGCCCGAGCACCGCGATTCGATCGCACGCCATAAATAGACTGTCGAGGTCGTGCGTCACCATGTAAACGGTGAGGCCGAGCGTATCGCGCAGCGTCATGATCAATTCGTCGAAATCGGCCGCGCCGATCGGATCGAGGCCCGATGTCGGCTCGTCCAGGAAGACGATGTCGGGATCGAGCGCGAGCGCTCGCGCGAGTGCGGCGCGCTTGATCATGCCGCCCGACAATTCGGACGGGTATTTTTCCGCCGCATCGGGCGCAAGGCCGACGAGATCGATCTTGAGCCGGGCGAGTTCTTCCATCAGCTGCGGCGAGATATCGAGATATTCCCGCATGGGAACCTGGATGTTCTCCAGCACCGTCAAGGACGAGAACAGAGCGCCCTGCTGAAACAAAACCCCCCAGCGCTGCTCGACGGTGAGCCGCTCGGCGTCGCTCGCCCGGTCGTAATCGACGCCGAAGACCTCGATCTTTCCGCCCTGCTTGGGATTGAGACCGAGGATCGTGCGCAGCAGCACGGATTTGCCCGTGCCGGACGCGCCGACGAAGCCGAGGATTTCGCCACGCCGAACATCCAGCGAGAGCCCGTCCAAAATGGTTTTCGAACCGAAGCGAACGGTCACATCCGTGGCACGGATAATCACGTCGTGATCGGTCTTGCGATGTTTGTCAGTATCCGATGGCGGCATAGAAAATCGCGAAAACAGCATCCATCAGGATGACAAGGAAGATGGATTTGACCACCGATGCGGTGACGTGGCGACCGAGGCTTTCGGCGCTGCCGCCGACCTTCATGCCTTCCATGGACGCCATGATGCCGATGACGATAGCCATGAACGGAGCCTTGATGAGGCCGGCGAACACGGTGCCGACATCGATGGCGCCGCGCAAGCGCATGAGGAAGGCATCCGGCGTGATGCCGGAATACACCCAGGTGACGACGATTGCGCCCAGAAGTCCGGCCAGATCGGCGATAAAGGCCAGAAGCGGAAGAACGATCACCAGCGCGACGAGGCGGGGGAAGATCAGAACGCCAATCGGATTGAGTCCGATGACATGCAGCGCGTCCACCTCCTCGCGCATCTTCATCGAACCGATTTCGGCCGTGATCGCGCTGCCCGAGCGGCCCGCGATCATGATGGCGGTCAGGAGAACGCCGATCTCGCGCAGCTGAAGAATGCCGACGAGATCCACGACGAAGATTTCCGCGCCGAAATTGCGAAGCTGAAACGCGCCTTGCTGCGCGATGACCGCGCCGATCAGGAAGCTCATGAGGGCGATGATCGGCACCGCGCGAACGCCCATGCGATCCATCTGATTGACGATCGCGGCCGGCCGGATCTGCGTCTGGCCCGTCATGCGCCGACCCGCGCCGTAGAGCGCGGCGCCTACGATGTTGAGGCCGCTCGTCACTTCGCGCCCCATGGCGAAGACGCCTTCGCCGATCTTGGCGAAGACGTCCGTCAGGCTGGTGCGCTTGGGCGCCTGCGGTGGTGTGCGCTTGACGTCCAAAGCCTTGCGAACGGCCTCGAACAGCGTCTTGTCCTTATCGGCGCCGCGAAACTCGACCTTGCGGCCCTTCTCGCCCATCTGCCGGGCCAGACGCTCGATCAGGAACGCGCCCGATGTATCCATGCGGCCGATACCGCTGCAATCCACGACGAGAGACTTGCCGAGATCGGCCTTGCTGGTCTCGGTGATCTTCTCCTCGACGGAGCCGATCGTGCGGGACAGCCAGTCGCCGGCCAGCTTGAGCACGATGCCCTTCTGGTTCTTTTCAGCTTCGATGGAAGGGGGAGCGGCCTCGGCTTCCCCGCGGCCGCGTCCCTCGTCGGACTTGGGTTTATTGAGCATTCCGAGAGTTACAGCCTCTGTTGGCGATGGACAGCCCGATACGCGGCTCTTCCACATCCTGCATTGCACACGTAGCGTCCGCCTGTGACGCCGAATAGTGATGTTAAGATCGGTTAAGGGATAAAAATGACGAGTCGTCTTTCGGTCACAGTGGACGTTTTTTCGCTGGCCAAACAATTTACGATCGCGCGCGGGGCCAAGACCGAAGCCGTGGTCGTTACCTGCTCGATCACGAAAGGCGATGCGATCGGCCGGGGCGAGTGCGTTCCCTATGCGCGCTATGGCGAAACCGTGGACGGCGTCGTCGAGGCCATCGAGTCCTTGCGCAGTTCCCTCGAAGACGGGCTGACTCGGGAGGAGTTGGCGAAGATCATGCCGCCTGGCGCGGCGCGCAACGCCGTGGACTGCGCGCTTTGGGATCTCGAGGCCAAGATATCCGGCACGTCCGCGTCCACCTTGGCCGGGCTGCCCGGTCTAAATCCGGTCGACACAGCCTACACGATCTCGCTCGGATCTCCGGACGAGATGGCGGCGGCAACCCGCGCCGTGGCGAATCGCAGCGTGCTGAAGGTCAAGGTCGGGCGAGGCGCGGAGGATGCGGACCGGATGCGCGCAGTGCGCGACGCCGCGCCTGGCACGCGCCTGATCATCGATGCGAACGAGGGCTGGACCAGCGACAATCTCAAAACCCATCTGCTCGTCGCGGCGTCGATCGGCGCTTTCGTCGTGGAGCAGCCGCTTCCCGCGGGGCAGGACGACATCCTGGCTCGAACCCCGCATCCCGTCCCGATCTGCGCCGACGAATCCGTGCATGGAAGCGGCGACCTTCACACGCTGATCGGCCGCTATGATTACGTGAACCTCAAGCTCGACAAGACCGGGGGCTTGACGGAGGGCTTGGTCTTCCTGGAGGAAGCGAGGCGCCTCGGGTTCGGGGTCATGGTCGGCTGCATGGTCGGCTCGTCGCTCGCCATGGCGCCGGCGCTCCTTTTGGCGCAAGGGGCGGAACTGGTCGATCTCGACGGCCCCTTGCTGCTGCGCGAAGACCGGCCGAATGGGTTGCGCTATGGCGGCTCGCGGGTCTTCCCGCCCTCACCCGCGCTTTGGGGCTGAGGCGACAAGGCGATGATGACGAAAGCGGCAATTGCCATGGCGGCCATGGCGTAGAAGGCCTCTGCGCCGCCTTGTTGATAAAGAACGCCGCCGCCGAACGTAGCTGAGGCCATGAGCGTCGTCTGAAGCGCGAAGCTCAACCCTTGGGCCGCGCCGAAGCGGTTTTCCGCGACCGACGAGCCGATCAGCATTTGCAGGGAGACATGCGCGGCGGCAAAGGTCATCGCATGGGCGGTCTGGAGAAGCGCGAAGCCGACCAAACCGAGATCATGCGTGAAGAGAGTCCAACGCGCGGCGGCCACCAGCGCGGACGCCAGCAGCACGGCTTTGATGCCGAAGCGACGAAGCGGCTGGGCCGCCAAGCGAAACAGAATGACCTCGGCCACCACGCCGATCGCCCAGAACACACCGATCTCGACCGCGCCATAGCCGAGCTTGGCCCATTGGAGCGACGCAAAACCGTTCAGAAGCGCGTGACTCGCTTGAATCAGCGCGATGCCGATGAGTGGCGGCAGAAGCCGCTTCATATCCGGCGCGGGACCAAGCCGCCGCAGGCGCTGAACCAAGGATGGCGACGGCGTCCAAGGCTCCTGCGGTGGCGCGAGTGGCAGAGGTGAGGCTTTGAGAGGCTGCCCCAACCGCGGCGCGGCCAGCGTCACCAGAGCCGCCGTCAGAAATGCCAAGCAAAGCACGAGAGGAAACCGACCGACGCCGAGCCAGCCGATCAGAACACCCCCAGCGATATTGGCGGCGATAAAGCTGATCGAACCCCAAAGGCGCGAGCGCCCGTAATCCGACCCCAACCGCCGTACCCCCGACAGCGCGATGGCATCGGTCAGCGGAATGGCCGGGCACCACACCGCCGCCAGAACCAATGTCGCCAGAAGAATGGGGCTCCATCCCTCGACCTGGAAGAAGGGCAGCGAGGCTACGAGGCTGGCGAAAGCCGCTGCGATCAGCAGATGGGCTCGATCCCGGGAGCGATCGGCCTGGCGCAGAACAGGCGGGCAGACGAGAACGCGCAGCCCGATCTGAAGCGCGAGAATCAAACCGATCTCGTCGCCATCCAACCCCTTGTGCCCAAGCCAGACTGGGAAAAAGGGGAAGAAGATACCGAGCGTTACGAAATTGCCGGCAAAGACGAAGGACATCCGCCGGTCGAACATGCGCCGCGTTGCGGCCGGCACCGAAAGATCAGATGTCATGAACGAGGCTCGCGGCGGTTGGACCATCCGCCTATCAAACCGAGCCCGGCCCGACAAACCCTTCATCTTGGAGATGCGGCCAGCGTCCTTATTCGGCCGCTTCCGGCAAACGCTCGCGCGGCTTCAGGAAGCGCAGGCCGAGCCGAGGATCGCTCGTCTCATCCACACGCTCGAAGGCTGTCCAATGCACCAGTTCCAGCGTTCCATCATGGCGCTCCACGATGGCCGAGCAACTCTCCACCCAGTCGCCGGTGTTGACATAGAGCATGTCGCCGAGGGTCTCGATCTTGGGATGGTGAATATGGCCGCAGATCACGCCTTCGCAATCCTGCCGTTTGGCTTCGCCCGACAGCGCTTCCTCGAAGGCGCCGATGAAGTTCACGGCCCGCTTCACGCGGCCCTTGGCCCAGGACGAGAAAGACCAGTAGCCGAAGCCGAGGCGTCGGCGCGTCCAGTTCAGCGCGACATTGATGGCGATCGCCATATCATAGGCCCAGTCGCCGAGATGGGCGATGAGCTTGGCATGGCGCACCACCACGTCGAACTCGTCGCCATGCATTACAAGAAGGCGCTGACCGTTGGCCGTCGTGTGGACGTCGTTCAGCCGGACTTCGATGCCGCCGAAATGTGTTCCCACGAAATCGCGCAGGAAATCGTCGTGGTTGCCGGGAATGTAGATGATCTCGGTGCCCTTGCGAGCCTTGCGCAGGAGCTTCTGTACGACATCATTATGCGACTGGGGCCAGTGCCACGTGCGCTTCAGACGCCATCCATCTACGATGTCGCCGACGAGATAGATTTTCTCGGCATCGACGCAGCGCAGGAAATCGATCAGCAGATCGGCTTGCGCTGCCCTCGACCCCAGATGAATGTCCGATAGGAACAAGGTTCGCACATGGCGGGTCGCATTCCATTGTTCCATCTGCCTGCCCGCCCGTTCGCTCTTCGGCCTCGCGATCGTTAAACTGCCTTAAGCCTGTTGCAGGCGTATGACGCCGCGCCGGCGCGTCGGCCCGTGTCTTGCCGATTGCCCTTCGGGGCGCATCTGGCTTAGAGGCTAAAGGACGTGGACGCGCGTGCTCCCAAGTCATCGCGTTCGCCCTGAATTGCAGCGATGGAGAGAGCATGTCGAGCGCCGACGAAACCAAACGGCAGGCAGCCGCCGCAGACCTGAACGAGCAGGCGCTCTTCTACCACCGCCATCCCAAGCCCGGTAAACTGGCGATCCAGGCCACTAAACCCGTCGGCAACCAGCGCGATCTGGCGCTCGCCTATTCGCCGGGCGTTGCCGCGCCGTGCCTAGCGATCGCGGACGACCCCAATCTCGCCGCCGATTACACGAGCCGCGCCAATCTGGTCGCGGTCGTATCCAACGGCACGGCGGTTCTGGGCCTCGGCAATATCGGCCCCCTCGCTTCCAAGCCGGTGATGGAAGGCAAGGCCGTCCTTTTCAAGAAATTCGCCGATATCGACGTGTTCGATATCGAGATCGACGCGCAGGAGATCGAC
The DNA here is from genome assembly GCF_001463925.1 of Aureimonas sp. N4. Taxonomy (NCBI): domain Bacteria; kingdom Pseudomonadati; phylum Pseudomonadota; class Alphaproteobacteria; order Hyphomicrobiales; family Aurantimonadaceae; genus Aureimonas; species Aureimonas sp. N4. Next base: position 46,411 of record NZ_BBWS01000055.1, on the reverse strand, counting down.
CGGATCGTCGATGTCGTGGCCGCGCTGGAGCCAACCTTCGGCGGCATCAATCTGGAAGACATCAAGGCACCCGAGTGCTTCGATGTCGAAGAGCGCCTGCGCGCGCGCATGAGCATCCCCGTTTTCCATGACGATCAGCATGGCACGGCCATTATCGTCGCGGCAGCGGTGCGCAACGCGCTGCTTCTGGGCAACAAGCGCATCGAGGACGTGAAAATCGTCACCTCGGGTGCGGGCGCGGCGGCCATCGCCTGCCTCAACCTTCTGGTTTCGCTCGGCGCCAAGGTCGAGAACATCATCTGCACCGACAAGGATGGCGTCGTTTCCACAGGCCGCGAGGGCCGGATCGATCGCTGGATGGCGGTCTATGCCAAGGAGACAGCGGCCAAGACCCTGGCCGAGGTGATCGAGGGCGCGGATATCTTCCTCGGCCTGTCGGCGGCGGGCGTGCTGAAGCCCGAGCTTCTGGAGAAGATGGCCGACCGGCCGCTGATCATGGCGCTCGCCAATCCGACGCCGGAGATCATGCCCGATCTCGCGCGCGCCGTGCGGCCGGACGCGATCATCTGTACGGGGCGGTCGGACTTCCCCAATCAGGTCAACAACGTCCTCTGCTTCCCCTTCATCTTCCGCGGCGCGCTGGATTGCGGCGCGACCACGATCAACGAGGAGATGAAGATCGCGGCCGTGGACGCGATCGCGGCGCTGGCGCGTGAGGAAGTCTCGGAAGTCGCGGCCAAGGCCTATGGCTCGGAGACGCCGGTCTTCGGCGCGGAATATCTGATCCCCTCGCCCTTCGACCCGCGCCTGATCCTCAAGATCGCGCCCGCCGTCGCGAAGGCCGCCGAGGCCTCCGGCGTCGCCTCGCGCCCGATCGCCGATTGGGACGCCTATATCGACCGGCTGAACCGCTTCGTGTTCCGCTCCGGCCTCGTCATGAAGCCGATCTTCCAGATCGCGCGCAACTCCGGCAAGCGGGTCATCTTCGCCGATGGCGAGGACGAGCGCGTGCTGCGCGCGGCGCAGGTCATGCTGGAGGAGAAGATCTGCCAGCCGATTCTGGTCGGGCGTCCGAGCGTGATCCAGACTCGGCTGGAACGCTTTGCGCTGCGCATTCGCCAAGGCCAGGATTTCGAGGTGGTGAACCCCGAGGACGATCCGCGCTACCGCGACTATGTGGATCATTATTTCTCGAAGGTCGGCCGGCGCGGCGTTAACCCGGACACGGCGCGCGCGTTGGTGCGCACCAACACGACGGTGATCGCGGCGGTTTCCGTGTCACGCGGCGACGCCGACATCATGCTTTGCGGCCTGGGCGGGCGGTTCTCGCGCCATATCCGGGACATCAAGCAGGTCATCGGCATCGCGCCGGGCGTGAAGCGCCTTTCGGGTCTCAGCCTTCTTCTGTCTCAGTATGGCACGGTGTTCTTCGCCGACACCTATGTGCAGGAGAACCCGAACGCCGAGGAACTGGCCGAGATCGCCTGTCTTGCGGCCAAGGAGGTCAAGCGGTTCGGCATCACGCCGCGCGCCGCGTTCCTCTCGCATTCCAATTTCGGCACCAGCGACTACCCGGACGCGATCAAGCTCCGCGAGGCGCTATCGCTGGTTCATCAGCGCGCGCCCGATCTGGAGATCGACGGCGAGATGCATGGCGACGCTGCATTGTCGCAGACGCTGCGTCAGCGCGTGATGCCGAACTCGACGCTGACGGGAGACGCGAACCTCCTGCTCTTCCCGTCGCTGGACGCGGCCAACATCTCGATGAATGTCGTGAAGGTCATGACCGATGCGCTTCACGTCGGCCCGATCCTGCTCGGTGCGGCGACGCCGGCGCACATCCTGACGCCGTCCGTGACGTCACGCGGCATCGTGAACATGGCGGCGATCGCGGTCGCCCAGGCCGTGCAGCAGGGAGACGCCAGCCGCTAGCGGCTGGCATCACGAGGCATTTGGCGCCGGCCCTCAGGGCCGGCGCTGCAAGGCGCGCTCGCGGCCGATGAGCGGTAGCAGTTCCGCCAGTTCCGGTCCGTGATCGAGGCCGGTCAGGGCCAGGCGCAACGGCATGAAGAGCCCCTTTCCCTTGCGACCTGTCGCGGGCTTGATCGCGTCGGTCCAGGTCTTCCACGTCGAACGGTCGAAAGGCGCGGGCGGCAGAAGATCGAACGCCGTTCGCAGGAAGGCGGCGTCCTCATCATTGAAAGCCTGGTCCGCTCGCGCGTCGCCATAGACGATCGCAGCCCATTCCTGGGCATCCGGCACTTTGGAAAGATTACCCTTCACGGTACTCCAGAACGGAGCGAGATCGCTGTCGGGAACGCCCCATTCCAGAAGCCGCTCGGCGACGACCTCCACCGGCATGGCGTGAACGAGATCGGCGTTGAGACGCGTCAGCTCCGCCGGATCGAACTTCGAACTCGACGCCGAAACGCCGTCGAAGTTCAGCCGTTCGCCGAGCGCTTCCAGCGAAGGCATGGCCTCGATCGAGCCCGACAGGCCGGTCAGCACCGCCAGCGAGGCGACCGCCATGGGCTCGAAACCGTCTGCGCGCAGGCTCCTGAGGGACAAAGCGCCGGTGCGCTTGGACAGGCCCTCGCCGTCGATCGTCGTCAGGAGGTTGAAGTGGCCGAAAGCCGGCGCGCGATAATCCAGCGCCTCGAACAGCGCGATCTGAACACCCGTGTTCGTTACATGGTCGTCGCCGCGCAGCACATGGGTGATACCCATCTCGCCATCATCCACCACGGAGGGCAGCGTATAGAGATAGGTTCCGTCCTCGCGGATCAGGACGGGGTCGGACAAGGACGCCAGATCCACCGTCTGCCGTCCGCGCACCACGTCGTCCCAATGAACCTCCGTGCGCTCCGGCTGCATCGGATCGTCGCGGAAATTGGGAAGGCGGAACCGCCAGTGCGGCCGACGTCCTTCGGCTTCGAACGCCTGTCGCTCGACCTCCGTCAGGGCGAGGGCCTCGCGCCCGTAGATCGGCGGCAGCCCCCGCGCCATGCGCCGCTTGCGCCGACGCTCCAGCTCGTCCGCCGTCTCGAAGCAGGGATAGAGCAGGCCCGTGACGCGCAGGCGCTCGGCAGCGGCGTCATAGAGCGCGATGCGATCGGACTGCCGGGCGATCTCGTCCGGCTGAATGCCGATCCAACGGATGTCCTCTAGGATTGCGTCGGCATATTCGCGCTTGGAGCGTTCGGTATCCGTGTCGTCGTAGCGCAAGACGAAGCGCCCGCCCTCGCGCTGCGCAAACAGCCAGTTGAACAGCGCGGGGCGCAGATTGCCGATATGGAGATAGCCCGTTGGAGAGGGCGCGAAGCGGACGGAGTGGGTCATGCGGCGGGCGATAGCGCATGGCCGCTTGTCCCGCAATGAAAAGGGCGGTTGTCAGGTGCCTGTGCTGATCGGCGGAGCGAGCCCGAGGAGATGTGCCACAAGGATCCAGAAGAGCAGCGCGAACCCAACGACCCAAAAAACGACCCCGATGTAGATCTGGCGCAAGGCATGGCGGCGCTCCGGCTCATACTCATCGCCAAAACTGCCCGCGATCCGAACATGCGCCATCGCGGCGAGGAAGGGCTCCGCCTGACGGCTTTCGCCGCGCAGACGACGTACGGCCAGAATGAAGCGCAGGAAAAACAGCAAACCCACAAAAACAAAAGCGGTTGCGATGTCGGACAGTGGAGGAAATTCGATCGGCACGTCGCGGTCTCTCGAATGGAAGTCATGAAGATGGCACGTTCGCATGGCACAAAAGATAGGCATCGCCGCGAAGAGCTTTTCCCTGATCCAGCTTATCGACAGGTCGAAACTCTAGGGCAACAGACGAACCCCGAATGGGGAACGGAAAGGGCCGAGGCAAACTTAGCCTTTGCAAATTCTCCCTCGCGCCCGACATAGGGTGGGATGACCCCACGGGGTCGCCGAGTCACCGGAGCACGCGTGTACGAAATCCTTGCACTGATCGACCGTTTCGGTCTTGGCATCGTGTTCGTCGGCACGTTCTTCGAAGGCGAAGTCTTTGCCATTATCGGCGGCTTCCTCGCCTATCGCGGAACGCATCCGCTCTGGCTCATGAGCAGCCTCGCCTTCATCGGCTCCTTCTGCGGCGATCTGGCCGTGTTCCTGTTTTCGCGATATTTCTCCAACAGCGAATGGGTCAAGCGCTGGAAGCGCAAGCCGAAATTCACCAAGGCGCTGCGTCTCGTGGATCGCTACCAAGCCTATTTCGTCATCGTGAATCGGTATATTTACGGGCTGCGGATGCCGGGTCTGATCGCGCTCGGCCTATCCTCGATCAGCGTTCCCCGCTTCATGATTTTGAATTTCATCGGCGCGGCGATCTGGGCCGGCCTGTTCACGACGATCGGCTATGTCTTCGGCTATTCGATCACTTCCGTGTTCCAGCATCTGGAGATGATGGAACACGGCATGATGATCTTCCTCGCGGTGCTGGCCCTCGCGCTGATGCTGTTCTTCGCATGGCAGCAGGGCGGCTCGGTGATCCGGGATCGTCTGGTGTCGCGACTGCGCAAGGACCGCGACGAAACTGCAGGAACGGAGCCTGTGGAAGCGCAGGTCGGCTCCCGCCCCGTCTCGTCCGATCGCGACGCCCCACGCCGCTGACGGCCTTTAATTCCCTTATAGCCGACATGAAAAAGGCCGGGTCGATCGACCCGGCCTTTTCGTTCTAACGCTAGAGAGACTAGCCGATCAGAAATTGACGACGGACTTCGGTGCGCGGGTCTCGTGCTCTTTCTTGATCCGCTCCGCCACGAGGAAGGACAGCTCGAGCGCCTGATCGGCGTTGAGACGCGGGTCGCAATGCGTGTGGTAGCGATCCGACAGATCTTCGGCCAGAACCGGACGCGCGCCGCCACCCGTGCATTCCGTGACATCCTTGCCGGTCATCTCGACATGGATGCCGCCGGCATGGGTGCCTTCCGCACGATGAACCTCGAAGAAGGTCTCGACCTCCCTCAGGATGCGGTCGAAGGGGCGCGTCTTGTAGTCGTTCACGGTGATCGTGTTGCCATGCATCGGGTCGCAGGACCAGACGACCTTACGCCCTTCCCGCTCCACGGCACGGATCAGCGCCGGCAGATGATCGCCGACCTTCTCGTGGCCGAAGCGGCCGATCAGCGTGAGGCGGCCGGCCTCGTTCTGCGGGTTCAGAATGTCGATCAGGCGCAGGAGATCGTCCGGCGCCAGCGACGGGCCGCATTTCAGGCCGAGCGGATTGCGGATGCCACGGCAATATTCGACATGCGCGTTGTCGATCTGGCGCGTGCGGTCGCCGATCCAGATCATGTGGCCCGATGTCGCGTACCACTCGCCGCTGGTCGAATCGACGCGCGTCAAAGCCTGCTCGTAGCCCAGCAGCAGCGCCTCGTGGCTGGTGAAGAAGTCGGTCTCACGCAGCGAGGGATGCGTCTCGGAATCGATGCCGATGGCGCGCATGAAGGCCATGGTCTCGGAAATGCGATCCGCGAGCTCGCCGTATCGCTCCGCCTGCGGCGAGCCGGACACGAAGCCGAGCATCCACTGGTGCACATTGTCGAGATTGGCGTAGCCGCCCTGCGCGAAGGCGCGCAGCAGGTTCAGCGTCGCCGCCGACTGCCGGTAGGCCATCTCCTGGCGTTCCGGGTTCGGGATGCGCGAGGCTTCCTCGAACTCGATGCCATTGATGATGTCACCCCGGTAGGACGGCAGCGTCACGCCGTTCTTGGTTTCCGAACCCGACGAACGCGGCTTGGCGAACTGGCCGGCGATGCGGCCGACCTTCACCACCGGCGACGAGGCCGCGAAGGTCAGGACGACCGCCATCTGGAGGAAGGCACGGAAGAAATCGCGGATATTGTCCGCGCCATGCTCGGCGAAGCTTTCCGCGCAGTCGCCGCCTTGAAGCAGGAAAGCGCGGCCTTCGGCCACGTCGCCCAAAGCCCGCTTCAGCTTTCGCGCTTCGCCTGCAAAGACAAGCGGGGGAAAGGTGGCAAGGCGCTTCTCGGTTTCCGCCAGGGCATTCGGGTCGGGATAGAGCGGGACCTGCTCGATCGCCTTGCTGCGCCAGCTCGCGGGGTTCCAATCCTTGGCCATGAACCTCTCCTTTCCCGAGCCTTGTCCGGCCGTCTCCCTTCGGGTTCTGTCTTTTCGGGACGGCTTCGCGGGCAGGCCAATCAAGAGGCCATCAACGCTCGGTCGTGGCGTAGTGGCACGAACCGCAGCATTTGTCACGAATGGCTTTACGTGCTTCTCACGAGCACTCGATGAAGCGCGCGCCGCGCTGGGTGACGAGGCGGTCGAACAGCTCCGCCTCGCCGTCGGCCAGCGTCACCGGGCGGGGGTAGAGCGGCGCGGCGCGATCCTTCAGGATGGAGGTCTCGAACCCCTCGGTTTCCGCCATGAAACGCCGCAGCCCGGCCTCCTCGTAAAGCGAGTAGAAGCCTTGCATCACCGCGTCGAGATAGGATTGCAGAATCGCCGCCCCGGTCTGCGAGGCGTCCGGTTCCTCCGGCTTGCCCTCGTAGATGAAGAGCGGCACATCCGGGAGGGCGTGGCCGCGAATGGTGATATGGCCTGGCATAACGACGCGGCGATGATAGGCCGCCTCGCGCTCGTCCACCGATGGCAGATGGTCGGCCAGATCGTAGACGACGACGCCCTGCGTCAGCGCCGCTTCGTCCGGCCGCACCGACAGAAGCGCCATGGACTGCCCCTTGCGCGGCAGCCAGGCCCGCCGCCATCCCAAGACCTCGGCACGGCGAATGCCCAAGAACTTGGTGCGCAGCGTCCGCTTGTTCACCAGCGAGCCATAGCCGAAATAGGCGATGACCCGCCCCTCACGGGCGAGCCGCTCCAGCTGCGGATCGTCCTGATGAATAGGCGGCTCGACATCAGCCATCCACGCGCGCTCCGCCGCGAATGCGATAGGTCGGCTCGTACATGGTGACCAGTTCCTCTGCCGCCGAAGGGTGAAGCGCCATGGTGCGATCGAAATCGTCTTTGCGCAACTTCGCCTTCACGCAGATGCCAAGAAGCTGCCCCATCTCGCCGGCATCGGGTCCCAGAATATGGGCGCCAACCACGACATTCGTCCTGGCGTCCACGACGAGCTTCATCAACATGAACTCCTCGCGGCCCGTCAGCGTGTGGCGCATCGGCTTGAAGCGGGCGCGGAAAATGTCGAGATCGCCGAGATCCTTGGCCGCCTGGGCTTCCGTCAGGCCGACCGTTCCCAGCTCGGGCTGCGAGAACACGGCGGTCGGGATCAGGTCGAAGTCCGGCTTGGTCGGCTTGTTCAGGAATACGGTATCGACGAAGCACATGGCCTCGTGGATGGCGACCGGCGTCAACTGGATACGGCCCGTGATGTCGCCGATCGACCAGATATTCTCGGCGCTGGTGCGGGAATAGTCGTCGACCTTGATCGCGCCCTTGGAATCCAGCTCGACGCCGGCCTTCTCGCAGCCGAGGTCGATCGTGTTGGGCTGGCGACCGACAGCGAGCATCACCTCGTCCGCGTCGAGGCATTCTCCGCCCCTCAGGTGCGCCTGAAAACGGCCGTCCGCCTTCTGATCGACCCGAACGAGCGTGTCCTCGCAGACGATCCGGCAGCCCTTGCGCAGCATGGCCTGGTGCAGTTCATGGCGCAGATCGTCATCGAAGCCCTGAAGGATCTCCTTGCCGCGATAGACCAGCGTCACCGCGGTGCCGAGCCCGAGAAAGATATTGGCGAACTCGACCGCGATGTAACCACCGCCGAGGATCACGATCGACTCGGGCAGGCGCTGGAGGTGGAAAGCCTCGTTCGAGGTGATGCAGTGCTCCGCGCCCGGCATGTCGGCGAACGGATTGGCGCGCCCGCCGGCCGCGATCAGGATGCGCTCGGCAGTGACGATCTTGTCGGTCGCAAGGAGGCGAATCTGGTTCGGTCCCTCCAACACGGCGCGGCTCTTGAGGATCTCGGCGCCGGCCTTCTCGAGGTTGCGGCGATAGATCTGCTCCAGCCGATCGATTTCGCGATCCTTGGCGGCGATCAGGCTCGGCCAGTCGAACTTCGTTTCCCCGACGGACCAGCCATAGCCAGCCGCGTCCTCGAAGGCTTCCGAATATTGCGAGGCGTAGACGAGTAGCTTCTTGGGAACGCAGCCGCGGATGACGCAGGTTCCGCCGTAGCGATATTCCTCGGCGATGCCAACCTTATGCCCCAGGGCCGCTGTTCGTCGCGCCGCGCGCACGCCACCTGAACCGCCGCCGATCACAAACAGGTCGTAGTCGAATGCCGACATGCCAAGACGCCTCTTCCGTCACGAAAAAGGGCGACCGAGTGGCCGCCCTTATGAATCCTTATAGCGGACGATTCGCGACCGTCACTTCGACTTTGCGGGAGCCGCCGCCGTCGCAGGCGCGAGCTTCTGCATCCCCTTCATGGCACTGTCGCGCAGGTCGCGAACGATACCGTTGGTCCAGACATCGGCGGCCGCCATCATCTCGCGCGTTGCCTGCGGACCCTGCTTGATCAACTTGCGCCCGGCTTCCGAATTGTAGAACTGCGAGATCTCGCGCAGCTCCTGTTCGGTGAACATCTTGGCGTAGACGCGGGCGATCTCGTTTTCCAGATCGGCGCGACGGGGCGCAAGGGCGATCGCGCTGTCATCGACCATCTCGGAAATCTTCGATTGAAGATCCGGGTTGTTGACGATCAGCTCCGCCTTGATCTGCGTCGCGGCATTGAGAAGGATCTGATCGAACTGCTCGCTCGTGTCGATCGCGTCCACAGCCTCACGCGCGGCGGCGAGATGCGACGGGCTAATCTCCTGCGCCAGAGCGGGCGAGACCGCCAGACCCACGAGGGTCACTGCAGCGAAGAGACCGCCACGCAGCGTTTGGCTGAAAACCATCGGACTTCCTACTCCATCAATTCCTGATCGGCGCACCCGTGCCAAACTCCGGTTCGAGCCGCAAGCCCCGAATATCCCGATGCGACCGGCGCGCCTCACGCAGCGCCGAGCCGCTCGACCCCTTCCGGCCCGGCGAGGAGCACGGAGGACGTCAATCCGAGAAAGAGACCATGCTCGACCACGCCCGGAATGGCGTGCAAAGCAGCAGACAGGGCTTCTGGATCGGGAATGAGGCCAAATGATGCGTCGATGATGAGATGCCCGCCGTCGGTGATGAAGGGCTTGTCGCCCACCATGCGAAGGCGGATGGAGCCCGAAAGCCCCAGCATCGCGCCGGCCTTCTCGATCGCCAGCGTCGTGGCCAGGACGCCGAAGCCGTTCACCTCGATCGGCAGCGGGAAGGCGCCGAGATGCTCGACTTTCTTGGACGCATCAGCGATCACCAGCATCCGCGCCGAGGCCGCGGCCACGATCTTCTCGCGCAGAAGCGCGCCGCCGCCGCCCTTGATCAGACGAAGCCTCGCGTCCACCTCGTCGGCCCCGTCGATCGTCAGATCGAGTTCCGGCAGGTCTTCCAGCGTCGCCAAGGGAATGCCGAGTTCGCCGCACAGTTTGGCGCTGCGCTCAGAGGTCGGCACACCGACGATCCGCAATCCTTCGGACACGCGGCCGGCCAGAGCGCGAATAAATGCCTCGGCGGTTGACCCCGTACCAATGCCAAGCCGCATACCCGGCTCGACATGGGCGAGCGCCGCACGCGCGACCTCGTCTTTCATCGCTGCCGCATCCATTGCTCTGTCCCTCCGTAGCGCGCCTTTAAGCCGTCGCTTTACGATATCGCGCCGCCATCGCCAAACGCTCAGGGTGATCTCGGCAGCCGTCATCCCGACAGATCGTCCCTAACGGTTTGTTGATGGCCTGAGCGCCAGACTGTGGCTCGCCTGCGTCAGGCAAAGACCCGAACGGCGTCCTGATCCTTCGTTGAGCCCCGTTCGGGCCTTGTCCGCTTGACCCTCCCTGCTTTGAGGCCAAAGTCCGATCATGAGCGCAGCCCTCCCGATCCATCGTTCCTTGGCCCACGAAGCCCACTTGTTCGAAGCGGCTACCAGAGGACCATCGCAGCGGACCATCGTCTTCGATCTCGACGGAACGTTGGTGGACACCGCGCCCGACCTCGCGGGCAGTCTCAATCATTGCCTGTCCCGTATCGGCCTCCCCCCGCTTCCTCTGGAGATCGTGCGTCCCCATGCCGGTCACGGAGCGCAGGCCATGCTGCGTGAGGCCTACCGGCTGGCGGAGCGCCCGCTTGGGGCCGAGGAACTCGCCGAGCAGACAGCCTGCTTTCTGCAACATTACGAAGCCCATATCGCAGTGGAATCCGCGCTGTTTCCCGGTGGCCTCGCCATGCTGGATCGGTTGAGCGAAGCCGGGCTGACGCTTGCGATCTGCACCAACAAGACCGAGCGTCTGGCGCGGCGGTTATTGGAAGAAATGGAACTCGCGTCGCGCTTCTCGACGATCTGTGGGGCCGACACGTTCTCGGCGCGCAAGCCCGATCCGATTCATCTGTTCGGCACGATCGAACAAGCGGGTGGCTCGGCGTCAAACGCTCTCATGGTTGGCGATACCAACACGGACATTCTCGCTGCGCGGGCGGCGGGCGTGCCATCCATACTCGTGCTGTTCGGTTACGATCCGGGCTCGGAGGCCCGTTCGGGCGCGACCTGCTCCATCGAGCGCTTCTCCGATCTGACCCCGCATTTGATCGATTCGCTTTTCGAACCTCGCGCCTTGCGCGTTCAAGCGGTGTAAAAACAGAGACTTGGCGCACGCAGGCTGAAAAACGCATCGATCCGATTGACGCCCGCGCCGTTCGCTTCTATACGACCACTCACCGCTGGCCGACAACGAACGGCAAGAGCGGGCGCGTAGCTCAGCGGGAGAGCACCTCGTTCACACCGAGGGGGTCACAGGTTCGATCCCTGTCGCGCCCACCATTCAAATCACCGCATAAGTTAAGCTGTACGAGTGGCTCACGGGTTTTATCGAGCCTTGCGGCGACACGATGATCCCGCCGGCGATGCGTTTGATTGCGGCGGCGATCCTCCCTCCGATCATGAACCGACGCTCGCCATCGGTAGCGAGCGGCTCCTTAGCGGAACTCATTTATCGGCCTATGACTCGCCGCGAGTGTCGAAAGCGAAGGGCAAACCGTGTCGCCCCTCGTTTCCAAGCCTTTTCGGCGCTTACGCCTGGCAGGCTGCGGCGTATGTGGCGAGCTCGCGATCGACGGACGCAATAAGAATGTTGTCCACGCTTCCGGCCCGCCCGAGCCCAACATCCAAGAAAGGCAGGAACTGACGCATCAGCGTCTCGGGGATCACGCGCCCGTCCAGCGCATCGCGCAAGCGAGCGACGGCGGCTTCCGCCTCCGGGCGATTCCAGTAATAGCGAATGCGGTCGCTATAGCTGTAATGGCGCTGCAGCGCTTGCTCGGCATCCGTGCCGTGATAGTGCCCCTTCCAATCCTTGGGCTCGCGCAGCATGATATGCTCCATGGCGGCGCGCAGCGGCCGGTCGCCGTAGGTCGGCTCCAACTCGCTCGCCACCAGATCCAGCCCGTACAAGGCCTCGCGCAGGGCGAAGGTGAGACCCGGCCCGACCTTCAAGATCGCATAGCCGTCCCGCACCAGAGCCGTCAGTGCGGCCTGCGACTGATAGTCGGTGGAGTGCGCTTCGAAGACGAGCTTGGGCTCCTCTTCCAGGACAGCATTCAACAAGGTCGCCTTTTCGGGCTGATAGGGAATGACGTTCTCGCTGCCGAACTCCACACCCGGCTGAACCACGACGCCCAGGACTCGCTCGAAAACGCCGTCCAACCCGCGCTCTGCAAAAATTCGGCGATGAACCTCGATCGTATGCCGCGCCGCTTCTGGCGCGGTGGGCTGAAGATCGCTGAGAGCGTGGTCGGCTCCGCCGGGCACAGGCACTTCCGTCCCGATGATATAGAGCGGAAGTGGCAGGCCCTTCTCTCGGGCCACAGCGTCCGCCCGGCTGGCCAGACGCGCAGCGCGGCCCGCCGTCGTCTCGTCGTCCAACGCCACCGGCTCGCCGAGGCAGCCCATGGATGCGTCCAGATGAATCTTTCGGAAGCCGGCGGCGACATAGGCTTCGACCATCGCCTCCGCTTTCTCCATCGCGGCCTCTGGCGCATCCCCCTTCCAGGGATTGGGCCCGAGATGATCGCCGCCGAACACGATCCGCGCCGGCGCCAACCCTTCCTCATCAGCGATCTGCAGAACGAATCGCACGAAGTCGGCCGGTTGCATCCCGGTATAGCCGCCAAACTGGTTGACCTGATTGCAGGTCGCCTCGATCAGGACTTCACTTTCATCCAGCACAGCGCGGCGCAAGGCGGCGCGGATGACGATCGGATGCGACGAGCAAACGGATGTCACGCCGCGCGGATGGCCGGCGCGTAGGTCGCCCGCGAGACCAGTGAGAAAAGACGACATGTCAGGCCCTCGATGTGTTGGCGATAAAGGTGTCGAGTTCATCGAAGCTGCCCGCGCCTTCCATCGGGCCTTTTCGGGTCACGTTCCGCGCGCCGGCGGCATTCGCGTAGAGAAGGGCGCGGTCCGGCGGAAATCCCATGCGCCGGCATGTGAGATAGGCCGCCCCGAAACAATCGCCGGCGCCCGTCGGATCGATCTCTTCGACTTGGAAAGCCGCGCCATCCGTCCGCTCGCCCGTATGGCGGAAAACCGTCGCACCCTTGTTCCCACGCTTCAGCGCGACCTCCGAGACGCCTTGGGCGAAAAGAGCTGCGAGAGCCGCGTCCTCGCCCTCGCAACCAGCGGCAGCGAACAGTTCGTCCCCCGAGGGGAGCAAGAGGTCTGCCTCAGCCAGGATTGCGGCAAATTGCCCGGCCGCCTCGTCGCCCGATAGCAACTCCTTGCGGGCATTGGGATCGAGCGACACCGAGCCGCCGCACTCCGCGATCCGATCCAGTCCGTAGCGGATCAAGTCCCAGGCGCCGGGAATCGACAGGGCCGAGCCCATGACGTGAAGATGCCCTACCCGATCCAGAAGCGCCTTCGCGGCATCGTCCAAGCTGATCTGTCCCGCAGCCGAGCGCGTCAGATTGAAAACGAAATCGCGCGCACCGTCCGGGCGATAGCGCACGAAGGCGCTGCCCGTGGGAAGCTCGGGGTGGATCGAGATGGCGGAAACATCCGCACCGTCGCGCTGCAAGCGCTCAATGTTCAACCGTCCGAAATCGTCATGGCCCACGCAGCCTACAATGCCGGCCGCACCGCCGAGGCGCGCCACCTGATCGATAAAGATGGCCGGCGCGCCGCTTGGGTAAGGGCCCGTCAGAAGCTGCGGCTCCAGAAAGCCGACGCCGGGCGTTTCCGCCATGATCTCCACCAGGATTTCCCCGATCGTCACCGTCGGCCCGAGGGCTTCGGGGGCGAGACCCCGCGCCGTGCGAATCGTCATGTCATCTCCCTCTCGGCCCCCCGCGCACTCCTGGAACATGTTCGCGTCTCAGTCCCAGTCATGCTCGTTCGGGGCTTCGCACAGACTGTCGAAGCCCTGTTCAACTGTCAATCAAAGTTTACGCGCGAAAAGCCTGTCGGCTGATTGGCCTCGTGGCTTCCATGCACCGTCGCGGCGAACGCACTGCAGCAGAGCGAAGTTTGCAGTGCGGCGAGGAATTATTGGTTTTCGCACAAACGATATGGGTTACGGATTTGACACATTCTTTTACGCGTGCATAGTTTCGCGCAACGCATCGTAGGAGGAGGAACACTATGCGGATCAAGCGGACTGCGTTGTTGACGGCGTGTTCGATGGCGGCGCTCGGCTTTTCGGCGAGCCTCGCTTCGGCGGAAGACATCACGATCGCCACGGTCAACAATGCCGATATGATCGTCATGCAGAAGCTCTCGCCCGAATGGGAGAAGGCAACGGGCAACAAGATCAACTGGGTCGTGCTCGAAGAAAACGTCCTGCGCCAGCGCGTTACCACAGACATCGCGACCGGCAGCGGCCAGTTCGACATCATGACGATCGGCGGCTACGAAACCCCGATCTGGGGCAAGGCCGGCTGGCTGACGGCTCTGGACGATCTCGGCAGCGACTATGACTATGCCGATCTGATCGCCCCGGTTAAGGCGGGTCTGACCGTGGACGGCAAGCTTTTCGCCGTGCCGTTCTACGCAGAAAGCTCCTTCACCATGTACCGCAAGGACCTCTTCGATGCGGCCGGCATCAAGATGCCGGAGGCTCCGACCTACGATCAGATCGCGGAATACGCGGCCAAGGTCACCGACAAGTCGAAGGGCGTCTATGGTCTCTGCCTGCGCGGAAAGCCGGGCTGGGGCGAGAACATGGCCTATCTCGGTACACTCGTGAATACCTATGGTGGCGAGTGGTTCAACATGGAGTGGAAGCCGCAGATTTCCTCCCAGCCCTGGAAGGATGCGATCGGCTGGTATGTGAAGGCCATGGCCGATTATGGTCCTCCCGGCATCACGTCCAACGGCTTCAACGAAAATCAGGCGCTCTTCGCCACCGGCCATTGCGCTATGTGGATCGATGCGACCTCGGCCGCCGGCCGCCTCTACGACCCCAAGCAGAGCCAGGTGGCGGACAAGATCGCCTTCACCAAGGCACCTGTGAAGGTCACGCCGAACGGGTCATCGTGGGCTTGGTCTTGGAATCTGGCCGTCCCGAAATCGACCAAGAAGGCCGACACGGCAAAATCCTTCGTGAAATGGGCGACGTCGAAGGACTACATCAAGCTCGTCGGCGAGAAAGAGGGCTGGGTGGCCCTGCCGCCCGGCACGCGCCAGTCGACCTATGACAACCCGAACTACCAGAAGGCCGCCCCCTTCGCCGCGACCGTGATCAAGGCGATCGAGTCCGCCGATCCGACCAAGCCGACGCTGAACCCGGTTCCCTATACGGGCATCCAGTTCGTCGCGATCCCCGAATTTCAGGCCATCGGCACGCTCGTCGGTCAGGCCGTCTCTTCGGCGGTCGCCGGTCAGCAGTCGGTGGACGCCGCTCTCGATGGCGCTCAGGGTCAGGTCGAAGCCATGATGGAACAGGCCGGCTACCCGAAATAAGCGGATCGGGCCGGCCTTTCGAGGCCGGCCCTCCATGACCCTTACCCGCCTTTGTCGAGGCTGTTCGTTGAACTCCGGGCTCGCCCCGGATGTCCGAGCTGCGTTCGACCACTGCCGTGTCGACCGCGACCCCCGCATGGGTTGGTGATCGGATGGCCAAGCCTTTCGTTTCGAGGGAGAACCGATCATGAGCGCCGTCGCTGCCGCTGGTCGATCCAGACGCGCCGTTCGAACCGGGCCACTTCTCGCGCCGTCGGTCGTCCTTCTTCTCGCCTGGATGATTGTCCCACTGGCGATGACGCTGTGGTTCTCGTTCCAGCATTATAATCTTCTGAACCCGTTCCTGACGGGTTTTGCGGGTATTTCGAACTATCGCTTTCTCCTGAAGAGCGCCGGGCTCTGGAACGCGATCGCCAATACGCTGATCATGACCGGCTCGGTTCTGGCGCTGACCATCGTCTTCGGGACGCTGCTGGCCGTCGTCTTCGATCAGGACTTCAAGGGACGCGGCATCGCGCGCCTGCTGGTCATCGCGCCCTTCTTCGTCATGCCGACCGTCGCCGCGCTGATCTGGAAGAACCTCCTGATGCACCCCGTGAACGGTTTCTTCGCCGCGATCTTTCGCAGCGTCGGGCTGACGCCCATCGACTGGTTCGTCCAATATCCGATGCTGTCGCTGATCATGATCGTGGCATGGCAATGGGTTCCCTTCGCCACGCTCATCCTGATGACGGCGATGCAGTCGCTCGACCGCGAGCAGATGGAGGCGGCAAGGCTCGACGGCGCGCGCGGGCTGGTGATGTTCCGCCATATCATCCTGCCTCATCTCCTGCGGCCGATCTCCGTCGTGGTGATGATCGAGACGATCTTCCTTCTGTCGGTCTTCGCCGAAATTCAGGTCACGACATCGGGCGGCCCGGGCTCCGCGACCACCACCCTCACCTATTTCATCTACCTGAAGGCCCTTCTTCAGTGGGACATCGGCGGAGCCTCCGCCGGCGGCGTGGTCGCCATCCTTCTCGCCAATGTCGTCGCCGCGGTGCTGATCCGCACCGTCGCCCGCAACCTCGAAAACTAGGAGCGCGATCCATGGCCAAACGACGTGCGAGCCGCGCGACATTCTGGGCCGGCGTGATCGGCTGGGCAGCGGCGCTGCTGATGTTCTTCCCGATCTTCTGGATGGCGCTCGCCGCCTTCAAGACCGAGATCGACGCCGTGGCGACGCCGCCGAAATTCTTCTTCGAGCCGACGCTGGAGAATTTCGCCGCTGTGAACCAGCGCGCCGACTACATGCGCTATGCCCTGAACAGCGTGATCGAAAGCATCGGCGCGACGATCGTCTCGCTCGCCATCGCCGTTCCCGCCGCCTATGCGGCCGCCTTCTACCCCGGCCCGAAGACGAAGAACCTGCTTCTCTGGATGCTGTCCACCAAGATGCTCCCGGCGGTCGGCGTGCTTGTCCCGATCTATCTCCTGTTCCGCGATACGGGCCTTCTCGACTCCCGGCTCGGCCTCATCATCGTCTTCACCCTGTCGAACCTGCCGATCGTGGTCTGGATGCTCTATTCCTTCTTCAAGGAAGTGCCGCACGAGATCCTGGAGGCGGGGCGCATGGATGGCGCCAAGTTTAAGGATCAGATGCGCCATCTCCTCCTGCCGCTAACCCTGCCCGGCATCGCGTCCACGGCGCTTCTCTCCACCATCCTCTGCTGGAACGAAGCCTTCTGGAGCCTCAACCTGACGGCCTCGAACGCCGCTCCGCTGACGGCTTTCATCGCCTCCTTCTCCTCGCCCGAGGGCCTCTTCTGGGCGAAGCTTTCGGCGGCCTCCGCCCTCGCCGTCGCCCCCATTCTCGTCTTCGGCTGGATGACGCAGCGCCAGCTCGTGCGCGGCCTCACCTTCGGCGCCGTCAAGTAAGGAAGTTCCCCATGGCCACTTTGCACCTTCGGAACGTCAAGAAGTCCTTCGCGGCGGTGGACGTCATCAAGGGCGTGAACCTCGACATCGCAGACCGCGAATTCGTCGTCTTCGTCGGGCCGTCCGGCTGCGGAAAGTCCACGCTTCTGCGCATGATCGCAGGGCTGGAAGAGATCACCGAAGGCGATCTCGACATCGACGGCAAGCGTGCCAACGACATCCCGCCCGACGAGCGCGGCCTGGCGATGGTGTTCCAGACCTACGCTCTGTATCCGCATATGAGCGTTCGCGAGAACATGGCCTTCGCGCTGAAGCTCGCTAAGGTTCCCAAGGCCGAGCAGGACCGCAAGGTTCAGGACGTCGCCCGCCTTCTTCAGCTGGATCCCTATCTGGACCGCAAGCCCAAGGCGCTGTCCGGCGGCCAGCGTCAGCGCGTCGCCATCGGCCGCGCCATGGTGCGAGAGCCCAAGGTCTTTCTGTTCGACGAGCCGCTCTCCAACCTCGATGCGGCGCTGCGTGTTCAGATGCGCATCGAGCTGTCGCGCCTGCACGAGCGACTGAATGCGACCATGATCTATGTCACGCACGATCAGGTCGAGGCCATGACCCTGGCCGACAAGATCGTCGTCTTGCGCGACGGGCGGATCGAGCAGGTGGGCACCCCGCTGGAGCTTTATCATCACCCGGTCAACCGTTTCGTCGCGGGCTTCATCGGCTCCCCGAAGATGAATTTCCTCGACTGCGAGGTCGTGAGCACCGGGCCGGAGGGCGTCACTGTGCGCCTTCTCTCAGGCGCGACGCTGCAGGTGCCCGTCTTCGGCGAAGGGGCGAGGCCCGGCGAGAAGCTCCAGCTCGGCATCCGGCCGGAGCATCTTTCTCCCGGTGGGCAAGCCATGCTGCCCGGCGAGATCGTCGTGATCGAACGGCTCGGCGGCCAGACCTATCTTTACATCCAGGCCGGCAATGGCGACCTGATCATCGCGGAAGCGGGCGGTGACAGCACGGCGCGTCTTCACGAGACCGTGCAGCTCAGCTTCGACCCGAACGCGGCTCATCTCTTCGACGGCAATGGCCATGCCCTGCCCCGGCTCCATCGCCATGCGCTGGCCGGATCGATTTCCAAGGCCGTCCGCTGACCCCTCCCCAAGCCCTTCTCCCAGGGAATATTTCATGAGACTTCAGAACAAGATCGCCCTCATCACCGGTGGCGCGCGTGGCATCGGCCTCGGCTTTGCCGAAGCCTTCGTCAAGGAAGGTGCAAAGGTCATCATCGCCGATATCAATATCGAGCGGGCCCGCACGGCGGCCGCCGGAATCGGCCCGGCCGCAACGGCCAAGGCGCTGGATGTCACCAAGGTCGAGGAGATCGAAAAACTCGTCGCCGAAGTCGATGCCGAGTTCGGCGGCATCGACATTCTGGTGAACAACGCCGCGATCTTCGACATGGCGCCAATCAACGCCATCACCGAAGAGAGCTACGAGCGCGTCTTCGACATCAATCTGAAGGGACCACTCTTCATGATGAAGGCGGTCTCCAACGTCATGATCCAGCGCGGTCGCGGCGGCAAGATCATCAATATGGCGAGCCAGGCGGGACGGCGCGGCGAAGCGCTGGTGACGCTCTACTGCGCCTCCAAGGCCGCGGTCATCTCCGCCACGCAATCCGCAGCGCTGGCTCTCGTGAAGCACGGGATCAATGTGAACGCGATCGCGCCCGGTGTGGTGGATGGCGAGCATTGGGAAGTGGTGGATGCGGAGTTCGCCAAGTGGGAAGGGCTCGCGCCCGGCGAGAAAAAGGCGCAGGTCGCCAAGTCGGTGCCCATCGGCCGCTTCGCAACGCCCGACGACATCAAAGGCCTCGCCGTGTTCCTGGCTTCGGCCGACAGCGACTATATCCTCGCCCAGACCTATAATGTCGACGGCGGCAACTGGATGAGCTGAAGCTCGCGGTGTGCCGGCACATGCGCGTCGGCACGCCTCCTCTCAAAGCGTTCCCAAGGTCGATCCCATGAAGGCCATTCATTTCGTCGGCAAAGGCGAGGCGCGTTTCGCCGACTTGGCGGAGCCCGAACTCCAGCCCGGCCATGCGCTGATCCGCGTCATGGCATCCGGCCTCTGCCATACCGACATCGACGTGCTCCATGGTCGTTACGGTTCGAGCGCCTTTCCTGTCGTGCCGGGGCATGAATATGCCGGGATCGTGGAAGCGGTAGCCGACGACGTGACCAGCGTGTTGGTAGGCGACCGGGTAGCCGTCGATCCGAATATTCCTTGCGGCACCTGCCGGGCTTGCCGGCGGGGTCTCACCAATCTCTGCACCGATCTGAAGGCCTATGGCGTCACGCATGACGGCGGCTTTGCCGAATTCAGCGTCGTAAGAGCCAAGCATCTGCACCCAATCGGCTCGCTTCCGTTCGATCGGGCCGCCTTGGCCGAGCCGCTTGCCTGCGTCCTCAATGGATTGGGCGCATCCGGATTCGACAGCGATCCGCGACGCCCGGAGAAGGCCCTCGTCGTCGGTGCCGGCCCGATCGGCCTTCTGCTCGCGCTTGCGCTGAAGGCACGCGGCGTCGAATCGGTGTCGGTGGCCGATCTCAACGAATCCCGTCTCGCCTTTGCGGACAGTCTCGGCCTCGGCGCCCTGCCTTCCGGCTCGGATCAGCTGAAAGGACAACGGCAGGGCTTCGATTTCGTGGCGGATGCGACCGGCGTCGCGGGCGTTGCCGAGAGCCTGATCGATTATGCGAGCGATGGCGGGACCGTCCTGTTCTTCGGCGTCTGTGCGCCGGAGGCGCGCATCGCCATCTCGCCCTTCGAAATATTCCGACGGCAACTCCGCCTCTGCGGCTCGCATTCGCTGAACGGCCAGATCCAAGACGCCTTGACGCTTCTCCAAGCCGATGACGGAACCATGGCGCGGCTCGTTTCGCACCGCTTGCCCATGGCCGAGATGCTGCCTTTTTTCGAGAAAGGCGGCGCATCCGCAGCCACCATGAAGGTTCAGTTCGCGGCAGGCTGATTGATCGCGTCTTGACGGAGACGGCGCGTCTGTGTGGATCGAGACGGGAGGCCTATGGGCATGGACCGGAGCCGAGAGCACCGGTGAGAAAGGACAGAGGAATGGACAGGCCGGTCAGGACGATGGAGGATTTTTCCGTATTCGTCGGCCTGTCACGTCCGACCGTCTCCAAATATTTCAACGACCCCAATTCGGTTCGCCGCAAGACGCGCGAGATGATTGAAGCGGCCATCCGCGAATCCGGATTTCGGCCGAATATGTTCGCGGTCAACCTGAATCGTCGCCGCTCCAATATCATCGGAATGCTCATTCCGACATCGGCCGACCCCTTCTACAATGCCCTGACCCGGCGCGTGGAAGCGATCGCGCGCGAGGAAGGCTACCTCACCTTCGTCCTCTCGTCGGACGGCGACCCGGAACTGGAAGAGCGCGCTCTGGAAACGCTGACGTCGATGAACGTCGCGGGGGCCGTGGTCGCGCCGCTGGGGCTTCATTCCCGCGCGGCGGCGCTGGAGCGCTTCTCCGCCGCGATCCCGCTCATCTATGTGGACTTGCCGCTGGATGAGGGTACGGCCTTCGTCGGGACCGACAATCGTCGCTCGTTTCAGATCATGGTGGATTATCTCTGCCGCTCCGGTACCCCGCCCTGCTTTCTCGGTATGCCGGAGGTCAACAGCAACGCCTCCAACCGCCGCCTCGCCTATATCGAAGCCATGGATCGGTTGGGGCTCCAGCCTCATGTCGTGCCGATCAGCGCCGAGCTGACTTGGGATTTCGAAAGCTTCGGCTTTGACGAGGTGTCGCGCATCCTGCGCGAGGACGGGTTTCCGACTTCGACCCTCCTCTGCGCCAATGATCGCGTCGCCTTCGGAGCGCTATCCGCCGCTTGGAAGGCCGGAGTGAAGGTCGGGCACGAGGGCGACAGCGCGTTGCGGATCGCCGGGCATGACGATCATCCGCTCTCGCGCTTCGCCAGTCCGCCGCTGACCACGGTGGCGCAGAACTATAGCGAGATCGGCGGGCGAGCCATGGCCATCCTCCTGCGCAAGATCGCCGCCGAGCGGGAAGGCGATCCTGACCTGGACGCTGCGGAAGAGGAGCATGTGCTCCTCCCCTCGCAGATGGTGCTTCGCGAATCCGCCTGACGGCGCTCTCGGTCAGTTGGCGACGACGCGGAGCGATTGATCGTCGTGAACGGCAATGCGCTGTTCGGCGGCGAAGAAGCGGATATGCTCGTCATCCAGTCGGCGCTTCAGCCGTCTATTGAACTCGCGTCCGACCCCCCATTGCTGGAGCGGCTTGCAGCGGATCGCGCCCTTGATCACCACGCCCTCACGCGTGAACCCGTCCACGCCCCATATCTCGATCGGCGCCAGCATCATATCCCCATAGGTCGCGTCCGTCAGGAGATCGCGGCCGACCTCCTGCATGATCTCCATGGTCCGGTCCACGTCTGCGCCGAAGGCGATGGAGACGTTGAGCGGAAAGATGCCGAAGCCGCGCGAATTGTTCTGCAAGGCCTTGATCTGGCTGAAGGGCACGGAATGAAGCGCCCCGTTTCCGTCGCGGATACGCACGGTGCGAATCGTCAGGCCCTCGACCGTGCCCGTCCGATCTCCCGTCGAGATGACATCGCCCACCGCGATCGTGTCCTCGAAGATGATGAAGAAGCCGGTGATGACATCCTGCACGAGCTGCTGCGCGCCGAAAGAGAAGGCCAAGCCGATAACGCCCGCGCCGGCCAGAAGCGGCGTGACGTCCACACCGATATTGGCGAGCATGGCGATCACCGTGACGACCGACAGCACGACGAAGACGAGATTGCGCAGGAGAGGCAGAAGCGTGCGAATGCGGCCCGAGCGGTTGCGCGTTCGGCCTCGGCTGTCGGTCGGCTGAAGCGAATGCGTGACGGCCGTGTCGATCGTCGTCCAGATCGCATAGATCACGGCCGGCACCAGGATCAGCGACAAGGCCGGGCGCAGGAAACGCTGCCCCCGCTCCGAGCCGAGCCAGCCGGCGAGATCGAACCCCCAGACATCGACGGCCTGCACCAGAACGAAGGCCGCGACGGCGATCTGGAAGAGGAGGTGGAAAATATCGAGATAGCGCAGCATGATGGCACTGCGCAGCGTCACACGCCCACGGCCTATGCTGTCCGCCATGCGCTTGAAGCCGGCATTGGCGACCGCCAGCAGGGCAAGGCCGCCGAAGATGTAGAGAAGCGCGCCCGAGCTTTCGAGAATGAATTGGCCATTGCCCGTGCCGGTGAGGCGCGCGACGACATTGGCCACGACGAAGGCCAAGGCAACCAGATGCCAGGAGCCGGCGAGCGCGTGGAAGGCCGACGAGAAGATGCCGGATGAATGGTCCTGCCCCTCCCGGTCGCGGTGGCCTCGGATCAGAAGGCTACGCACTGTCAGGCGATGGCGCAGGATGAAGGCCGCCGTCAGCACGGCGAGGCCGAGGTCGATCAGCAGCGAGGCGACGTCTGCCACGTCGAAGCCCACGACCACCCGCAGCGAGAACTCGCGCAGCACGCCCGCCGTCGCCGCCAGGGCCGCGAGAAGGCCGACCCAACCCAAAAGCCGCCGCTGCGCATAGCCGACGAGACGCCAACCCCGAGAAGGCCCCAGCGCCATCAGGAGATAGTAGAGAATCTGGCGCGTCGCGAGCGCGGCGAAGAGCGGCGAGAAAAGCGCCAGGAACAAACGCCCGTCTTGCCAGGAGGGCGCGAAGGCAGCCGCCCAGCCAGAGGCCGCAGCCACCACTAGAAACAGTGGAATGAGGCCGAACGGAACGCATTTGGCAATGGCGCGCGCAATCTGGAAGGCCGTGCCCCCCGGCCGTTGTTGCAACTCGCGATGGCGTCGCAGCCAGCTGTTGCGGAACAGGATGAGAACAAGGCCGATGACCACGGCACCGCCCGGCAGAGCCCATTGAAGGAAGTCGATCGTGGCCTGCCCACCCAGCGAGCTGTCGATGCGCGCCTGAAGCTCATCCACGGCGCGACCGAGCTTTTCTTCCACGGGAGCGCCGAGGCTGGTGGCTTCCATGCCCTGCCCGCTTTCCGCGAGGCTGGAGGAGATCGCGCCGATCAAGCCCTTGTCGCCGATGATCGGCGCGGCCTCGTCCTTCGCCGGCGCCTCGGCGGGCGCGCCGGTCGCCTTGCCAGCGTCGGCCGTGCCGGAAGAGTTGGTGCCCAACGCACTTTCCACCGACCGCAATTCGTTCAGAAGTGCGGCCCGCCTCGTATCGTCGGACAGGAGGCCGATCACCCTCTGGAGGGCTTCACGATCGGCCTGCGGGTTCGTCTCCGCGCTGGCGGCGGTTTCCGATTTGGACGCTGCGGCCGTCGTGAGTCCGGGAATAGCGGGGATTTGGGCCCGTGCCGTCGATGGGAAGCCGAGTGTCGCATAAAACAGGCAAAGCGTTGCGATCGCGGCGAAGAGCTTCTGCAAGGAGGCCTCGTTCGGTTTCGCTCCGGACCGCAACGCGAAATCGCTGCCACTCAGCGATCATCAAAGCGTCCGGGTCGAGCGCTGTCGGTTTGTCAAAGCCGGGCGGAACTCAAGCCCGTCGAGATGCGGGGTCAACCGCCTTTGATGCTGCCATGCAGCAAAAGAATGGTGAGCTTTTCCCAATCGTCAGCCCCTGGATGGAAATTATATGAGTTCACGCAGGCGTGATTTCTTCAAACCCCGTCGGTAGAGGCCTTCACCGCTTGCCCGAACGACAACGTGACGCATGTTCTCACGAACCCGTTAGGCGCCTGAGCGTCATAGGACTGCACATCGGGGAGCCTATGATCCCCAAAGCCTGGAAGCATCGAAGGACGCCATGCACGGTCGAGCCCCGGAAACGCCTGCCTCGCCCCCGGCCCTTTCAAGAGAGGCCGAGGTTTCGCCCTTTCGACCCCTCGAAAACTGCCTCTGCGTCGCCGAAGCCCATCGCGCCGCGCTGATCATCGATGCGGATGATTATTTCGCCCATGCGCGCGCGGCCATGTTGCGGGCCAAGCGGCGCATCGTGCTGATCGGCTGGGACTTCGACGCCCGCATTCGCCTCGGCCGATCCGCCGGGGATCGGGCACCTGAAAAGATCGGCGATTTCATCTATTGGCTGGTCGAGCAGAACCCGGCGTTGGAAGTCTTCCTTCTGCGCTGGGACCTCGGCGCTCTGAAGACGCTGACGCGCGGCTCGACCATGCTGACCGTGTTCAAGTGGATGGCCCATCACCGCATTCACACCAAGCTCGACAGCGTGCACCCGCCCGGCGCCTCCCACCATCAAAAGATCGTCGTCATCGACGAAAGCCTCGCCTTCTGCGGCGGCATCGACATGACCGAGGAACGCTGGGACACGCGGGCCCATATCCACCACGACCCGCGCCGTCTGTTGGTCAGCGGCAAACCGCACAAGCCATGGCACGATGCGACGACGGCCGTGGACGGGCCGATGGCCCTCGCCCTCGCGCAGGTCGCGCGCGATCGTTGGCATGATGCCGGAGGACGCCCGATGGAGCCGCTGGGCCGGGTCTACGATCCCTGGCCGGAGCGCTTGGTTCCCCATTTCGAGAATGTGAGAATGGCGGTATCACGGTCGAGCCCGCCCAATCCGTCGCACGGCCCGATCCTCGAAATCGAAAACCTCTATCTCGAACAGATCGCCACCGCGCGGCGGGTGATCTATGCCGAGAGCCAGTATTTCGCCTCGCGGCGGATCGCGGAGGCCATCGCCAAACGCCTGGATGAGGAGGACGGCCCCGAGATCGTCCTGATCAATCCACTGTCCGCGCAAGGCTGGCTGGAACCGCTGGCGATGGATACGGCGCGCGCGCGATTGCACGAGGTGCTACGCCGGCATGACCGGCATGGACGGTTTCGCATCTACCACCCCTTCACCGAGGGCGGCGACCCGATCTATGTGCACGCCAAAATCCTGATCGTGGATGACCGCATCCTGCGCGTCGGTTCGTCCAACCTCAACAATCGCTCCATGCGCCTCGACACGGAATGCGACGTGACGGTCGATACCGCGCTTCCGGGCAATTTCGATAAGGCCTCAACGATCCGGGCGCTGCGGGACGATCTTCTGGCCGAGCATCTGAACAGACCGCAGAGCGAAGTCACGGCCGAGATCGAGCGAACCGGTTCGCTGATCGCCGCCATCGAAGCGTTACGTGATTCCGGCAAGTCTCTGCGCCCCTACGAGCCGCCGGAACTGACGTCGATCGAAGAATGGCTGGCCGACAACGAGGTGCTCGACCCCGAAGGACCAGACGAGATGTTCGAACCGTTCAGCAAGCGCGGGCTGTTTCGCCGGCTGCGCCCCAGCGGGAAATGGCGCCGGAAGACCTAAAGAAAAAGCCCGCTCCGGGGAGGACGGAGCGGGCTCGAAACGTGCAACGATCTGGGAGGAAGTGTTGCCTGCTGAATAAACCAGCTTTGCTCGTGCAGGAGAAGCGCAGCCTGCACATAGCTCCTATGCAGCGTCTTCCGTGATCCGCGCCGGCGGCGCTTGCCGCGTCGACCGAATACGATCCGCCACGTCCTTCGAGGTCCTATCGCTCGTCTGCGGCGACAACAGCCCGGACAAAGCGTTTCGAATATCGGTTTCGAAGGCCCGCTCGCGCGCCAGACGCCAGGCCGCGCCATCGCGCCCGTCCGGGCGCGGTGCTTGCAGCGTTTCCAGAATGGCGTTGACCATATCGGTCGCGCTATTAGCAAGGCGCAGATCCAGCGGCGGATCGTCGATGCCGCGGAGGGCAACCGTCGTCGCGACGGTGGGTACGCCCAGCCCGAGGGTCTCGATCGTCTTGATCTGCACGCCCGATCCCGTGGTGCTAGGAATGACCACCACGGAGCAGGACCGCAAGAACGCCCCGGCATCCGGCACGAACCCGGCGAAGCGAACGGAGCCGATCACGGTACCCGGCGGATGGAGCGATTTGCCGCCGACGACGACTTTCACATGACCGGGCAAGCGGGGTGCGACAGCCGTGAGAAACCAGTCAAGGCCGGCGCGATTGACGTCCCAGACCCAGCTTCCCAAAAGGCCGACATCGATCGTCGGCTCCGGCAGGGTCTCCGCCGCCAACAGGAAGGGTTGGCCGGGCAAGCCGAAACTGCGAACCGGCGTCTGCGGCGACAGGCGGGTCAAGGCCGCCGCATCATCCTCCGCCAGGGTCCAGACTTCTCGCACACGGGCCATGGTCTTCCGCTCGACCGCTAGAAGCCGTTCGCCCTCGCGTCGATAGATCCGCGCTTTCAGACGGTCGCGAAGACGGGGCTTCGCCACACCGGACAGGGCGTCGCCATGCCCCTCGTAAAGCTGATGCTCGACATTGTGAGCGATCAGAACGGTCGGCAGATCGGCGGGCAAAAGCGGAAGAAGCCAACTGGCCTGGGCATGGTCGATCACAGCCAGATCCGCGCGCACGCTGCGCAAGCGCAAGCGCACGAAGCGGCGCATGGCGCGGGAAACGTATTTCTGCACGGAATAAGGACGCCTCGCCAGAAAGGCCGACGCCATCCAGGCCCCGCTGCGCACGGGACGACCCGCACTCTCGATCGGCCAGTCCACGGGCGACAGGAAACCGACCGGCAGGTCGTCCGCCTGTCCCTCCCGCCGATAGGCGATCACCTCGACCTCGCAGCCCGAGGCTTTGAGTCCATCGATGAAGTTCATGGAGGCGATTTCGCCGCCCGTCATCCGCTCGTGCGGCATGACGGTCGTGAGAAAAAGAACGCGTTTGGGCGACCCTGGCCGATCCGCCACCATGGGTCCCTCCTGACGCAGTCGCGCCCATTCCCGGCCGGCCAAGGCGAAGACGGCAGGCCCCCGCTGAAGATAGCGCGAGGCCATTCGCCGAGGGTCTTGCGCCAAACGGTGCAGCCATTCGAGCCCGGCCTTGCGAAAGAATTCGGGCGCGCGTTTCTGCCGCCCGGTCAGGAAATCGATGCTCGCCCCGACGCAAAGCGCCAACCCATGCACCCGCCCCGCCCGGCCGAGATCGTGCGCGAAGAACTCCTGTTTGGGGAAGGATAAGCAGACGAGCAGCAGGTCCCACCGCGTGCCTGCCGTGCGCGCCACCGTTTCCTTCCATTCCGGCGAGCCGATGGAGAGCCTTTGCGCCGATGGAATCAGCGTCAATGACACCGAGGGAAAGCGCTGCTGGAGATCGCGGAAGGCGTCCATATCGGGGCCGATCACGGCAATCCGCATCGCCGGAAAGAGCGGGCGTTCGAGCAGGTCCCGCGTCAGGTCGGAGCCGGGACAAGGCGTCAGGTGAAGACCCGACAGGCCAGCCAGTCGCGATAGGACGCGGCTGTCGCAAATCTGAAAGAGCGCACCATCATACACTTCGCGCAAGGCGGCGTCGCCACGATGATAGGAAACGACATGGTCCACATTGGGCGTGACGACATAGCCGAATCGCCCCCGCAGCGCCTCGCGGAAGGCCGACCGAACGCCGGCCAGATTCGCGTCGAGAAATCGCATCCCGAGGTAATCGATCGTCGATATCATCCGGTGGCCCTTCCGTATCGGAGCCAAGGTATGAGGACGGCCTTTAACAGGATGTTTCATTCCCAAGATCATCTGTGGACTTGGTTTACAGTGACTTCTTGACGCCTGAGCCCACGTCATACTCCCATCGTTTCATCCCATTTCAGCGAGGCCCGATCCATGGTCACTTCCCTTCCGCTCTGGAGCCCGTCAGCCGACCGCGCAGCCGCGTCCGGCATGGCGGCGTTTCGCGCGTTCTGCGAAAAGCGGTCGGGGTCGAGCTTTGCCGACACGCCGGCGCTGCATGACTGGTCGCTGAGACAACCGACCGCGTTCTGGGATGCCGTCTGGGATTTCTTCGGCGTCGTCGGCGAGAAGGGCTCGGTGCCAATCGAGAACGAAAGCGCCATGCCCGGCGCGCGCTTCCTGCCGGAAGCCAGGCTCAACTTCGCCGAAAACCTCCTGCGCAAGTTGGATGGAATCGATGGCGAGGCCGACGCCATCATTTCCCTATGCGAAGACAAAAGCGAGCGCCGCTGGTCCTGGAACCGGTTGAGGGCCGAAGTCTCCCGCCTGCAACAGGCTATGGCCGCTGCCGGCATTGCGGCGGGAGACCGCGTGGCCGGTCTTTTGCCGAACATTCCCGAATCCATCGCGGCGATGCTGGCGGCCACCTCGCTCGGCGCCGTCTGGTGCTCCGCCTCCCCGGATTTCGGGCCGCGCGGCATTCTGGATCGGTTCGGCCAGATCGAGCCCAAGCTGCTGGTGACCGTCGATGGCTATTGGTATGCCGGAAAGCGGATCGACCTGCGCGACAAGCTGGCCGATGTTCTACCGCAGCTTCCCTCGCTGGAAGGTGTCGTCGTCATTCCGCTGACAGAGAACGGTCTCGATCCATCGGCGCTGCCGAAGGCGATCGGCTGGAATGCCTATATCGAAAACTTCGCGCCGGCCGAGCTGCGCTTCGAGCGTCTGCCGTTCGACCATCCTCTGTTCATTCTCTTTTCGTCCGGCACGACGGGCGCTCCCAAATGCATCATCCACCGCGCCGGCGGCGTTCTGCTTCAGCATCTGAAGGAGCACGGGCTGCATACGGACGTGAAGCCCGGAGACAGGCTCTTCTATTTCACGACGCTCGGCTGGATGATGTGGAACTGGCTCGTGTCGGGTCTAGCGCGCGGGGCGACGCTGCTGCTCTTCGACGGCTCGCCCTTCCACCCTTCCCCCGCCGTGCTGTTCGACTATGCCGAGCGGGAGGGCATGACCCATTTCGGCACATCAGCCAAATATATCGACGCGCTACGCAAATCCGGCGTGCGCCCTGCCGAGAGCCATGACCTGACGAAGCTTCGGGCCATGATGTCCACGGGCTCGCCGCTCAGCATCGAGGGCTTCCGCTTCGTTTACGAGGGCATCAAGACCGACCTGCATCTCACCTCGATTTCGGGCGGAACGGATATCGTCTCCTGCTTCGTGCTCGGCGATCCGACGCGGCCCGTCTGGCCGGGCGAGATTCAGGGGCCGGGGCTTGGCATGGCGGTCGAGGTCTGGACGGACGAGGGCAAGCCGGCTGCGGTGGGTGAAAAGGGCGAACTCGTCTGCACCCAACCCTTCCCGGTGATGCCGCTCGGCTTCTTCGCCGATGACAGCGGCGCGAAATATCGCGCCGCCTATTTCGAGCGCTTTCCCGGCGTCTGGTGCCATGGCGACTTCGCCGAGCGCACTGAGCATGGCGGGCTGGTGATCCACGGCCGCTCGGATGCGACGCTCAACCCCGGCGGCGTGCGGATCGGCACGGCCGAAATCTATGCGCAGGTGGAAACAATCCCCGAGATCAACGAGGCCATCTGCATCGGGCAGGAGCATGAAGGGGATGTACGCGTCGTGCTCTTCGTCACGCTGCGCAACGGTGCGACGCTGGATGACGCGTTGCGAGACACGATCCGTCGGACGATCCGCGCGGGCGCGTCGCCCCGCCATGTTCCGGCCGTGATCGTGGAGGTCTCCGACATCCCGCGCACCAAAAGCGGCAAGATCGTGGAACTGGCCGTGCGCGATACGGTGCATGGCCGCGAGGTGAAGAACAAGGAGGCTCTGGCGAACCCCGAGGCTCTGGACCTCTATCGCGACCTGCCGGAACTCCGCGCCTGAGCGTCAGACGGTCAGATGCTTGCGCACGTCGGGGTCGTCCAGATCGGCCCCGACGCCCTCGAACACGATCTGCCCGCGGTCCATGATATAGACCTTATCGGCCAGTTCCCGGCAGAATTCGAGATATTGCTCGACCAAGAGAACGGCCATGCCCGCCTCCTTCAGGTAGCGGATGGCTCGGCCTATATCCTTGATGATCGAGGGCTGGATGCCCTCGGTCGGCTCGTCCAGCACGAGAAGGTTGGGGCGCGTCACCAAGGCCCGGCCGATGGCGAGTTGCTGCTGCTGGCCGCCCGACAGATCACCGCCGCGCCGTGAGAGCATGGTTTTCAGGACCGGGAAAAGCTTGAACACATGATCGGGGATCGTACGCTCACCGCGCTTGACCGGAGCAAACCCCGTCTGGAGATTTTCCTTCACAGAAAGCAGCGGAAACACCTCCCGCCCCTGCGGCACGAAGCCGATGCCGCGACGGGCGCGCGTATAAGGCGCTTCGCCTTTCAGATCGGAGCCATCCAGCGCGATCTGTCCGGAGCGGATCGCCTGCTGCCCGACGATGGCCCGCATGAGCGAGGTCTTGCCGACGCCGTTGCGGCCGAGGACGCAGGTGATCTCGCCTTTCTTGGCCTCGATGGAAACGCCCCGCAGAGCCTGCGCCGCGCCGTAGTAGAGATCGACGTTCGAAACACTCAGCATGGTCAGCGCCCCAGATAGACTTCGATGACACGCGGATCGGACGAGACCTGATCGAGCGGGCCTTCGGCCAGAACATGGCCCTCGTGCAGGCACGTCACCTTCACGCCCAATGCGCGAACGAAGTGCATGTCGTGCTCGACGACGACGACGGAGCGCGTCTCGGCGATCTCGCGCAGGAGCTTGGCCGTTTCCTCGGTTTCGGCGTCGGTCATGCCCGCCACCGGCTCGTCCACCAGAAGGAGTTCGGGGTCCTGCGCCAGCAGCATCCCGATTTCCAACCATTGCTTCTGCCCATGGCTGAGATCGGCCGCCGGCAGGTGCCGCTTGGCCGTCAGGCGAACGGTTTCGAGGATTGTATCGATCCGCTTGGAATCGCTTTCTGACCGTTTGTGAAACAGCGTCGAGAAGATGCCGCGGTGACCAGAGAGTGCGAGAACCAGATTGTCCTCCACCGTATGACTTTCGAAAACGGTGGGCTTCTGAAACTTGCGGCCAATGCCCATGGAGGCAATTTCCGCCTCGTCATGGCGCGTCAGATCGGTGTTTCCGGCGAAATAGACCTCGCCGGTGTCTGGCCGGGTCTTGCCGGTGATGATGTCCATCATCGTCGTCTTGCCGGCACCGTTCGGGCCGATGATCGCCCGCATTTCGCCGCGCGCGACCACCAGCGAGAGATCGTTGATCGCCTTGAAGCCGTCGAAGCTCTTCGTCACGCCGTTGAGATAGAGAAGCGTCTCGCCGCGTGGCGGGCGGCCGGCAGCCTCTTTCTCGCGGGCCTCGGCCAGAAGCGTCGCGTAAGGATGGGGGGAAATGCGCGCCGGGGTCGCGTTCGTCATGCTCATGAGGGTCACTCCGCCGGGCTAGGGTTGGTGGCGGCGTCGGAAGCGACGCCCTTCTCGGCACGGGCCGCGCGGCGGCGCTCGGTTAGGGCGCGCCAGCCATGATCGATCGTGCCGACGATGCCGCGCGGCAGGAAGAGCGTGACCACCACGAAGAGCGAGCCGAGGACGAAGAGCCAGCTTTCGGGCGCGGCGGCGGTGAAATAGCTCTTGCCGCCATTGACGAGTAGCGCGCCAAGCACGGGGCCGAGGATCGTTCCGCGCCCGCCGACCGCCGTCCAGACCACGACCTCGATCGAGTTGAGCGGCGCGAACTCGCCGGGATTGATGATGCCGACCTGCGGCACGTAAAGCGCGCCGGCCACACCCGCCATGACGGCCGACAGCGTGAAGGCGAAAAGCTTCACATGCTCGGCTCGCCAGCCCAGGAACCGCGTGCGGCTTTCCGCATCGCGCACCGCCACCATCAGGAGCCCGAGCTTGGAGCGCGTCACCGCCGAAACCATCAGCACGAAGAGCGCGAGCACGATTGCCGTCGCGGCGAAGAGCGCGGCGCGGGTCGAGCCCGCCTGGATGGAGAAGCCGAGAATGTCCTTGAAATCGGTCAGGCCGTTATTGCCGCCAAAGCCCATGTCGTTTCGGAAGAAGGCGAGGAGCAGCGCGTAGGTCAGGGCCTGCGTGATGATCGAGAGATAGACGCCGGTGACACGCGAGCGGAACGCGAAATAGCCGAAGAGGAAGGCCAGGAGCCCCGGCACCAGCAGCACCATGAGCGCCGCGAACCAGAACTGGTCGAACCCGTGCCAGAACCAAGGCAGTTCCTTGTAGTTCAGAAAGACCATGAAATCTGGCAGGACCGGATTGGCGTAGACGCCCCGGCTACCGATCTGGCGCATGAGATACATGCCCATCGCGTAGCCGCCGAGCGCGAAGAACGCGCCGTGGCCGAGCGAGAGAATTCCGACGTAACCCCAGACGAGATCGAGACTGAGCGCCAGGATGGCGTAGGACAGATACTTGCCGAGAAGGGGTACGAGATGGTCTGGCACGCGCAAGGGATGGCCGACGTCGAGCGTGAGGTTCGAGAGGGGCACGAGCACGGCGACGAGAACGAGAAGTCCGGCGAGCCAGAGGGCACGAGGCCCCAGAAAGCGAGCGGTGATCATGCGTCGACGAACCTTCCCTTGAGGGCGAAGAGGCCGCGCGGGCGCTTCTGGATAAAGAGGATGATGAGGACGAGAACCACGATCTTGCCGAGCACCGCGCCGGCATAGGGCTCAAGGAACTTGTTGACGATGCCCAGACTCATGGCCCCGACCAGGGTGCCCCAGAGATTGCCGACGCCGCCGAAGACCACGACCATGAAACTGTCGATGATGTAGCCCTGGCCCAAGTCGGGCGACACATTGTCGATCTGGCTGAGCGCGACGCCTGCCATGCCGGCAATGCCGGAGCCGAGCGCGAAGGTCATGGCATCCACCATCGGCGTGCGGATGCCCATGGCGGCGGCCATGCGCCGATTCTGCGTGACGGCGCGCATCTTCAGGCCGGCCGAGGTGCGATTCAGCGCGAAGAGAAGCGCGGCGAAGACGGCGAGCGCGAAGACGATGATCCAGAGCCGGTTCCAGGTAACGGCCATGAGACCGACATCGAAGGAGCCGGACATCCAAGAGGGATTGGACACCTCGCGGTTGGTCGGGCCGAAGAGCGTACGAACCGCCTGCTGGAGGATCAGCGACACGCCGAAGGTTGCGAGCAGGGTTTCGAGCGGACGCCCATAGAGGAAGCGGATTATGCCGCGCTCCATGACGAAGCCGACGAAGCCGGCGACGAGAAAGGCGAGCGGCAGGGCGAGCGCGAGGCTCCAGTCCAGCCATTGCGGCGCGTGGAGGCGCAGCGCCTGCTGCACGACAAAGGTCGTGTAGGCGCCGATCATCACCATCTCGCCATGCGCCATGTTGATGACACCCATCACGCCGAAGGTAATGGCGAGGCCGATCGCGGCCAAAAGCAGGACCGAGCCGAGCGAGAGGCCGTACCAGATGTTTTGCGCCTGCCCCCAAAGCGCGATCGTCTGGGCGATCGAAGCGGCGCCAGCGGTGGCAGCCTTTGCGACGGCGGGATCGGCGTCAGCGGTGAAGGCCGAAAGAACGTTCTGCGCGGCACGGTCGCCACGCGCGGCCACCAATTGCGCCGCCTCGCGCCGCTCCTCCGAGGGGCGGTCGGAGCGCAGCACGGCCACCGCCCTCGCCTCGGCAAACCGCGCGCGGATCGCCGGATCGGTTTCCTTGGCGATGGCAGAGTCCAGCACGGCCAGCTGATCGGGCGAGGCCTTATCGAACAGGCTGACGGCGGCGGCCATGCGCTCGGCCGGGTCGCTGGAGCCGAGCGTCAGCCCGCCCTTCAACTCCGCCACGAGCGCGCGAATGGAATTCTTGACGCGAACCTTTTCCAGGCTCGCCTTCGGCGCATCGCCCAGCGACGCGCCGGTCAGCGGGTCGGAGGTGGCGAAGGAGGCTCCCTTGCCACTCGCGATCACGACGCGGTTGTCGGTCTTGGAGTAATAGAGATCGCCGGAGGCCAGCGCGTCCAGCGTGGTCGACACGCGGGGATCACCCGTCGCGGCCAGCGCGCGCACATTGGCCTCGGTCTCCTCGAAGCTCTTCTTGCCCGCAAAGCCGGCGATGATGGCAGCCGGGTCCGCTCCCTGCGCGCGAGAGGGACCAGCGGTCGCGAGAGCGAGGCCCAGAAGAAGCGCAAGCCCGAGAGCCAACGCCTCCAAAGTGCCCGCCCATGGGGCGCGAAGCATCTTCAACATGGAAAAGCCTGTTTCGAGAGGGCCGGATCATCGGCCGATCAGACGAGAAAACGGCCCGCCCTCGGCGGGGGGCCGTTTCGCCGGGCTCACCCGCGCAGATAGGGCGGGCGCGTTGGGCTTAGTTGGAGGCTGCCTTGGCGTCGGCACCGCCGCACTTGCCAGTCTTCGTATTGAAGTTGCCGCAGCTCATGGGCTTGCGCCAGTCGGCGATCAGCGGCGCCGATTCCGGCAGGTAGTCCGACCACGCATCGCCAAGCACGAGGCCGGGCGTCTGGTCCACGATCTCGAACTGGCCATCGGCCTGGATTTCACCGATCAGCACCGGCTTTGTGATGTGGTGGTTCGCGCCCATCGAGGAATAACCGCCCGAAAGGTTGGGAACGGCGACGCCCACCATCGCGTCGATGACCTTGTCCGGATCGGTCGTGCCAGCGGCCTCGACGGCCTTCACCCACATGTTGAAGCCGATATAGCTGGCTTCCATCGGGTCGTTGGTTACGCGCTTGGGGTCCTTGGTGAACTCCTTCCACTTCGCGATGAACTCTTCGTTCTCTGGCGTGTCGACCGACTCGAAGTAGTTCCAGGCCGCGAGATGGCCGACGAGCGGCGCGGTGTCGATGCCGGCGAGTTCCTCTTCACCCACCGAGAAGGCCATGACCGGCGTCGTCTCGGCCGAGACACCCTGGTTCGCCAGTTCCTTGTAGAAGGGCACGTTGGCGTCGCCGTTCACGGTCGAGACCACGGCGGTCTTCTTGCCGGAGCCGCTGAAGTCCTTGATGGCGGAGACTTCGGTCTGCCAATCGGAGAAGCCGAAGGGCGTGTAGTTCACCTTGATGTCCTCGGCCGCGACGCCCTTGGACTTCAGATAGGCTTCGAGGATCTTGTTTGTGGTGCGCGGATAGACGTAGTCCGTGCCCTCCAGAACCCAGCGCTGCACGCCTTCCTTCATGAGGTAGTCGACGGCGGGGATGGCCTGCTGGTTGGGGGCAGCGCCGGTGTAGAAGACGTTGCGCTCGGACTCCTCGCCCTCGTACTGCACGGGGTAGAAGAGGATCGAGTTCAGCTCCTTGAAGACCGGCAGAACCGACTTGCGCGACACCGAGGTCCAGCAGCCGAAGGTCGCGGCGACCTTGTCCTGCGCGATCAGCTGCCGAGCCTTCTCGGCAAAAAGCGGCCAGTCGGACGCGGGGTCCACGACGACGGCTTCGAGCTTCTTGCCGAGAAGACCGCCCTTCTTGTTCTGCTCGTCGATGAGCATGAGCATGGCGTCTTTCAGCGTCGTTTCTGAAATCGCCATCGTGCCGGACAGGGAGTGGAGAATGCCGACCTTGATCGTATCCTCGGCGGCATGGGCGCCGAGGCCCGAGAGCATGGTGGCGGCGTAAGCGCCCAAGAGCCAGCCGGCCTTTCGGGAAAGTCGCATGGAAGGTCCCCTCAAATTCGTCGCGGCTCTCATTGCCGCCGTGGGGGACCATCGGCGGAATGGTGAAGAGCGGGTATACGTCAAATGACGTACCCCCTCGCCGCGCGATCCGGCTATGGAGGAAGCGCGCCCTGTCGGCGCTGATCAGGACGTTCGACATGACGGGACGCCAGCGTATCCTGCCCGTGCGCCGCGACTATAATCGCTGGGTCGCCAACCAGACGCTTGAAGACTACGCGCTGCGCTTCACCGCCAAGCGCGCCCGGCGCTGGAGCGCGCCGCAAGTGTCGCAGACGGCGATCGGGGCGATCTCCTTTCTGGCGCTGGAGGCCGTGGGCGGCGCGATCACCCTCTCCTTCGGCTTCTCGAACGCGGCGCTGGCTATTCTCGTCGTCGGCTTCCTTCTACTCGTCACCGGCCTGCCCATCAGCCTCTATGCCGCGCGTTATGGGGTGGACATCGACCTTCTGACGCGCGGCGCGGGTTTTGGCTATATCGGCTCGACCGTCACATCGCTGATCTATGCGACCTTCACCTTCATCCTGTTCGCGGTGGAAGCGTCGATCATGACGGCGGCGCTGGAACTCGCCTTCGGCCTGCCGCTTTGGCTCGGCTACATCATCTCGGCTGTCGCGGTCGTGCCCCTCGTGACCCACGGCGTCACCTGGATCAGCCGGTTCCAGCTCGCCACCCAGCCGCTCTGGATCGGTCTCAACATTCTGCCGGTCGGCTTCATCCTTTGGCACGACTGGGGCTCGGTCGAGGCCTGGTTGCATTTCCCCGGCTTGAACGTTGGGGATGGGAATGGCCTGTCGCTGGTGAAGTTCGGCGCGGCGGCGTCGGTCATTCTGGCGCTCATGCCGCAGATCGGCGAGCAGGTGGATATCCTCCGCTTTCTCCCCAAGCCCAAGACGACATCCTGGCGCGACCCGGCGACGCGATCCTGGTGGCTGGCGCTTTTATCGGCCGGGCCGGGCTGGATCGTGCTCGGTGCGCCCAAGCTCCTGTTCGGCTCCTTCCTCGCCGTTCTCGCGCTGCGGGCCGGCGTGTCGGCCGAACACGCAGCCGAGCCTGCGCATATGTACGACGTCGCCTTCGGCTACGTGCTGCCGAGTCCGGTGGCAGCGGCGTTCCTCACGGCGGCCTTCGTCGTGGTCTCGCAGCTGAAGATCAACGTGATGAACGCCTATGCGGGGTCGCTCGCATGGTCGAACTTCTTCTCGCGCCTCACCCATAGCCATCCCGGCCGCGTCGTCTGGCTGGTCTTCAACGTCGCCATCGCCCTCCTTCTGATGGAACTCGGGATCTACGAGGCGCTAGAGGTGACGTTCGGCCTTTTTGCGAATGTCGCGGTGGCCTGGCTCGGCGCGATCGTGGCCGATCTCGCCATCAACAAGCCGCTCGGCCTCTCGCCCAAAGGCATTGAGTTCAAGCGCGCGCATCTCTACGACCTGAACCCGGTGGGCTTGGGTTCGATGGGTCTGGCGACGCTGGTATCGCTTCTGGCCTTCGGCGGCGTGTTCGGAGAAACGGCTCAGGCGTTGTCGGCCTTCGTGGCGCTGGGTGTCGCCCTCGTCACCGCGCCCATCATCGCATTTGCCACGGGCGGACGGTTCTATCTCGCCCGCAAGCCGCGCGCCGAGTGGCAGACGCGGACGGAGATCACCTGCTCGATCTGCGAACACCCGTTCGAGCCCGAGGATATGGCCTATTGCCCGGCCTATGCCGCGCCGATCTGCTCGCTCTGCTGTTCACTGGACGCGCGCTGCCACGATCTCTGCAAACCCAAGGCGCGCTTTTCCGCGCAGATGGCATCGGCGGGCAAGGCGGCCCTGCCGGAGCGGTTGCGCCGAAGGATCGACGCCAAGGTCGGCCATTATATCGGCGGCCTCGCCCTTCTGGCGGGCGTCATCTCGGTCGTTCTGTCGCTGATCTACTATCAGGCGATCCTGGCCAGCCCCGACGATACGGACGTCATCGCGAAGGCCCTTTGGGCGGCCTTCTTCGTGCTGATGATCGTGGCCGGTGTTTCCACATGGTTCTTCGTGCTGGCGCAGGAATCGCGGCGGGTGGCGCAGGAGGAATCGGCCCGCCAAACACAGCTGCTCCTGAAGGAAATCGAGGCGCATCGGCGCACCGATGCGGCCCTCCAAAAAGCCAAGGAAATGGCCGAAGCGGCGAGTCTGGCGAAAAGCCGGTATGTCGTCGGCATGAGCCATGAATTGCGCACGCCGCTCAACGCCGTCCTCGGCTATGCCCAGCTTCTGGAACAGGATACCGCCATCCCGCAAGCCAAGCTCGGTGGCATCAAGACGATCCGCCGCTCGGCCGAGCATCTGTCGGGCCTGATCGACGGGCTTCTGGATATCTCCAAGATCGAAACGGGGCGGCTTCAGCTCCAGCGCGGCGAGGTGCGCCTCGGCGATTTTCTGGCTCAGCTCGTCGATATGTTCCGCCTCCAGGCCAGCGCCAAGGGGCTGGAGTTTCGCTTCACGCGGCCGGAGACGCTCCCCGAAGTGGTGCGGACCGACGAGAAGCGACTGCGCCAAATTCTCATCAATCTCCTCTCCAATGCCGTGAAATACACGGAAGCCGGCAGCGTCGGCTTCGATGTCGCCTATCGCAGCCAGGTTGCCATCATCACCGTGTCCGACACGGGCCCTGGCATTCCACCGCTTGAGTTGGAGCGTATCTTCGAGCCGTTCGAGCGGGGCAGCGCCGCGCAGGGCAAGGCGCCGGGCCTCGGCCTGGGGCTCACCATCACGCGGCTTCTGGCCAATCTCATGGGCGGTGACATCAAGGTTTCCTCCGCCCCTGGCAAGGGAAGCCGGTTCGAAGTGCGGGTGATGCTCTCGGCCGTCGCCGCCACGCGTGAGGCGACCGTCCCTGTTTCCGCCGACCCCGGCGCACCGCTTGCGATCGAGGGCTATGCCGGCTCGCGCCGCACGGTCCTCGTTGTGGACGACGACGAAACACATCGCGATCTGATGGTCGAGGTTCTGCGCCCGCTCGGCTTTATCGTTCTGACAGCGCCCGACGGGCCTGCCGCCCTGGCTGTGACCGCAGAGATGCGGCCCGATCTCTTCCTTCTGGATGTCCAGATGCCCGGTATGAACGGATGGGAACTGGCGACAGCGCTGCGGGCCAGCGGCCAGACGGGACGCATGGTCATGCTCTCAGCCACCTTCGCCGAAGCGCCCCGCGCGGGCGAGAGCGGGTCGGACGCGGCGGCCCAATTGCCCAAACCCTTCGACCTGCGCCAACTCTTGGCGACGGTGCGCGATGTGCTCGGACTGGAATGGACGGGCGCGACCGCCAAGCCAGCCGCCGAGCCGGTCACCCAACCGCTCCGCTTTCCTCCGCCCGCCGACATCGCCGAACTTCTCCGCTTCTGCCGGATCGGCTATGCAAGGGGGATCGAACAGAAGCTGGCCGCTCTGGACGACGATCCGCAATATCGACCCTTCAGCCAAGCGATGAGGGTTCACCTCAACGGATTCGATCTCAAGCGGCTGGCGGAGGCGCTGGAGACCGCGCGGGATGACTAGCAAGGCAACGTCCACGCCCGAGCGGGAGCGCGACATCGTTCTCGTCGTGGACGATTCGCCCGACACGCTGCGCATGCTGACGGACGCGATCGAGCTTGGCGGGGCAACCGTTCTCGTCGCGCTCGACGGCGCGCAGGCGCTCGGCATCGCGGAGGCCATCACGCCCGACATCGTTCTGATGGACGCCGTCATGCCGGGCATGGACGGGTTCGAGACGACGCGCCGCCTCAAGGCCGACGCCGCTCTGCGCCATGTGCCGGTGATCTTCATGACCGGGCTCGCGGAAACGGAACATGTCGTGCGCGGGCTGGACGCGGGCGGCGTCGATTACGTCACCAAGCCCATCGTACCGGACGAACTTCTGGCGCGAATGCGCGTTCATCTCGCCAATGCCCGCGCTGCGCAGAACGCCCGCGCGGCTCTGGACACGGCCGGCCGGTTTCTTCTGGCGGTCGATGGCGAAGGGCTCGTTCTCTGGTCCACACCACAGGCCACACGCCTTCTGGCGGGCGCTCTGGCGGAGGTCGAGGGCCGCCCCGCCCTGCCCGCCCCGCTACGCGACTGGCTTCGCGCCGGCTCACCTGCGCCTTCGCCGCCCGGCGGTGAGTTGACGTCGGAGGACGGAATGCGCCTTCAACTCAGCCCCCTCGGCAAGGTGGGCGAGAACGAGCATCTCTTTCGCCTGACGGTGGACGACACAGCGGGCGAGGAAGCTCTGCTGCGCCGGCATTTCAACCTTACCGCTCGCGAGGCGGACGTGCTTCTTTGGCTGACGCGCGGCAAATCCAACCGCGACATCGCCACCATCCTCGATCTCAGCCCGAGGACGGTGAACAAGCATCTGGAGGTCGTCTTCACCAAGCTCGGCGTCGAGAACCGGGCGACGGCAAGCTTTCTCGTGATGAAGACGCTGAGCGAGCGCTGACAGGCTGCCCCTCAGGCCGCCGCGCCCTCGCGGTAAAGCTGCCAGCGGCGGGGGCGAACGCGCAGTTCGGTGCCGGGCTCGCCGCCTAAGTCGGCGGGCAGCTCGACCTCGATCCGGTGCCGCTCCGGGCCGAACTCGAACTCGGAGATGCGCGAGCCGCCAGCGCGGCGCGACAGCGACACGGTACCCGTCAGCCCCGGCGCCCCGGCATCCACGAGATCGAGATCGTGCGGGCGCATATAGAGGTTCCAGCGCCCGTCGGCCTCGGCGGTTCGGCCGAGAACGATGTCGCCATGGCGGATTTCGCCGCCGCGCACGTCGACGGGCAGCCGGTTCGACTGACCGATGAAGGAAAAGACGAAAGGCGTGCTGGGACGGTCGTAGATGTCGTCGGCCGAGCCGACCTGCTCGATCCGGCCCTGGCTCATGACCACGACCCGGTCCGCCAGTTCCAGCGCCTCCTCCTGATCGTGGGTGACGAAGACGGTTGTGAGGCCGATCTTGTCGTGCAGTTCGCGAAGCCAGCGGCGCAGATCCTTGCGGACCTTCGCGTCCAGCGCACCGAAGGGCTCGTCCAGAAGCAGGACGCGCGGCTCGATGGCGAGCGCGCGCGCCAGCGCCACGCGCTGCCGCTGACCGCCCGACAACTGGTTGGGATAGCGCTTCTCAAGACCTGACAGCTGCACGAGATCGAGCAGTTCGCTGGCGCGGCGGCGGATCTCCGCCTTGCCGGGCCGGGTCGCTCGGTCGCGAACGCTAAGACCGAAGCCGATATTCTCGGCGACGGTCATATGCTTGAACAGCGCATAGTGCTGGAACATGAAGCCGACATTACGCTCCTGAACGCTCTTCTCGGACGCGTCTTCCGCGCCGAAGAAAATCTGCCCGGCGGTCGGGAATTCCAGTCCCGCGATCAGCCGAAGCAGAGTCGTCTTGCCTGAGCCGGAAGGCCCCAGAAGCGCGATCAGCTCGCCCGAGCGGATATCCAGCGAAACGTCATGCAGCGCGGGATAGCGATCGAACTCCTTGCGGATATTGCGAACTTTGATGTCCATGAAGCTGTTTCCCAAACTCAATGTCCGCCGCGCGAAGAGGCCATGTCGCCGGCGTATCGCCATTCCAGAAGCGCCTTCAGGCCAAGCGTGATCAACGCCAGGAAGGCCAGAATGGACGCGACCGCAAAGGCAGCGGAGAAGCTGTATTCATTGTAGAGAATTTCGACATGCAGCGGCATCGTGCTCGTCTGACCGCGAATACGGCCCGAAACGACCGAGACCGCGCCGAACTCACCCATGGCGCGGGCGTTGCACAGAAGCACACCGTAGAGCAGCGCCCATTTCACATTGGGCAGCGTGACCCGGAAGAAGGTCTTCCAGCCGCTCGCGCCCAGTGAGATGGCCGCCTCCTCGTCTCCCGTTCCCTGCTCCTGCATGAGCGGGATCAGCTCGCGCGCGACGAAGGGCAGCGTGACGAAGACGGTGGCGAGCACGATGCCGGGCAACGCGAAGACGATCTGGATTCCCGTGCCCTGAAGCAGCGGCGCGAGATAGCCCTGCGCTCCGAACAGGAGGATGTAGACGAGACCCGCGATTACGGGCGAGACCGAGAATGGCAGGTCGATCAGCGTGATCAGCAGCGCCTTTCCCTTGAACTCGAATTTCGCGATCGCCCAGGCCGCAGCCAATCCGAACACGACATTGAGCGGCACCGAGATCGCCGCCACCAGAAGCGTCAGGCGGATCGCGGCCAGCGCGTCGGGCTCGATGATCGCCTGCCAATAGAGCGACAGCCCGTTGCGGAAGGCTTCCACGAAGACGGCGACCAGAGGCAGAAACAGAAAGAAGGCAAGAAAGACCAGCGCGACGGCGATCAGGGTCCATTTGACCGCCGGCGCTTCGCTCGTCACCGGTCGGCGGCGCGTGGGAGCGGCGGGCGTCGCACCCAAGGAGGCGTCAAGCACCATGACCGTATCTCCGCCGGCTCCAGGCCTGAATGAGGTTGATGGCGAGAAGCATCAGGAAGGAGATCGCGAGCATCATGGCCGCGACCGCCGTCGCCCCGCCATAGTTGAACTCTTCCAATCGGATCACGATCAGCAGCGGCGCGATTTCCGAGACGTAGGGAATGTTGCCGGCGATGAAGATGACCGAGCCGTATTCCCCGACCGAGCGGGCGAGCGCCAAAGCAAAACCCGTCAGCAAAGCCGGCATGACGCTGGGCAGGACGACGCGGGTCACCGTTTGGAAGCGGTTGGCGCCGAGCGTCGCAGCCGCCTGCTCCACCTCGGCGTCGATCTCTTCCAGCACGGGCTGTACGGTGCGCACGACGAAGGGCAGCGACACGAAGACTAGCGCCACCACGATGCCGAGCGGCGTGTAGGCGACCTTGATGCCCAGCGGCGCCAGAAATTGCCCGACCCATCCATTGGGCGCGTAGAGCGCCGTCAGCGCGATGCCGGCAACGGCGGTCGGCAGCGCGAAAGGCAGATCGATCACCGCATCCACGAAGCGCCGGCCAGGAAAATCGTAGCGCACGAGCACCCAAGCGATCAGCAGGCCGAACACGGCATTGATGAGCGCCGCGAAGAAGGACGCGCCGAAGGACAGGCGCAGCGCCGCCAGAACGCGCGGATCGAGGGCCAGCCGCACGAACTCCTCCCAACCAAGGCTGGAACTGCGCAGAACCAAGGCCGAAAGCGGGATAAGAACGAGGAGCGTGAGATAGGTCAGCGTGAAACCGAGCGCGAGACCGAAACCCGGTATGACGCTGGGAGCGCGAAAGCGCGGCAGAACGGACGACGCCATCGCTCAAGCCACGCGAGGGAGCATCGAGCGCGAAAAAAGCCGCCGCCGGAAAGCCGTCCGGTCGAGCATGAGAACCCCTTCATTCCTGCCGTGACCCGGCATTATCCGTACAAAGAACCCGGCGGGACAAGTCCCGCCGGGGTGAAGTCCCCAAGTCGTGGGAGGAACGCTTGGGGAACGGGTCGCTTACTTGCCCGGCTTGTAGATCTGGTCGAAGATGCCGCCGTCTCCGAAATGCTCGGGCTGCGCCTTCGCCCAACCGCCGAACTGCGGATCGTCGATCGACACGAGTTCCAGCTTCGGAAAGCGCTCCAGAAGCGCCTTATCGGTCACCTTCTCCGGCTCGGAGGGGCGATAGTAGTGCTTGGCCGCGATCGTCTGGCCGGCATCGCTGTAGAGATGCTGAAGATAAGCGGTCGCGACCTCGCGTGTGCCCTTGGCATCGACATTCCCATCCACCAGCGCGACCGGCGGCTCGGCGAGGATCGAGATGGAGGGCACCACGATCTCGAACTGATCGGGGCCGAGTTCTTCCAGCGCCAGGAACGCCTCGTTCTCCCAAGCAAGGAGAACGTCGCCGATGCCGCGCTGTACGAAGGTCGTGGTGGAGCCGCGAGCGCCGGTGTCGAGAACGGGAACGTGGCGATAGATGTTGCCGACGAACTGCTTGGTCTTTTCCGGATCGTTGCCGAACGCTTTGTTGGCATAGGCCCAAGCGGCCAGATAGTTCCAGCGCGCACCTCCCGACGTCTTCGGGTTGGGTGTGATCACCTGCACGCCATCCTTCACCAGGTCGTTCCAGTCATGGATCGCCTTGGGATTGCCCTTGCGCACAAGGAAAACGATGGTCGAGGTATAAGGTGCGGAATTGTGCGGCAGGCGGGTGCGCCAGTCTCCGGGAATCTTCTTCGTCGCCTTGGCGATGGCGTCGATGTCGGCCTCCAGCGCCAGCGTCACGACATCGGCGTCCAGCCCGTCGATCACCGTACGCGCCTGCGCGCCCGATCCGCCATGCGACTGGCGAACGGTGACCGCGTCATGGCCCTGCCCCTGCCAGAACTTCGAGAATTCCGAATTGTAGTCACGATAGAGTTCGCGCGTCGGATCGTAGGACACGTTGAGGAGCGTCGTCTGCGCGCCGGCCGGAAGTACCGCCGCCATCACGAGACCCATGGCGAGAAGTCCGAAGGAAAGTCGTTTCATGGGTTACATCAAACTCCATCGATAGAATGGATTGATCCTCGCTTTCGAAACGATTCCAAACAAGGCGGCGAAGCGGCCGGTCGAGGCCGCAAGAGAGAAAAGAACGATCGCGACAGGCCGATCGAT
The DNA here is from genome assembly GCF_001463925.1 of Aureimonas sp. N4. NCBI lineage: Bacteria > Pseudomonadati > Pseudomonadota > Alphaproteobacteria > Hyphomicrobiales > Aurantimonadaceae > Aureimonas > Aureimonas sp. N4. Next base: position 2,396 of record NZ_BBWS01000055.1, on the reverse strand, counting down.
GGGAAATTTCTACCCTCAGCCGGGAACGGCTCATCCGTCGAGACTTCGAGCTACGCAACTCAGGAGATGACCATCTTCCTTTTTCCGCCGGCGGCAGCTTCGCAAAAGGAATCGTGCGCAAAAATCCTTTGTCGTAAGGAAAAAAGGGTGCAATTTTAACGATCGAGGGCAGACGCTCAGAAACGAGGAAAACCTCCAACGCTGCCTTCAACGGGAGGACTTCGATGCATCATTCTTTTGATCCCCTCGCCATGGGGCGAGGCCTGACGATCGGGGCTCTCCTGTCTTCGGTGTTCTGGCTGGCGGCTTTGAACATCGCACTGGCGATCTGATCAGAGGGCTTACGGTTCCATTCGCGAGCCGCTGCACGCCCTGTTCGACAAGGGGTCGCCATCTCCCGTGTTTGCGCGTATAGACGCGTCATTCTCGCGTTTGGATCGGCGAGCCGGCTTTCTATGGGTGCCGGAAGGCTGGCCCATTGCGCGATAGGGATTGCGATCCCGCGTGATCAATGGAGCCATGACGGGAAGCGACGGCCATCAGCCGTCGTTCGATGGAACGGCACAGTCTTCAAGGAAAATCCGGTGCCCTTCCGCCCGACACACCCCGCCCTCGCCGCCGCGCTCGAGGAGCGTGGATACCAAGACCCGACGCCCGTTCAGGACGCCGTTCTCGACCCCAGTGTCGGCGAGCGCGATCTCCTCGTCTCGGCCCAAACCGGCTCCGGCAAGACAGTGGCCTTCGGCCTCGCCTTCGCCAGCACGCTGCTCGGCGAATCAGACGCCCTGCCGGAAGCCGGCGAGCCGCTGGCGCTGGTGGTCGCGCCGACGCGTGAACTGGCGCTTCAGGTTCAGCGCGAGCTGGAATGGCTCTATTCGAAGGTGGATGCGCGCATCATCACCTGCGTCGGCGGCATGGACCCGCGCGCCGAGCAGCGCGCTCTGGCGCGCGGCGCGCATATCGTCGTCGGCACGCCGGGCCGCCTTCGCGACCATCTGGAGCGCGGTCGTCTCCTGATCGGCCGTCTTCGCGTCGTCGTGCTGGACGAAGCCGACGAGATGCTCAATCTCGGCTTCCGCGAAGATCTCGAATTCATTCTGGAAGCCACGCCCGACGAGCGTCGGACGCTGCTGTTCTCGGCGACCCTGCCCAAGCCCATCGTCAGCCTGACCAAGCGCTACCAGCGCAATGCGATGCGAATCGAGGCCACGTCGCGCGATAGCGGCCATGCCGACATCGAATATCGCGCGGTGCGCATTGCGCCGACCGAGTCCGAACTCGCGGTCGTCAACATCCTGCGTCAGGTCGATTCGCAGTCGGCCATCGTGTTCTGCAACACGCGCGAACAGGTCCGCCACCTCCACACCGGGCTCGTCGATCGCGGCTTCGCCGCCGTCGCCCTGTCCGGCGAGCTCGGTCAGGCCGAGCGCAATCAAGCCATGCAGGCGCTGCGCGATGGTCGCGCGCGCGTCTGCGTGGCGACCGACGTCGCCGCGCGCGGCATCGATCTGCCGAGCCTTGGCCTCGTCATCCATGCCGAACTCCCCAACGACGCGGAAACGCTCCAGCATCGCAGCGGCCGCACGGGCCGTGCCGGGCGCAAGGGCGTATCGGTTCTGCTCGTATCGCTGTCGCGTCGTCGCAAGGCCGAGCGCCTCCTGTCGGATGCGCGAATCAAGCCGAACTGGATGGCGGCACCGTCCGCCGACGAGATTCGTGCGCTGGATCGCGAAAGGCTTCTGAGCGACCCGATCCTGTCCGAGGAGATCGGCGAGGAAGATCAGGACGTCGTGCGCGATCTCATCGCCAAGCGCACGCCCGAGGAAATCGCCGGCGCCTTCGCCCGCCTGTACCGCCAGCGCCTGCCCGCGCCGGAGGATGTCTATGATCCCGGCGAGCCGCGCAGCGTGAAGCCCCGCCGTGAGGACGAGGGCCGCCCCGAGCGCAGCGATCGAGCCGAGCGCGCGCCGCGTTCGCGCGACGTCGGGCCGACCTCGTGGTTCGTCATGGATATTGGCCGCCGCAACAATGCCGATCCGAAATGGCTGCTGCCGCTCCTCTGCCGCCGGGGCAAGATCACTCGCGAAGACATCGGCGCGATCCGTATTTTCGATCGGGAAACCCGATTTGAGATCGTGGACGCGGCCGCCAAGCGCTTTGCCGCCAGTGCCGAAGGACTGGACGACGACATCACGATCGCCTCGGCCGACGCGCCACCGAAGGGCGAGCGTCCCGCGCCACGAGGCGAACGCCCTGCAGAGCGTTCGACCGAGCGCCCGCGCTTCAACAAAAAGCCCGGCGGCCCGGGCAAGCCGGATCGCCGCCCCGCAGGCAACCGCTCCGAGGGCAAGCCCGAGGGTCGTCCGCGCAAGCCTCGCGCTAACCGAGACTGAGCC